>JAITJN010000052.1 GCA_031278895.1 Candidatus Endomicrobiellum guadaloupense
AGGATACTTCTAAACAGTTCCCTAAAGACACTCCAGCCTCTAAAAGACTTCCTCCATATAAAACACTATGCTCTGGGAGTTCGGCTGTTTCCAATATTATTACTTTATTATTTACTGCATTCCTATAAGCACTCCCACCTACAATAACTACTCTTCCACCAGAAACAATCTTACCTGAAATGCTTACTACATTGCCTTCACTATTGTAACATGGCGTAGGCAACACCGCATTAGGTCCATCTAAAACGCCTATAATATGATATCTACTATCAGTTCCTCCTCCTCCTATAATACATATATTGTCCTCACACTCAATACTTCCAGAAATGTTTACACTATTACCATTCGCAATGCCATTTCCTTTAACTTCCCCTCCTCTGATATCTAGATCTTTCTTAGAGCGAATATCTCCAGAAATGTTTACTCTGTTATTATTAGCTATGCCATCTCCTGCAACTTGTCCACCTCTGATATCTAAATCCCCATCAGACTTAATACTTCCAGAAATGCTTACACTGTTTATAGTAGCATTGCCATTGCTATTAATATATCCACCAAAAATCTCTAAAAAATTCTCCTTAGACTCAATACTTCCAGAAATGTTTACACTATTCCTACTAGCTATGCCATTGGCATACCCATATGTACCAATATGTCCACCAAAAATCCTTAAACCTTGCCTCGAATGAATAGTTCCAGAAATGTTTACACTATTACCATTACTACTTCCTTCGTTATAAACATATCCACCATAAATCTTTAAATCTTGTAAGAACTGAATAGTTCCAAGAATGGTTACACTGTTCCTCTCTGCACTGCCATTGGTACAAATATGTCCACCATCTATATATGCACATTCTAGCTCGCCTCCTTGCATGGTGATGCTACCATAAACATCGACTTTATTACCAATACAAGTTCCGTCAAAACTTACCCCACCACCCCAAAGATGTTCTGCAATATTCGAACTAGAAAAAATGTTCACAATATTAAAATTTGAATCACCAGTATCATCACCTAGTCCTATACCTCCAACAATACATCTACCACTAAAGTCATTATAAATGTTTACTGTATTATTTTCAACACAACCTGAACAAAATACAAGCCCTCCAAAAATTAGGCTTTCAGCGGATCCTCCTGCACCATAAACATTTACACTATTTTTTGCAACTGTTCCTGTTGAAGTCACTCCTCCTACAAAAAAACACCCATCATCTACATTACAATATATATTTAGTTTGTTTTCCTTTACATCACCTAATAAATAGTTTTGATTAGTAAAGTCAGAATAACCTCTATCAGCCATTAATAAAAAGTTTGGATTAATAAAATCAAAAACCTCTCCTTTTCCTGCTCCTCCACAAATATAACAGTTAGTTCCTGGTGTAACATTCAAATTTAAAATATTATCATTTGACTCTTGTCTAAATGGCGTTCCATAATTATTCCTTTCTTCTCCATTGGCTGCGTAAAATCCTGCACTTGATACCTCTACATCTATGTTCACTGTCTTTCCTGCATACGATATGTTATAATAACATACTACAACAACATTCCACACTATTAAACATAATATCTTCTTTTTCATTCTTTTCTCCTACAGTCCAATCTTTTCTCTCCTTTCTTCATATCATTCCTACATCCTTTACGCTGATGATAGCACTCTTCTTATCAACACTCCTCCTGATACTTTCGCTCTTTTCTTTACTCCTTCCACTATCTTACTAAACTTTATCTTATTCAATTCTTCTTCTATCACTCCTATTGCTATCCTTAAGGCTGGTAACCTATCACTTTCATCTGTAATCATTCCTTCTTCCTCAAACTTCTCTATTAATCCGTTTACAAACTCTATCGCTTCCCTCTTTTGTTCTCCTGCTGTCCTTTGACCTCCTGGCCTTCTCATCAACTCTTCTCCAACTTCTTTTAGAAATCCTCTTACTCTCTCTACACTTTCAAACACACTCCTATCGGCTACAAACAATGCACTCTCTAACACTCCTAACGCTTCTCTCTCGCTTACTTCATTCATCTCAAATTCTTCTCTACTTACTCCTACTGCTTCCATATACTTCTTTACCAAATACGATTCTAATACTCCTCTTATAAATCCTGCTGTTTCTATACTCTTTTCTGTTCCTCTTGCTTCTTCTTTTGTCTTCCCTAGTATCCTCTCTATATGCTTTTCTACCTCTACATTCACTCCTGCTTCTTTCACTGCTTCTCTTATTTCTCCTCCTTTTACTTCTCCTGCTCTTTTAGTTATTACTCTTAACAATCCTGTTACGTTTTGGACTACAACTTCTACTTTTACTTCTGATAACTTCCTTCCTCTTTCGTAACCACGTCTCATTGCACTTAATCCTCTTGTTTCATCTACCTTCACTTCTCCTGTATCTCTATCTACCTCCGTTATAAACAGCGTATTGTACCCTTTTAGCTCTTTCCCTATTACTTCTCTTAATGTCTCCAACGCTTCCTGGTCCATTAGTCTTATTGTATTTCTTGCATCCACTGCATGCATATCTGATACTCTATTTAATATTTCTAGCGTCCTTTTTACCTTATTTACATCTACTATTTTTCTTGCGTCTAAACTTACTCCATCACTCCCTTCCTCAAATAATATCTTAAATATTTCATCATACTCTTCTCTTTCTTTTTCCATTTCTACCTTTATTGTTACTTTCAATCCCAATGTATGTATTGCTGTTATCGCTATTTTTAAGCTTCTTCTTGCTTCTTCTTCTTTTAAATCTATACCATCTATCACATTCAATATTATTGCTGTTGCTCCTTGCATTTTCTTTGCCTCTACTCCTCTTTCCACAAACTTTGAATCTCTTAACTTCTCTCTTCTTACTTCTATCTCACAATACTTTTCAGGTTCATCTAGTTTATATATTTCTTGTGCTTTTATTTCTTGGTCTATTCTTGTTAAGTTTTCTCTTGATATCTCTGCGTCCTTTGTTATATATACACTCCTTAAATCTCTCCTTCTTGTCTCTAACTCTCTCCATGCTCCTCTTCCTTCCATCTTTACCTCACCATATAACAACCCTTCTACTTCAAACTCTTCTCCAAATCCTACAAAGTCTATCATTGCTACTGATGCATTTATCTCCATTCTTTTCATTCCTTCCTCTTTCATAACCCTTTCTCTAAATACACTATTATTATTTATCTCTTTCGATAACTCCATTACTGCCTTTGCAAAATTCTCTTGCGTGTCTAACTCTACATTTACATTCCCTTTTAGTTTCAAAATTATTACTTTTACTCCTTCTTCTCTTTCTCTTACATAACACTCATATTCCAATCTCTCTTCTCTTCTTCTTCCTTCTCCTACTTCCTCTACAACTCTAAACACCACATTTTGCCCTACACATCTATACATTTGCCCGTCTAATATTTTCGTTCCTGCCTCTACTCTCCCTATTACTACCACTCCATACTCGTTTGATAACAACTCTCTCGCTTGCTCTATTGCTTCTTCCATGTTTCTTGATGCTATAATCCTCAATGACTTTTTATCGTCCAGCGGCATAAACATTTCGGGCTTTTGATAATATACGGGCTCTATTATATCTATCACTCCTTCTTCTATCCTCTTATAATATGTTGTCGCTTGTTCTTGCGCTTGTCTTATTGCTTCCTCGGAGCCTATTTGCGATGGTATCTTAAACTGCCTCAGGTTTCTCATTATATATTCTAGCGCTTCCTCATACCATACTAATACTTCTCCTTTATATCCACTCTCCATTCCCATTATTCTTACCCAATCATATATATCTCCTAGCGACACTATAAACTCTTCAACATTCCCTATTCCATGGATTGCTCTCTCTAATGCTGTTTTAGGCTCTGCGTACTTCCTGTGTCTTAGCTCGTGCCTTACAAACACTTCAAATAATCCTTTATTTCTTACATTCCCCTCTAAATCTATAAACATTCCTCTTATCATTGCTGATTTCACGTGAATCTTCTTATCTTCAATGCTAAAATACATTACTTCATCGCTTGATGCCTCTGTCTTATCTATTTCCAATACTTCTCTCAATTCTCTTGCTAGGTCTTCTGGAAGGGTTCCTATTAATTTCTCTAATATTTCTTCGTTGGATTCTGATGTGTAATACTTACCTTCATCTATTAAGGCTTGCGCTTGTCTTATTGCTTCCTTCTGCTGCTCTTCAAATCCACTCATTGCCACAAGAAGCCTTCTCATTGCTTCTAGCGGTAGCTCCCCTTGCGCATTCACCAGATTTGATGCTATTTGCCTGCCCATTTCTATTGCTTCTTGCGCACTTCTTAGCGATTTTTTTTTTCCAGGTAAAACTTTTTTTACAGAAGGTAAAACTGTTTTTACAGAAGAAAAAACTTTTTTTTCTAATATTAGTTCGACATATTCCACACCTATAATATATGGACGATATTTTACGAGATTGTACTCTGTACTATCTGATATGTATTCTACAGATTTTAAAGAATCTATACTCCCGATTGGAAATGTGAAAGGTTGGAGTTTAAATTTGGATGGATCTGTTTCGAGACCTAAACCTTCTTTAAAAGCAGCCCAAAAAGGCATCATAATCAAGAGAGTACTCGCCTCATATTGACTAGAGACTCTAGGAATTAAACTCTTAGCATCTCTTTTTTCTGGTCGGGGTATATCTCTTTTTCTTGGTCGGGATATATCTCTTAATTTAGAAATCATATCGTTAGCTTTAATATCAGGAGTCTTCGGATTATTTGCACGGATATACATTGATGCATAAATCAAATTTAAATCAAAGTTTTGGAAAATACGTTTCATTTGTTCATTGTTTTTTATATATTCTACTATTCTAGCTCTTCGAGGATTTCGTTCAATTGCTTGTTTGAGCAATTTAGATACTCTTATTATGTTAGCATTCGTAGATTTTATACCATTGAAATCATTCAGATTCTTGTTGGAATAAGCAGCTCTAATATGCTGCTTTTCAGCTTGAGTAAAACCTCCAAAAGCGATAATAAATTTTATAAACTTAGTCTCTACGCTATCTAGTACAGTACCCTTTGTCAACCATACACTAGGAGATGACAAATCTAGAATAAAGTCTTTGATTGTTTTTTCATCAGGAATAGGTTTTTCTTCCCAAGTTAACACTATTCTATAATCATCTCTCAATTTAGAAATGTTATATACAGCTTTTCCAGCCACATCTAAAGATACAGTCGTAATTTTTATTCCTCCTTTATACACTTCAAAGCCTGTAAATGTATACTCACTATTTGGATTGCTTTCTCCATCAATACGTATAATTACATCTGTCCCATTATCTATATTTGTTTGGTTTTCCACTGCAGGAGCCTCTTCTTTGATACCAACTTTGATATTCATATTATTTGTTCTTACATAAGAAGCATCACTACTATACGCTGTTCCTCCATTGTCTATAAGTACATTATATTTGTCAGTACTAAAAATATATTTTATATTGACTGATCCTTTAACTACATTTTCAAAATCAAAGTCTCTTGTACTCTTTCTTGTAGACTCAATAAGTTCATCTTCTACTCCATGCTGAACCACTTTATCAATAACCGTCTCATTGCAACTTTCAAGTATAATCCTACCATGAACATCGCCTATAGTTTGTGTCCCACGCACCCTAGCATTATCAATAGGATTGTCAATTTTTGAATCAGCAGGAACCCAATGTTCCAATATATCCCCACGTTGCTCTTTACCTTCAGAAAAAGCGCTGGGAATATGTGTCCCTGTAGGAAACTCATACCTTACTCTGAACTCTTTATTAGATTTCGGTCTAATTTTATAGCCATCCTTATTAACTTTAAAAGATGCAAAGTCGAGAGGATACCAGGTAACGCCATCTTCGGAGTATTCCCAGCTACCAGCATACACAAGTCTAGCACCCCCATCAGAACCCTCTAGTAGAATAGATTGCTGGTCAGGGTCCTGTTGACTAATGCTTCCATTGTTGGGGATATTTTCTATAAAGCGACCTGTGGATTTGCCGTCTAAACCATATATCTCTACTTTAAAATTCGCCGTTGGATAAGGAGTAAATTGATATGTAACATTAACATCTCCAGTTATTTGTGTATTATTATAGTCTTGTTCTCTTATTTGCGTATTATTAACTGTTATTGTTCTAGTAACCCTTCCCTTTTTTTGGTTTTCTTCTATATCAGCATCAAGTTTAGGTAACTCTGGATTATTGTTCATTGTGCCAACTAACGTTAAAACTGATGTCTGGTCGGCAATAGTTGTATTTTCTGCTACATTAGTCGGTTTATTCATACCAACAAAGTTATATGTAACGTTATGCATTATTGGTTTCCAGACGGCATAAACATAAGTAATAGTAGCTTTGAGTTCATTGTTAAAGTCAAAGGATTCTCCACCTTCAACTTTCCATTCAACAAAGCTATACCCTGTCCTGCTAACTTTTGGAGCTTTATTTGGATCAATCTTACCATTATCGTCTGCTTCTACGCCCGTTACTAAATCTCCTCCAAAATAAAATTGTACTTTGAAAGTGCTCCAATTAGCAGTAAGCGTTATATTTTTAGTAGTCTTAACTTCTTTCAATGATAAGTATTTATTTTCTTCTTCATCTTGCCAATATTCTAATTTATGACCAGGCCAAAACGGCGGATTTATTCTACTTATACCATTACTACTATTATAACTAACACTATGACTTTTAAAACTACCATATTCTTTCCTTCCTTCATAATCACCACCATAAACATTCTTGCTCTTAGAAGCTTGTTGAGCAATGCCAGGCTTAAGAGTTATCTCTACTGTCATCTCTGGACGTATCGTCATATTTCTCGTTACTTCTGTCTCAAAGCTAAATTTTTTCCATACGGTACCATCTAAGAATTCCCAACCGCCCCTAAACTGACGTTTATTATCAAGACTTGTTAGCTCGCCTAACTTATACTTATAAAGGAGTTTAGCATGCTCAACAGTTATATCGTAATCTGTATTATGTCCATAAAGACTTCCACCATATTCCTCAAGCTTAACAGTAACCTTATGTTCCCAAACAGCTTCTAAGACTAATCTTCCATCCTGCAACATGCTATCATTTACATTAGGGATTGTACCATCCTTAATAATGTCTGTAATACCTTTTACTCTCCAACCAACAAACCATCCCCCTTGATTATTCCATATTGGTTTAACAGCTTCAGGTACTTTATAGTCAAAGCCAAAAGTTGCGCGTTCAGTAAGACTACCAATATTTGTTCCAAAACTTCCATTATTACCAGCCACACCAATCCTAAATTCTACAGGGTAAGTATTTTTATTCCAAACTGCAGTAAACTCAGTTGGGCCTTCTACTCTAATCTGATTATTAGGACTATTTTGAGAAGCATCCCTATTCCAAGATAAAGTTGTTGGATCACTACCTTTAGGAGGATCTATATGTTCGGTACTTGGTAATGTTACAATCCCCGTATTATATGGAGCATATAATATAACAGTACCTTCATCACTTGGTTTTACGCCTTGTATATCAGCGCTTTTCCATGTTCCTTCGCCTTTGTGTATTTTTACTTCTATATCCCACTTAGCAACAGCTGTTAAATTATCATTTAACATTATATTATGGTCTTCTCCGACTTTATAAAACGTATCTTTTATTTGCCAACCAGCAAATTTATAGCCAGCTCTTGTTGGAACTTTATTTGTTAGAGCTAATGTACTATCAATTCCTTCAGTTATACCTTTTATTAAAGGTTCTTGTTCTCCTTCTGGCCAATCACCCCCATCTAGGTCGTATGTAAGAGTCTTTTTTTGTAAAGCAAATAGCGCTATTATAGTACTTGATTTTGTTATAAGTTCTCCAGCAGCTTTTTCATTTCTTACTTTTCGGGTTTTTTTTGAGAGGTCACTTAAAACTAATTTTGCTTTTTTATATTTAGCTTGGCCTAACATAGCGTGTACTCGGTTAATATTTTCAGTAAATTTTTTAACAATTGACAAAATTGATGTGCCAAGGACTACACTACCTACACTACCAGTAATATTAGAGCTAAAAATAATAAACTTTTGTCTAACATTTTGTTGATACATAAACATTAATCTTACTTCTACGATCCATATAGCTTTAAGCTCTAAATTATCAGTTATTGGAGATCCTATACTATAAATTTCTTTTCCTTGAACTTGTACTCCATTTCTTTTAACTATTTGCCAATATCGGAATGTTACTTTCTCGTCAGGTCTTGGCCATATTTGAATTTTGATTTCATCATTTGTTCCATTATGAAGAACTGTTATGTCTTTATTTTCTACACCAGGCATAAGATTGTAATCCAATTTTACTGTATGCTCCCATACAGCTTCTAGTATTATTTTGTTATCTTCTGAAACATAAACCACATTGTCCATCTTAAATTTATTATCTTGTATTATGTTTCCATGTCCCCTTATTTTCCAACCAACAAATCTGCCATGATCAGGCCATAAAGGGGCTGTACCTGTAACTGTATACTCTTGATCAAAAAGAACTTTTATATTGTCAGGCGGCGTCCAAGTAACACCACCAACACCAAGATTAAAGGTAACATCATATTCATTTGGACTGTAATTTTCAGTTAGTGTCCCATCCCCTGGAACAGGAGTACTTGCATCTAGCGATGGAATTTCCTCTTCTCCATACGTGAATTTCCAATTAAGAAAATGATATCCATTTATTGGCTTTGGCTCAGGAAATTCAATCTCTCCTGAATGGTTGACATGTATTGATGTACCATTGTATATTACTTGACATTCTCTCCATTTAGCAGTAAAAGTCCTATTTGATTTTAAGTCTCCTTTTATGTAACCCTCTACACCTGCTGCGTCTACTATTGTATTTCCTTGCCCATCATTCCAACCTAAAAATACATGCCCTGGCCACGTTGGTTTTCTTGACAAAAGATTTTTTAATTGAGCGGTATTACTATAATAATCTAGTTCTGAAGATTGATCATCAAATTTCTTATCTCCCAATAGTGCATAATCTGAAACATTAACTTTTCCATATTTATCATTTCTGTGTATCCCAGCTTTAAATGTTGCAGTGACATTAACTTTTGGACGGATAACAATATTTCTATTAATTATAAAATTGGTTGGATCAAACAGCTGCCAACTGTTCATTTCATCTTGATATTCCCATCCATTGCCAAATTGACGAGGATTACCTCCCCAACTAGGAGCTCCTAGAGTTACTACATTTGCAAAAGTTTTTCCTCTTGTAATGAGAAGCGGTTGTTTGTAAGTATCCTGTTTTTGGGAAACTGTTACATCTACACTACCATCTTCAGGAATCTCTAAAGTTACAGTAACTTCATACTCTGCAACTAATGTCATATTTTTTAATACAAGCGTATCTTGAGAAAAAGTTTGGTCCGTACCTTTTATTACCCATCTCTTAAATTTACTTACATCTTCAGGAGGGGTTACTATAGGAACTTTAAGTATACCTCCATGTTTAATATCACTTAATACCTGGGTATCAACATGTCCTCCGTTTGTGTCAAATGTTATCGTATGTAACCATTGAGCTATAAGTTTTATTTTGTTTTCAGGTGCCATTTTCATCGTTACTTTATTGATTGGCATGCCTTTTGGTATAAAAGATCCAACCCCTGTCATACCTTCAATCTGCCAACCTGTGAATTCTCCCATAGGTTGATCTGTCACATCGACCCAAGTTGGATTAGTTCTAGAAAGATCAACTTCACCTGCAAAAGCTGTGCGCATTGGTGCAGGCATATTCCCCATTTTACCATCACCTTTAGCAACACCGGAATCAAAATCGATATCAATGTTGATAGGATCCCATTGAGGTCTAAACCGCATTGTATTTGTTACATCTGTTAATATATGGGTATAGTTATATGATTCTTCTTTATTATTTACATTTACCCATTTTAGTGAACCTCTATCGTAGCCTTCAGGAGGATTTATGTCACTAGCTGAAGGGAATGTCACTGCTCCATTTTCAGCAACCAAAACAATATTGTCACCATCTATTGGTTTGGGCCAATTACCATTTCCTTTTACAAATGTTACTTCTGGTGACCATTGAGCTACTGCAACTAAATTAGCAGTTATATTTGTTACACCTTCGCCAGTCTTATAAACTTTATCATCTATTTTCCACCCTATAAATTTGTACCCATCTCTTCTTGGAATATTTGCTGATAAATTTCTGGATTCATCATGTTTTATATTATCTTCTTGTGCTGGCATGTTGTCAACATAAACATTAGTTCCTTCATTAGTTCCTTGTTGATATGTTATTTTGTATATTTTTAATATAAATCTTACTATTAATTCAGTTGATTTTTTGGCAACATTCATAGGATTTAATTTAGTTAATTCTTCTATTGTAGCATCAGTATTAAATATATGAGATACTACTAATTCATTGGATTTTTTTAGAATTGCAGTTTTTATATTATTAATAGCGTTTTCCAAAGATTGTCCATACAAAACTTTTATGTGGTTTTCTAATAAATCTATTATTCCCTGTTTATCTAAACTCAGTCTTTCTATTGTGGCATTTAACCCTATTTTTATTTGATAGATTGGTGTTACATGTATTTTCCCTGTAACACAATTATTTGGGATTGAATCACCTATATTAAGGATAATTTTTTGGCCAGCATCACCTACTCTGTATTCCCATCTTATAAATTCCAGGCCATCCAACTTCATTTCATCTGCGTTTGGCAATCTATATGCTTGCCCATATGTAGCTTGATCAAAAATCTTTGTTCTTGCGGCTTCTGGAATATTTTCAAGTCTTGAATTATCAATTACCACATCAAATTTATGAGGTGTCCACTTAGCGTAAAGGGTTTTATTTTCATCTAAGACTGTTTCTAGATCAAAAGCATTTTTGCATTCAGACTCAAGATACCAACCACCAAAATCATATCCATCTCTTTTTGGAAGTTCTCTATTGTCAAGAATAATTTTACCTTCATTATTAACCGTCTTATTCAAAGTAGGGAATTGATTTACACTTCCATATGTTCCTTGTAAGTTCCAGTAAAATTTTGCCGTATATCCATCCCATTTGGCTATAAATGTTATATTGTCATATATACTAATATCTTTAAGGCTTGACAAAATCATATCAGAATGAAGCACTTCCCAACGAATAAATTTATGTCCAGGTTTTGTCGGATCTCTTTGAGGAACTTTATCTCCTGGTATTTTTTCTCCATGGGTAATATCAGGTATATCATCTAATCTAACTTCACCGTCTAAATTTCCACCATTTAAGTCAAATTTTACAGTATGACTCCAAATAGCCTCTGCTTTTATTGTTCTACCTCTAGGGATTAAGTTTGCATCTATAGTTCTATTCTCCCCTGAGCGTATAATTATATAATCGCCATCTGTGCCTAGAACGCGCCAACCTACAAAAGTCCCATGACCATACCAATTAGGTTTATAATTACCAAATGGGTACTCTTGTCCAAAGCTTGCTAGAAGATGGTTTTCAGGCGGCATATTACTGACTGCAGTATTAGCATGACCAGCAGTAAATTCAACAGTATATTCATTAGCTACAAAATTAGGCGTTATTTCAACGCATTCTTTTATATTTGGTACGTTACCATTATCGTAATGCTCGCCTGCATCATTACCATGCCTTTTTACATTCCATCCATATATGCGATGTCCCACTGGAGGTGCCAGTATATTCAAGTACTTATCTAGAATGTCATTAATATTAGTTTCCTGTTTAACAAAAAAATTTTCTCGAAGTGCTCCTTTACCAACAACCCATGTTCCATCTCCAGTAGTAATTTTTATCTGCGGTCTCCAAACGATGGCAACGTTTACTTTACCAACAACAAGTCTTTTATCAATTTTAAAACCTGCTATAGATTCTGCTACAGAGACGCTTTTTTTTAGAAATCCACCATCAAACTTCCAACCGAGGCCAGTCAAATCATCCATACCTTCATCAACCAAAATATCTCCTGCACATTCAATAGATATGTTGTACCCATCAAATAACCAATCTATCTCCGTGCCATTAACTATAGTCTTTCTAGAAGGAACGTAACCTATATCTACCTCATTATCAGTAGTATTATCTTTGTAAGTAGACACTTTTGCAGCTTTAATCAATTCTTTAAAATCTACTTTCCCTCTATATTGTTGTACTTGTTGTGGTTGTTCTTGCTGTGGTTGTACTTGTTGTGGTTGTACTTGTTGTTGAATGTTAAGAGATTCTCCTGGACTTTCATATTTTGGTAATGGGTTATTCTTATAATTTCTATAAGAAATAATTCCTATACCACCAATAAATAAAATTCCAACGATTACAATTACTGCCCAAACAGGAATACCAAAAACCACAATGGCCTCTGTTATTAACAAACCAACAAATGCCGCAATAAAAACAGCAGCCACAATTAAAGCAGGTCTTTCTAAAACGTAAAAAAATATCCAATTAAAGACTCTTTTTACTAAACTTTTTGCTCTATCTTCCGAAGTATAACTAGCAGCAACAGCTTTAAACATATCATTAGATTCGATTAAATCATCTATTTGTTTATCAACATTTATCTCTTGTATTTTCAGTATGATTACTTTCCGAATTTCTTTTAAGAATGATGAATACCACCCTTTATTTGTAAAGGCCAGTAAAAAGACACAAACAACAAAAAGTCCTGCCAACACCAAACTGATAATGCTGGCTGAAAAGATTGGTAAAGCTATTAAGATCAGTAATGGGACTATAAATTGTATGAACTGTTTAAACCCTTCTCTACCATTGTACTTTAACAGCAATAAAGCAAGTAATGGAGCAATTACAGCTGCAACAACAATTAATATTTGGCCAAACAAAGCTGTAACTAATGGCAAAACCAAAAATACTAATATCGCACAAATAGATAAAGCCAATACAGTTATTGTAATAGATAACGAAGTAGTAAACTTTCTAGGTTGCTCATAAACAACATTTACACTTGTTGGGCTATTAATGTCTTCTGTTATTGGACGTTCATCAGATCTTTCAATTTTTATTTCACCGCTAGATCTAAAAAATGGAGCCTTGATATGTTCTTTAAATCTAGCTTTGTAGTCTCTATTAAACTCTGTGGCAGACATTGTAGTTGGAGGCTTTTGGAGAGGATGGATTCCATCCCCTATATCTTCTATCCAGCTCAACTCACCAAGATCTATTACAACTTTTGGGGAGAACTTAACTTTTATTGACCGTATTGTCTGATTATCTGTTAAATTAATGATTCGCTTAGAATTATCGCTACTATTTGTTGCCTCCTCAGCTGTAAGAGTCTTACGTCCTTCATCAGTAAATTCAATTTCATATCCTTCATAGATATACCCTTCTTTATAAGCACTGATAATAGGCAAGGTAAGAGTATTTCCTTCTTTAGTAATTTCCCGTGATGATGCAGTGACGTTTGTACCAACAAATCCAGTTATATTTATGTCTTTATCGTCAAGCTTAATTTTTGCTACAGTTTCTTCTTCTTGGGTCATCCATTGCTCTATAGAATCTTCATATAAATCTCTCCTTTCTTTTATTTCTTTCCATTTCTTATATAGCTCTTCTCCAATCCCTTGATATTCTACAATATAATCTTTTTTAACTTTATTCCATAAATGTGGTAACAAAGGACTCTTTGTGATAACCAATATCCCTAACAATACTAAAGAATATATACTAAAAAGAACTATCATCACAGGTGAAGCAAACAAAGTAGCTATAAGGCCACTAACAGCTACTGTAGGGATGAAAAACATCAAAAATATGGCAATGATTATCTCATTTATAAGTACAGCAGTATTACTACCACGATTTATTAAAAATAATATAATAGGAATGGAAATTGAAGCAAATGCAAATATAATCACTTGCACCCACCATATTGCATTTAATACTGGTATGAATGCAATCGCCAATGATGCAAAAATAAACAAACTACTTGCAACTACAGAAAGAATTACAACCTTTCTATCACTTAAAGCTTTATCTTGATTAATATTATATCTTGCCCTGATTTTTATAGGGCCTCTAGTTGCATTATTAATACCGATTAAGCCAAAATCTTGCCACTGTCCACCTGGCATCTGCATTTCAAGCTTTTGAGTGCTAGAAGAAGATAACAATATTGGCTTTGTGACATGTCTTTCCAAAACCCCTTCAGGATAACTGTTTATGAATTGTTTAAACTCTTCAAGACTCATACCTTCTTTAGGCTTAGGTACTCTCTCTGGAGCAGCATCATGACCTTCGCCTCTCATTACCAATTCTTTCCATCTGACAAAATCTAGATCAATTATTACTAAAGGTGAAAATATAACCTCAATTGTCACTGTTTCCCCAATAACATCACTTTTTCTTATTCTTCTTTTATCTTTACCATCATCAGAAATTGCAGCCTCTGCAGAAACAGTTAAAGCCTCTCTATTCCCAATTTTTACCTTGTATCCTTGGTAAATAAATCCTTCTTTAAATGCAATAATGGTTGGAAGCTGATAAGTAGATTCTCCCTGTATACTTTCTAGAAGTATGTCTGGAAGAGCTTCTTCCTCATTTATTTTTACATTCTCTACATTTTCAAACTGCAATTTGATACCTTGTCCGGCTTTTGGTTTCCATTTTGTTGCAATACGTACATTCCCGGTGACATTACCACCAGGAATTGTAAAACCTTCTTCCTTTTTAAGTTGTTCAAATGAAATGGGAACGTCTATGATATTTGTCCCTAGAATTGTGTATGTATAACAGTCAAATTCAAGATTGTCAAAACCTTGCAGGGTTGGAGGTTGAGCATCTTTACTTAACTTTATCTGGATAGGATCTTCTGAAATAATTCGTCTTTTAATTGTATTACCAGCAGATAGTGCCACTTCAGGAGCACTATTATTTAAAGTAAGTTTTAAATCAGGACTCGCAATCTGAGCACCTCTATATTTGTTTTCAAATGTTATTGAGTACTCAGAAGGTGTAAATTTATATTTAACAATAACATCTCCAGTTATTTTTTGTTTCCCAAAAAAGTCATCATGTTCTTGAGGTTCCAGAACTCGGCCACCAACTTTGATTTCTTCGTAGCTAATTTCGCCCATACGTCCATTGGAAAGAGTAACTACACCCAATGGAATTCTAGGATCTACCAAAACATCCCCATGATCAATCTCAAATTCAACTGGACCGAAGTCTTCAGATTCCCCGGCTCCTGTAAGAGAAAATGTTACTTTATGAGTAACGGAATCAATCTTACCAGCACCGATACTTTGTCTATCACCTGCTACAAGATGATGTGTAATAGTCTCAAGAGCTCGCTCATAAGCAAACAGCATCGGAACGTCTCCTCCTGTAGGTTTTGCAAAACCTCGCAGTGTAAAAGGATGGCCAAAAACAACGGGACCATCAGCCATACCATCAGGAATCCTGTCTCTTACATCCTCTACTGCTGCTTTAGCATCATATGTCAAGCCAAATTCAGAATAATCCCAATAAGGGACAACAGAAAAAGGTTCCCCTGCTATAACTTTTGCACTAAGATTATCTTCAGAAAGCTCTGTTCTCTCCTCTCTGCCTGCCAATCGCCAATGTATGCGACTACGTCCTACAGGATGATTCAATTTCTGCAAACCTGCTCTAGCTGTAAGTACAGTAAGATAAGCATACCTATAATTAAAATCATTTTTAAAATCAGAAAAAGACATTATTATAGATGATCCATTAGGAGGTTCTCTCCCAAATATCCCTGCCCCAGCGTATATTGTTACAGTTGGTTCCCATTCAAATTCAATGTTTATGTGATTTGTTACATTTTCTGCAGGTATTGTAAACCCTGCTTTTACGTTTTCTGCAGTCTTTTGGATAGTTACATCACCAATAGTTATCTTACAACCTTTAAGTAAATATCCTGCTCTTTGGGGATTACTAGGGGCAACAGCATAAGGAAAGTCTTTACGTGCTGCGCCGATATCATTTTGTAACAGTCCCGTTTGTGCTCCATTATAAAAATATCTTACATCGTATAGATTTGCTGGTGTATCATGAGGTATAAATTTAACAGGCTCTGTTATTGGGTCAAAGAGTTTTTTCCCGTCGCTCCTTTCCCATGACGTAATTCTTCGGCCAAGTCGTGCTTCATATCTTGATAAATCTATAGTATCTCCAAAAGTACCGACATTAACACCAAATTGATCAAGCGGCGTATCATTGCCTAGACCTTCAACCGTGACAAGTGGCTTCCATTGAAGCGTAAGCGTTATATTTCCCATTGCATGCAACTTATTTATAAAGAAACCATTTAAAGCCTGCTCTGTGCTAATACGTTCGCTTATATTTGTGCCTTCAACGGTATAAATATATCCGTCAAATTCCCACCCTTCTCTTTTTGGTATGTTAGCACCAGAAACTCGTTTTATCCTACATTGTTTCCCATAAGTTACTGCTCTCTTCATATCTTTTGGAATAGAAGCTGTTGCGCCATTTGCAATAAATCTTACATCAAAAGGACGTTTTTGAGGTTTTCTTAATACATTGTATGTAAGAGTATTCTGATTGCTTATACCCAAAGAAGCTCTTATAGCTACGCTCATCAACAGAGTTTGCCAATCTGGAGAATCTGCCCTAAAACCAAAATCAAAAAATCCATCTTGAATACTTATAATGTCTCTTATGCTTTGATTTGCGCCTGTTTCTTTTTTAAGTAAAGCTAATCTCTTTGCTATAAGATCGCGGATTTGTTGTTCAAACGGATTATAATAATGAAGAAACTTTTGCTCTTGTGAATTATTTCTTATTAATCTATTTAACTCTGATACATCTTCTAAAGTTAAAGGGCTTTGTTCCTCCAATCTTTGAAGCCCCACATCATAATAAACAAAATCATATTTTTTAATAATCACATCCAGCTTTTTCATCATAGGCGCAATTCTGTCCATTTGTGTTTCATTTCCTCCTATGCTCAATAGACCAGAATCAATCTCTTTATAAAATCTCTTTGCTATTTTTATAACCTCATATAATAAATTTTTAACTTTAGCTTTATTTTGAGGAATCTCTTTATCGTAAAGAATTTCCAAAATTTGAGAATATTCAAGTAGTCTTCTAATTATCAAAGTTGTATGATCGCTTTGGGCTCTAACATCCCAATTATCTTCTATACTTTGATTTAATTGAAGATTTGTCAAAGCTGCGACAATACGTAATTGTGGAAGAGTTGTTTGTTTTATAAAATCAGTACTTTCTTCAAAAATATTCTTTATTGCATTAATAAAAAAGCGTTTTCTAACTCTACCAATAAGCACACTCGTAGGATTAATCATATTATTAAGATAATATTTGACGCTATAATTTGAACGATCAATCGGTAAAGATAATAACGCCTTTAAAATAACTCTCTCCATCTCTAAATCTAATGATTCTCCAGAAAGCATTCTTTCAGATATGTCATATAAGGCATCTGAGGAAATAGAACTGTTATCATCCAAATCTTCTAAGGTATAACTTTCTTCTAAGGCTTTTAGGAATTGAGGCGAAACTACATCTGGAGTTAATATTGTTTGTGCATTATCTGTTAGCGCATTTAAGACTTTTATAAATAAAAGTCTTACTTTATTTCTCTGTTCATCTGTAATTTGATCGTTTTGTTTTAAATAATTAAACATTTTCGATAAATATGATGGTCTTTTAGTATCGTAAAGATCATAGACAAAAAATGTATTTACTCTGTTCTCCTCTTTAATAGCCTCTATCTGCGCTTTGGTATCTTCCATGTCCCTTGAAGTATTGCCAATTAGCTCTACCCTATCTTCCCTTTGGTGTTTAAGAACATTAATTTCTGCAACAGCATATGCATATGCATATGCACGTTTAGATTCTTCAATCATATTCTCTAGTTCTGTTTGTTTGTGTTGAATGTATTCTTCTAGTATACCAAGCTGTCTCTGTAGTTCTTGCCGGTCCGTTGTTTGTCTCATAAGATTTGCGTTGGCTTCTACTAATTGTGGGTTATCTGTTTCTTCTACTTTTTGTGGTAATCCTAAAATACTAATTAACTCTCTTATATTTTCTTCTTTTGCCATTTCATTAACTATTTGCTGTTGAATAAAGGTTGCATTTTCATCAGTTACACCATCAAAAGAGTCTAATACCTGATTTATGCTCATAGAGCCTGAAGTCAAATTACTTTCAGAACGCTCGTCCAACCATTGGAGGAAATTTCTTGGAGTATATAACTCACTTTTATATATGGAATAAACAAGACAACCAATCAAAGCTAAAATACCTAATACTATCCAGAGAGGAGTTAATAGAAGGAACAAGTATATGCCAATAGCTTTCCAATAAAAACCCCAATTTCCAAAACCCCATAAATTCTCACTTTTTATAGAGCCGTCTTTTTGTACAAACGCACCATATGCATTTTTACCATCTATCCAGCCTGCGGCAATAAATGCAGGTATTATCATTATTATCGCTGCAAATAGTAAGTACATGCCAAACCCGGCAAAACCTCCCAAAACAGGTGCAAGACCAAATCCGGTAAGAAATGCCATAGTCAAAACTATACCCACAAATATAGCCGCAAAAGTAAAAGCAATTTTTCCCCAAGATACAGGTTTATTTTCATACCTTACTTTTGTTAATGCACTACCAACAGCTTCTTCTGCACGTTTACTTTTTATAGTACCGCCAAATTCATAAATATCTGAAGAAGCGTCTTCTATACCTTGTGCGCTTGCAGGGATTTGATTTGAAAGAAGAGGAAACCCTCTTAGAATATCTCTTAACCATCTAAATACACCAACTATTACATCATCAGAGTCATAAATTTCTGCAAACAACATTCCTACTCCTGACGATTGAGACAACATTAATATTATTGACAAAGCAAGAAAAAATGGTGCTAAATATGCAAAGCTTGAAAACATTATAAGTATTGGAAATATTGTCACAAATATAAGTCCGGTGAAACTACTTTGGTATCTGGCACTTAAAGCATTATTGATAAGTTTTCTATCCCAGCCCATGTTAGTGCCTCTGTCTGTTATCCCATAACCCTCAACTTCCAATCTTGATACATTGGTTGCATATCTTCTTTCTGTAGCACCTGCCCCCATGTTATGACGAGCCCAGTCAAGTATTCCTAAAGTCATATGTATACCATGCGGCACTCTCTTTGATATTTGGCTACCAATTTGAAAATATGCCTGCTGGATAACAACTCCTTGTGTATCTTCTACAGTTGTAAAGCCAGTTCCAAGACCAAGTGTTCCTACAAGTGTTCCCTGACCATAAAAAGTCAAAAATCCGTTTAATCCGCTCCTTATATTGCGACTGAAAACTTTTTTTGTTCCTCCATACACACTTGCAGCCATATTTAGTGGAGTACCATCATCGCCAAGCTCTGTTCCGGGAATACTCATGGCATGATTTACTGCTATTACACCGTTAAAAGCTTGTCTTGCAGCAGCTGCTGCAAGATATGATGAAAATTCGTTCTGCCCTATTTCTCTTGCGGTTTGCGCGTCTAACATTAAATTATGCAGGCTTGACATTCTATCTAGATTTTCTGATTGTTGAGCTGATTTTACTGATACTATTGATCTATCTCTGGATGGGTGCCAAGCTATATCTATACCGTAAAAATTGGCTAAGTAAAAAGTTGATATTGTTGTCGTCATATTTTGCCACAACTCAACCAAATCTGGATTTTCTTTTAATATCTGATCTATTTCAAACAAATTTTCTCTTCTAAATTGTTCAAACTGCTTGCCTATTTTACCGGTAGTTTGAGCTTCCATACTGTATATGTACTCTTCTGGTAGAGCTTGTTGGGAGACTTCTGGAACCACAGGCGCAGGGGCAGTAGGAGGCGCCTGAGGCCTAACTGGTGCCAAAGCCGCAATATTGACTGGTACTGGCGGCTCCACCAAACTTACTTTTAAGAGTCTTTCTACATCATCAAACTTAGGAAAAATTTGGCTCTGTATTATACTGTGAAAAGCTGGATTTAAATCTAGATACCTGGAAGTAACAGAAGTAACATATACATGTATATCACTAAAAGCTATTAGCAATTCTTTTCTTGCTTGTTGAGCTTGGAATAAAGAATCAGGTGTATTTTGTAAAGTTGCAATGCTATCTCTTAAGTTTGCTAATGCTCGTTCATACCTTGTCCAACTACTTTCAAAATTTGTTAAGTTTATACCGGTACTAATAGCATTATCTGCTTTTAAAATAGTTTCTCTATCTAATAAATTTAAATTTGGTTGCAGAGTTGATATTTGATTAATAAGATTTCTAATTTCTTCATATCTTTGTCTGGCTTTAGTTTGAATATTTGTTGCTTGTGCTTGTCTTTTTTCTACAGGCCTTCTTAACATGCTAAGCCTTTCTTCTATTTTCTTAGCAAGTTCTAATTCTTTTGGAGTTTGCTTTTGGCGCAATTTCTTTAAGAAAGCTTCTAAAGATCTAATTTCTTTAACTAATGCTTGCTCTTCAGCATTATTACTAGGCTCCATCTCAATATCGCGTTCTATATAATAATTGCTTATTGTTGGTAAATTGATTTCTCTTACTCTAGACCTGTATTGTTTATACTTTTTAATAAATACACTATTTAGATCTAATACATCTGAATTGCAAGCTGCTTCTAAAGACCCTTTCCATCTTGGATCAGCAACGATATCTTTTATTGCTTTTAAATACTCATAGTCTCCGGCATTCTTTGCAAGATCTACATGTCGTTGATATATATCTCTTGCTATACTTTCAATAACAGGAGTATTGCTAAACACTGCCATATTCCCGAAAGATTCCACTTCTCCTATTATGTCAGCAAGCATTTGTTTTCCAAGATCTGTTTCCATTTGAGGAAGGCTTATCTCATCAGTTTCTTTTAGATCTCTTAATTTTTCTATAAAAACCTGTATTCTATTATAATCTCTGATAATAGCTGATAATTCACTATCAACTACATCTTTTTTATTAAACACACCGGATAGGAGTTCTTTTGATTTGTTTCTAGGTTTTTCGCTTATGTCATTGTTAGTAGCAAATTCAGATAAAATAGGAACGTAAAGATCTTTAAGTTGCGGACTATTAGCTATCTGATTATTAATAAACTCTTCCTCTTTTTTATCCAAATCAAAGCGAGAGTACGATATTTCACTTTCACTTAATACAAATCTTTGAAGTTCTTCAGTGACTTTAAACTCTTTTTTATCATTAACCAATTGAATTAATGCTTTTATATGTTGGAACATCTCTTTTTTGTCATAACCTTCTAACTTATCTTGAAGATTATGTATTATTCTGTCCACTAACTCTTTAACATCATCTCTGTTGTAAAGAGTACGTTCGGCTTTAACTTTGTCCACAAACCTTTGTATTTCATTAAGAATTGACCTGTTTCTTTTTAATTTAAAAAATTCATCACCCAATGTTTTAACTGCTTCTTTGTGAAATCTTTTATAAATATCTTTTAGCTTGTTAAAAGTAGTATTATCTAGTCCAGTACTCATAAGGCTAATCGCACTGCGATTATGAAGAAATATTATAGACTCATCACCCTCAGAGTCTATTGCATAATCCCTACTATCAAAAACACTCTCTTCTTCGTACATTCCTAATTCAGCATCAATATATGCCCATAAAGTGACTACATCTTCCAACATTTTGGGAGTAACTTCCTTTTTCTCTTCTTCAGATAACTTTCCCCTTAAGGCTAAAGTAACAAGAGGACTGTTACTTTTATAACCAAAAAATCTTTCCATATATGGAGCAAAAATACTAGTTACATCTCCTGCTTCAAAACCTACAGCATTAAATACAAATTTTGAAGCCATTATAAACTGAAAAATATGTTCCATCTTTACTGATTCTATTCTTCTCATAGTCTCTGACCAGCGGGCTTGTTGGGCTTGGGCATACTTGCCAAGCAATGTACCATTTTTATCTCCAGATTCAGGCCCTGTAAGTCTGTCCCAAGACATATTTACAACTTCTTTTCCTGTCTGAAGTATTGTTGAAGACGCAGGTACAGCATACTTTGAGCCTATTGGAGGCTTATCTAAGCCTAATGTCATAAATGCGTCATCCATTATTTGTCTTGCTTGTGAATCCTGGAAATTAATAAAAGCTCCTACATCTTGATTATTAAGCCTATTTGTCCATGATAATCTTTCGTCTTGAGTAATAAGTCCCGTTTCGTACATTCTATTTAGTACACCTTCTAAATATTCTCTTACGCTCATACCAGGAACAAGCAAACCATATTTTTCTTTATCTATGTAGTCTTTATACATTCTTTCGTATCTATTTTCTTCTATTTTATCTGATTCTTTTGCCTTGCCGTACAAATTGTAAGCTATTATGCCTAACACAATTACCCCACCTAGTATAATCAAAACCATTGCCCATATTGGAAGGGCAGCAAACACCAGCAATGCAGGTATTCCAATAAAAGCTACAACCGAACATATAAGAGGAATCAAGTCTGACTTGTTAAATTTTTTATTTTTTATCCAGCTGTAGACATAAGCTGCAATCGTAACAATAGCTCCAACCGCAGCAAACGCAAGGAGAATAAATCCTCCTACTGCACCACCTACAACCCAAGTAAGCAAAGCGCCTAACATCATAAAACCTACTGCTAACTTTTGCAAAGTTACTTTCCTAGTTTTTGTTTTATATTCAGGGGATAAGTTTTCTTCTTGCATTGCAGTTTGTCCTCTACTAGCTATCATATAGTCGCTAAGCGCGTGGAAAGTAGGACTTGCAGTAAATATCCATGTCAGAAAACCTATTAATATTGTTATAATTGCTCCAACCGCTGGAAACCCGCCTAACAATATGTATCCTATTGCTACAGGCAATCCTCTTGTAACCAATCCTCCTAGTATTCCACCCCATACTGCTGAAAATATAACTGACAACTTTAAATATGATCTCTTCATTCCTTTATCTTCTGAATAACCAAACAACATAAAAGGAAATTTAAAGGCTCCAGCAAAAAACATGCCACCAATTGTAAACAACATGTTTTTTAGAAATCCTACTACAATTGTTGCTGCTACAGTTGGCAATGCAACAGGGATAAAGAAATATGCAGTAAATAGTCCAACAGCCAATAATATAAATAATACAGTTAACAACACAGTTCCTACTTTCTGTCCAGTTGTTTTTATTCCCCAAAATTCAAAACTCACCATTTTAAATTTTGATTTAAAAGAAACTTTTATAGCATTCCAAGTTTTATTTGTGCTTATTTGTGACAAATCATTCATTCTCTCAAATGAAGATTCTCCTTGTTCAGTTTCAGCTACAGTACCTAGCGTTGCAGCTGCCGATAAGTTAAGATAACTTTGGTTAAATGCTTTACTTAATTCTAGTAGACTTTCTCTATCAAGAATTTGCACTTCTTCGGCAGTCATTGCCTCGCGTTGGGCATTCATATTGCTGTAATAAAGTGTCACAGCTTTCATAAGATCCATATGAAGTCTATCGCCAATAACTATTTGTTCTGTTCTCCCGTTAATAACGAGTGCCATTGTGGCTGTACCCTTTTCATCAAATGTTACATGTAAAAAATCAAAAACTTCTTTAAATTTGTCATACGATATATCAGACAAACTATACATTTGATAATTGCGTGACCTAATCCTTGCATCGTATTCCTCATCTGTTTCCATCCTTACTTTATCTTCTAAAAACTTTTTGCCAACAAAGTCGCTAAGCAATATTGTAAACATGTAAAGAAACTTTTCATCTGTCATTCTTGTTGCAAGCATATCCTCTTGTCTTCTAATACCTTTATTTTGAGTGACTTCTCTTTCATTTTCTTTTAGCATCTCTTCTTTCATTTTTAAGAAAAGGCTCATTGCTTGGATTCTCTGACAAATTGCATCTCTTTTCAATCCAATTAAATATTTTTCTTTAGCACTTTGAGCGTAGCGTACATAGTCAGGGTTCAACGCAATGTGGGAGTCATACTTTTTCTGAGCAGCCTTATTTTCTTCCTCTGTTGGTTTAGATGAAATTATTTTCTCTATCTCAACTACTAACGCAACTGTCATTGGCCAGTCTCTGGCCTGCTGACCAAGAGAATAATTTAATGTTTCCATACTTGAAAGAATACTTATTGCTTCTCTCTCATTAAATACTCCACCATCTTTAGCCTCTTGTAAAATTACACGCAATCTACTTAATAATTCTTGTTCTATATCAGTCATCGTATTTAAATGATTTAACGCAGCATTGTAATTATTTTCATTGATTAGTGTTTTTAATTTTGCTATTTTTGGATTTACTGTAGCGGAAGGATTTATAATTAACAATCTGTATAGTATTGCTTCTCTCAATGTTAATGATGAACTTTGTATTGGACCATCTGGCTGTGTTACATCTATAGTCAATCTATTATCACCATCTTGACTTTTGCTTAATCTTGTAGGGTCTGCCACAAGCGCCGCTACTGTATTGTCTGCTAACATCTTTAGTATTCTACTTCTCACGTTCTCGCCAGTAGAAACCTCTCTAGCATCTTTCCATGTCTCTGGCAAATAAGGAGCAAGTTTGTTATATTCAGGCAATACAATAACTTCGTATACAAGTTCGCGAAACATATCTTCATAAGTCATATCTGGTTTCTTATCAGCAACTCTTTGTATAATTTGCGTAGTGATTAATCCTAAAGATAGCATCTGTCTTAGTACTAATATTGAGTCTGTTATTGGCACATCATCATTGTAAAGAACGTCTCGCAGAGCATCTAGATCAGTAGCATCTTTCATTTCTTTAAGTATTTTAGCTTCAACTTTATTTAAGAATTCTGCTCTTAACCTTTCCCACATCAATGCATGGTTTGCTCTGTCTTGCGGAGACATTGAGTCTCTTACGTTCTTGAGTATTGGCTCTACTTCTACAGGGCTCCCCCTCACTAACCCTAAATACTTAGAGTATCCTCTAACAACTGCAACATCAATATATACATCATCATCATCATCATCATCATTACTCTCCATAATGGAGAAAAACGTCCCTGAGCTAATATCATCAGGGGCTTCTTCTAATACCAAATCCGGTGCTTCTCTTGGACCTTGTTTAACTTTGCTTTCGCTATTTAATCGGTCATTAATTTTTTGCGCTAAATTCTCTAATTGAGACTCAGTAAAAAAAATTGGTCTCAAACCTTGGAATAACCTTAATAAGCCCACAGTTACAGGCTGGCCAACCATCTCAGGATTAAGTTTATGCATAAGCCTTACTTTTTTAAAAACGTTATTGAAATCAACGATGACTCCTCTTGTCTCATTTATTTGCATTATGGCTGCTTGGAAATCATCAAGCGAATACCCAGAAAGAGTCCTTTCTTTTACATCAAAAGGTGAAGGCGCAAAAAGATCATTATAGTGTTTAAAATTATCGTTACTTCTTTCCCTTATCTGATATCTGCTAAATCCTGTTGCTGTTTCAAATTCAGCTCTTAATGCTTCAATTGCAGTAAATGCAGCATCTATATAGCGCCAAAGATCGTCATATTTCTTGTTTAACTCTACAGCGCTAAGATTATAAAAATTATTTGACAGCTGAAAAGTCGTTTGAGTAAGTTCGCTTAATTTTGTCCTTAAATCTTTTAAGTGAACTAATAATTGAGCCTTAGAAGGTTCTTCTACTTTTAGTTTTTCTGTCTTTATATTAGATTGTATGTTACTAAGAGCCACTGATCGACTTTCTATAAGCTTGTCTGCTTTTTTAAATGGCATTTCTCCATTGTAATCGAAATTGTAATAGTAGGAAGAAAGTTGCTTTATTTTGCGTCTTTTCCATGCTGGACCAGCTTTTTTTATCCAATATACTATGGCCCAGATTATGGCAATTGGTAATATTAATGAAAGCACTATCAATAAAATTCCTATTATTTGATATGCAGCATCTACCTTAGCATTAAATAAGTTATTTTCCATTCCGTCGTAGTAAGCAAAGTTCCCATCTCTATCAAATGGATATAAATCTATGGTTGATCCATCAGCTTTTGTTATTTTGAAATATAAGTATCCATTTTGATCATAATTTACCTCTACTCTATATCCTTGTTCTACCAAACTTTTGTATAAGTCAAAAATATGATTTAAATTATCTATCTGTGTAACATTCCCAGATTTATCAAAAACATATACATTAAATTCTAAATCTGTACCTTCCTTTGTTACCTTAAAGTAAGGATCTCCTTTATCATCAAAATATAACCCCACCTCAACTAAAGAAAAACCAGCAGTTTTTAAATCTTCATAAAACTTAAATATATTTTGTAATGTTGCAACATCAACAACTTGTGCATCGCTATTGACAAATGGATATATATCTAATGAAACACCAGGTGCTATAATTACTTTAAAATAAGGAATGTTCACATTAAAATATTCAATGGTATATCCATTGGTTTGGGCTATCGTTTTTAATGATGCATAGACTGTGAAAATGTTTTTGATATTCTGTAAATTTACCGCACTTTTATCACGATTAAACGGATACACATCTATTGCTACTCCTGCCACATTGTCTGTTACCACCACAAAGTGTCCTGCTACTTCTCCTGTTCCTTCTACATAAGACAACGTGTAACCACCTGCTGTAGCTATTTCTTTTAGCGTCTCGTATGTGGCCAATATTTGTTGGATACTTTCTTC
>JAITJN010000053.1 GCA_031278895.1 Candidatus Endomicrobiellum guadaloupense
AGGATACTTCTAAACAGTTCCCTAAAGACACTCCAGCCTCTAAAAGACTTCCTCCATATAAAACACTATGCTCTGGGAGTTCGGCTGTTTCCAATATTATTACTTTATTATTTACTGCACTCTTAGAACCATCACTACCAGCAATAGTTACGGTTCCACCTCCACTAGAACCAATCTTCCCTGAGATGCTTACGACATTGCCAGCAGTATCGTCACCTTTTCCTCCGGTAATATCTATATCTCCCTCAGCCTCAATATTCCCAGAAATGTTTACTCTGTTACTAGTAGCACTGCCTGCTACATTAACATTTCCACCATAGACATTTAACCAATTTCCCGAATGAATAGTTCCAGCAATGTTTACTCTGTTACTAGTAGCACTGCCATCTCTATCAACATATCCACCACTTATATCTACATTTCTTTGCGCGGTGATGCTACCATAAACATTGATACTATTATTCATACTATTCCCATCACCATCCACTCTCCCTCCATAAACACCTCGTAGATTAGTTGTTCTATCATTAAAGAAATTCAATTTAGAGAAAACGTTTAGTGTATTAAAACTTGAAATGCCATTCCCAACCACACCTCCAGCAACAGATCTACAACTGAAGTCCTTATAAATGTTTACAGTATTACTTTCAGCAGATCCTGAAATAAAGACACGCCCTCCATAAACCATGGCTTCAGTATTAGTGGAAGATCCACCACCATAGACATTTACAGTATTACGTGAAACTGTACCATTTGAAGTTGCACCACCACAAAGATAACATTTATCATCAATATTACAATTTACATTTAGTGTATTATTTCTTACATCCCCTAATAAAGTGGTTGGATTATTGGGATTAAAAATCTCTCCTTTTCCTGCTCCTCCAAAAATAGCACATCCAATCCCTGGTGTAACATTCAAATTTAAAATATTATCATTTGAGTCTTGACGAAAAGGTATTGAATAATTCTTACTATCAGTTCCATTTGCTGCGTACAAAGTGTTTTTAGATATTTGAAGATTTATGTTGACAGTTTTTCCAGCAAAGGAAATATTATAAAAAAAGACAAGAACAAACAGGGATATGGATAGAACTAAAAACTTGTTGAATTTTAAAAGCATTTACCATCCAATTGTTCTTATATTTTTTATAAAGATCACTTGAAGCTCTACACAAATTCTACAAAAATTCTAAATTGGAATGCAATATCAAGGAGTAAATCTTTTTTTCGTTAGTCTTTTAACTTTGCATATAAAAGTTCAACCACATCAACCCACTTAAAAATAGAGAATGATAAAAGGGATGGAATTAGTTAAAAGAATAATTGAAATAAAAAATCTTACATTTATTTGACATTTAAGTATTTAGAAAATCCTTTGAATAAATGAGCTGTGTTTGATAGTTCAGAGCGAGATTAAAAAATTCATAAATAGCTTAATTGTCAATGTACTATTTTTAATTATCAGTCTTTTAACATTTTTTATAAATCAAAAAAATGAAAAATTGCTACAAAAGTTGTATAATTTTTAATATAAAATCGTAAGAGGAAATCAAAATGAGCAATCAAGAAGAATCTATAAATCTTCCTTTGATACATAAAGGGAAGGTTAGAAATGTTTATGACTTAGGTCAAAGTTATCTTATAGTAGCTTCTGACAGAATTTCGGCGTTTGACCACGTGCTTCCTACACTTATCCCAAATAAAGGCAAAGTTTTACACAAACTTTCAATGTTTTGGTTTGATTTTGTTCAAGGTATAGTTCCAAACCACATTATTACCGGAAATTTTAATACGTTTCCTACTGGACTTAAAAAATATAAATACCTTTGTGACAGATCAATGATAGTTAAAAAAGCAAACAGAGTTGATATTGAATGTATTGTCAGAGGTTATTTGGCTGGTTCATGGTGGAAAGAGTATCAAAAATTACAGACAGTCTGTGGTATAAAACTTCCAGAAGGACTAAAAGAATCTTCTAAACTTCCAGAACCTATCTTTACTCCTTCAAGCAAAGAAGAAGGCTGCAAACATGACGAGAACATTTCTTTTGAAAAAACGGTAAAAATAGTTGGAAAAGATACTGCAGAAAGATTAAAAAAGATTTCAATAGAGCTTTACAAAAAAGTTAGTACTTATGCATTGTCAAAAGGCATAATACTTGCGGATACAAAATTAGAATTTGGTTTTTATGATAACAATTTAATATTGATAGACGAAATTTTTACACCAGATTCTTCAAGATTTTGGGAAGTAAACAAATATGAGGAAGGCAAACCTCAAGACAGCTTAGACAAACAATACATAAGAGATTATCTTGAAAGTATAAACTGGGATAAATCTTCGCCTGCGCCTGTCCTTCCAAAAGATGTTCTTGAAAAAACTATGGGGAAATATGTCAGTGCTTATGAAAAATTGACTGGAGAAATTTTTAATGTTTGAGATAGAGATTTTTACAAAAGAAGGATTTAAAGATTCCCGCGGCGAGCATGTATTGTCTAAAATTTCAGAAGTTGAAATCAAAGGAATTACAAAAGTTGACTATGCTTCTGTTTATATTATTGACGGAGATATAAATAAAACTGAAGCCAAAACTATAGCTTCAGAACTGCTTAGCGATAAAATAACTGAAAAGTTTGAGATTAGTTCAAATTCAGATTCTAAGAAATCCAAGAGTTCTGTTATAGAAGTTTTGTATAAAAAAGGTGTCACAGATACTGTTTCTGAGAGCGTTATAAAAGCTATAAAAGATTTAGGGATTACTAAAGAGGTCAGAGTTAAAACTGGGCATAAATATTACTTACACGGAAATATTTCAAAAACTGTTTTAGATAAGATAGCTGTAAAATTATTAGCCAACACATTAGTCCAAGAGTATAAAATAAAATGAAAGCTACAACAAATTGCCAAACTATAGAGATTTTAAGTTTGTCAGATAAACAATTGAGAGAGCTTAGCACAAAAAATGTACTTTCTTTATCACTTGCAGAGATGAAAGCAGTACAAGATTATTTTAGAAAGTTAAAAAGAAATCCAACCGATGTAGAAATAGAAACTATAGCCCAGACGTGGAGCGAACACTGCAAACATAAAACGCTTACTGGAATAATAGACTATACAGAAGAAAAAGGCACTAAGAAGACAAAAAGAACTTACAACAATTTGTTAAAAGAAACTATTTTTAAAGCTACTATGGAATTAAATAAAAAATGGTGTTTATCTGTATTTAAAGACAATGCTGGCATAATAGAATTTGACGCAAAGAATGGTGTAGCTTTTAAAGTGGAAACGCATAATCATCCGTCAGCTCTTGAACCATACGGAGGTTCTGCTACAGGTATTGGCGGGGTTATAAGAGATATTCTAGGTGTTGGGCTTGGGGCAAAACCTTTGGCAAATACAGATGTATTTTGTTTTGGAAACCCTCACACAAAAGATTCTCAAGTGCCTGAAGGTATGCGCCATCCAAAGACAATACTAAAAGGTGTAGTTTCAGGAGTAAGGGATTACGGAAATAAAATGGGAATTCCTACAGTAAATGGAGCTGTTTACTTTGACGAAGGATACATGGCAAACCCTCTTGTTTATTGCGGAACGATGGGAATAATTCCTAAAAGCAAAATTAATAAAAAAGTTAACTCAGGTGATTTGATTTTAGTTGTCGGCGGAAGAACTGGCAGAGATGGAATACATGGAGCAACATTTTCTTCTATACAGCTTGACCAAGAATGTGATGTCAACGCAGTTCAGATAGGAAACCCAATAGTTGAGAAGAAAGTTTTAGACACAATGCTTAAAGCTAGAGATTTAAATCTTTATAGAGCTGTTACAGATTGTGGTGCAGGTGGGCTATCTAGCGCTATAGGCGAGCTTGGCGAGAAAACAGGCGCACTTGTTTATTTAGATAGAGTACCTTTAAAATATGATGGACTTGTACCTTGGGAAATATGGATTTCTGAAGCTCAAGAAAGAATGGTGTTTGCTGTACATCCAAAAAATAAAAAGAGAATAGTAGCACTATTTAATAAAGAAAATGTTGAAGCAGTATTTGTCGGGAAATTTACAAAAGATAAAAAGTTGACATTGAAATATGACAGTGATGTCGTAGCAAGTATTGATATGTTTTTTTTACATTATGGTATTCCAAAACCTATAAGACCCGCTGTTTACAAAATAAAAGAAGAAAATGTTCAAAAACCAATTAAGATGAATTCAGCTTCTCTTTTAAAAGTTTTGAAAGATGTGCTTGCAGATTTAAATGTTTGTTCAAAAGAATGGATTATAAGGCAGTATGATCATGAAGTTCAAGGACAGACAATTGTAAAACCTTTGCAATGTAATAGCATAGAAGGTTCAGGGCCAGGCGACGCAGCTGTTATATTCCCTTATACTGTAGCAAAGGGGACTAAAAAAGGCATTGTTTTGTCTAATGGATTAAACCCACAATATGGGAAAATAAATACATATAAAATGGCAGCAAACGCTGTAGAAGAATCTTTAAGGAATGCTGTGGCTGTTGGCGCTAATATTGAGAAGATGTCTGTTCTTGATAATTTTTGTTGGGGTAATCCTAACAACCCTAAAATTCTAGGAAGTTTAGTAAGAGCTGCGAATGCTTGTTATGACATGTCAAAAGCTTTTAATATTCCTTTTATCTCTGGCAAAGACAGCTTGCATAATGAATATTGTATCGGCACTAAAAAATACTCTATTCCTCCAGTGCTTTTAATATCTGCCATGGGAGTTATAGAAAACGTAGTACATACTGTTACCATGCCGCTCAAAAATGGAGGAAATAAAATATTTGTACTTGGTATTACAAGAAATGAGCTAGGTGGTTCTGTTCTTGCAAAGATAAAAAATGTTAAAGGAGGAGTTGTTCCGGAAGTTTATCCAAAAGAATCAAAAGAAATAATGGAGAGAATTTATAAAGCTATAAACAGCGGATTAGTGCAATCTTGCCACGATTGTTCTGATGGTGGTCTTGTTGTTGCAATAAGTGAAATGGCTTTTGCTGGTGATAAAGGCGTAAAAATTGATATAGATGTAATTAAGACTAAAGGTGAATTGAGTGTTGCTGAAATACTATTTTCTGAGTCAAACGGCAGATTTGTTGTTGAAGTAAACCCTGAAAACGAGTTTAAGTTTAAAGGTATTTTTAAAGATTGTATTTTTGCTGAAGTTGGTTGTGTAACAGAAGACAAAAATGTAGTTTTTGAAAGCGTAAAAAATAAGATAAAAGTGAAAGAAAAATCAAAAAATCTTTTAAATGCTTGGCGCAACACAATAACTTGGTAAATAAGATAGGTATAATATATGAAAAAAGTAAAAGCATTGATTTTAAAAACTGCAGGTACAAATTGTGACTATGAAACACAAACTGCTTTTGAATTGTGTGGAGCTGCCGCGGATGTAGTACATATAAACTCTTTAGTAGAGAAGAAAAATAAAATTTTTGAGTACGATATTTTGGTTTTTCCTGGAGGATTCTCTTACGGCGACGATATAGCGTCAGGGAAGATACTGGCTAACGAAATTAAAAATAAGCTTGGCGATAAAGTAAAAAAGTTTTCTCTAAGTGGTAAGCCTGTTATCGGCATATGTAACGGATTTCAAGTTTTGGTTAAAATGGGGTTGCTTCCAGATCCTGAACTTTTTGAACAAACTTCAACGCTTTACTATAATGATTCAGATAAATTTGAATGTCGTTGGACATATTTTAAAATAGAAAAAAAAATTAGAAATGAGTCTAGTTGCATTTGGACAAAAAACCTTCCTGACGTAATAACACTTCCTGTAGCTCACGGCGAGGGAAAATTTATTTCTATAAACGACAAACTTTTAGAAGAATTAAATAAAAACAATCAGATTGTATTTAGATATTCAACTAAAGATGGTAAAACTCCGCAGTATCCTTTAACGCCAAACGGGTCAGTTGAACAGATTGCTGGGATTTGTAATACAAAAGGGAATGTTTTTGGTCTTATGCCTCACCCTGAAAGATATGTGCTTGCTCTTCAACACCCATCAAGAGAGGGCTTTGATGGCAAATATGGATGGGGGAAAATAATATTGCAGAATGCTGTTGATTTCGTAAAATAGCAATTATCTATTTTGATATTAATTATTATAAATCGTCAATTCCCGTGAAAGCTGGCAAGAAAGATACTAGAACAAGGCGAAAAATTAAAGGAGAAAGGATCGAAATTAATGGGAATAAGTAAGATAATATAAGAGAGAGAGAAGAATAAAACGATGGACAAAAGGCAAGAAAGAATTGGCACAATAAGAGGAGTTGTGGCTTTGAGCAAAAGAGCCCAGCAATTAGTTCAAGCAAGAAAATTAAGAGGAACAGTTATTAGAAAAGTAGGAGAAGTAAGGAAAGAGAAAATGCACGAGCTTTTATTACGAGAAAATATTGAGATGTAATTGTCATGTGTAGGAAATGAGCTTAAAAAGCTGATGGATAGAAATGTAATAGTGGCAGTTCGTTATTTAAGTTGTCAAAAAGAACGTAAAATCATACGAAAGTTAATGGACACAGCAAAAGAGTACCCTATGGCTACAAAGCCCATATTCAAATAGAGCATATGCTCTTAAATATTAATGGCAAAGAAATAAGGGAGTTTTGTGCGCGTATAGTCCTATTATACTAAAGCAGAACCATTTAAAAAAGCGCAAGCATAAGCTGTCTCTTCCAGCATAAATTCTATACAACCTTCAAGATCGGTATTATTTTTATAAGCTGCTAGAGAAGACGTTTGCATTACTTTATCTCTAAAATCTAATATTATGCCTGCACCATTCTCATCTCCTCCAAAATCTATCATTATTTTTTGATACCATTTTTTGAATGTTTCAGTATTTATTCCACATGCCCAAGATTTTAATTCCGTATCAACTTTTAGTTTTTCTATTGCTTTTTTGTTCTTCAAGTACCATTCTGTAGGAATTTTAGGATCTGAATATACAGAAAGATTTGGTATCACATGTCTATATAAGTAAGATGTATCTATAATATTTATTTTCTTTAATTTACTTTTTATATTTTC
>JAITJN010000063.1 GCA_031278895.1 Candidatus Endomicrobiellum guadaloupense
GAAGAAAGAGGGATATAAAAAGAACTAAAAACTTGTTGAATTTTAAAAGCATTTCTCCTCCAATTGTTTATCGTATTTTTTATAAAGTTCGCTCAAAGCTCTACATAAATTCTACAAAAGTTTTAAATGAGTTGCAATATTAGGAGTAATCCTATTTCCTTACTTTTTTGTAAAGTAATGTGGTTACATATGATACATTAACGCACCCGTAATTTTGCAGATGTTTTTATGAATATAGATTGGAAGATATTGAAAAAGTATAATATTTTATGAACGCTTACAAGATATGTTATTTCAGAATTAAGGGAAAGACGTTTCTTTGCTTGCATAGTCCAATTTTAATTTTGAGATAACAGGATTTCTAATTATTTTGTATAATCACATCATTGTGTTTAAGGTTATAAAAGAAGATATTAAAAATGTTTTCCTCAAAGATCCTGCAGCAAGATCAAAGTGGGAAGTAATTTTTTCTTATCCTGGTCTCCATGCTGTCATTTTACATAGAGTTGCCAATAAACTTTGGAGAAAAAAGTTTCATTTTACAGCAAGATTTGTTTCCCATATAAATAGATTTATAACAGGGATAGAAATACATCCAGGCGCAACAATGGGAAGAAGAGTTTTTATTGATCATGGAATGGGTGTTGTAATTGGTGAGACTGCAGAAATAGGAAATGACGTTTTAATATATAAGGGAGTACTCTTAGGCGGAACAACCTTAGAAAAGAAAAAAAGACACCCTACAGTTGGAGATAATGCAGTTTTGGGGTCAAATGCTATACTTTTAGGTGCTATTAGTATAGGGAAAAATGCTAGAGTAGCGGCTGCATCAGTAGTTACACATGACGTGCCTGATAACGCTACAGCTATTGGCGTGCCAGCTAGAATAAGCCTTGGTCACACCATAGAAGAAGTGAAAAAGCTTGAACATGCCAAGTTACCAGACCCAATATCTGAAGCTATGAAATTTGTTTTAGAAGAACAAAAAAAGCTGGAGCAAAAGATGATTAACAGAATCAAAGTTCTTGAAGAAAAGCTAAAATCAAATAAATAGCAACTCACATATTCAGTTTTCTATGGAAATTTTTGTATAATCCTCTCGCAGTTTTACCAAGATGGAGGGAACTATGAATCTTTCTAAATTTACAATTAAATCCCAAGAATCGTTAGAAGATGCTCGAAATATAGCATCTGAGTATGGAAATCAAGAAATTACTTCAGAACATGTTTTGTATGCCTTAATTAAACAACAAGACGGCATTGTTGGGGCCATTATAAAAGAAATTGCAGCTACCGGTCAGGAAGAAATGTTATTTTCAAACATATCAAAAGATTTACTTTCCGATATAGAAAATAAAGTAAAGGTCTCTGGCGGAAAGGTATATCTTTCCCAAGGTCTTACAAAAATTTTAAATACTTCAGAAAAAGTAGCAAAAAACCTAAAAGATGATTATGTTTCAACAGAACATATACTTATTGCAATAGCTGAAGAATCTTCTCAAAACTCTTCAAAAATTCTAAAAAAATATGGACTTACAAAAGATGTTATTTTAAAAAATCTTGTAAGCATAAGAGGTGACCAAAGAGTAACAGACCAAAATCCTGAGGATAAATATCAAGCACTAGAAAAATATGGAAAAGATTTAACTGATTTAGCTAAAAGAGGGAAATTAGACCCTGTTATTGGCAGAGATGAAGAAATTCGCAGGTGTGTTCAGGTTTTATCTAGAAGAACAAAGAATAATCCCGTTATAATCGGTGAGCCAGGCGTAGGCAAAACCGCTATAGTTGAAGGATTGGCTCAACGTATAGTTTCTGGCGATGTTCCAGAAAGCTTAAAAGACAAAAAAGTTATAGCGTTAGACTTAGGAGCTTTAATCGCAGGTGCAAAATATAGAGGTGAATTTGAAGATAGGTTGAAGGCCGTTCTTAAAGAAATACAGTCTGCTGGTGGCAGAGTAATTCTTTTTATAGATGAACTGCATACAATAGTTGGTGTAGGCTCTTGCGAAGGCGCTGTTGACGCTGCAAACATGCTAAAACCTATGCTTGCAAGAGGCGAGCTCAAACTTGTCGGTGCTACAACTTTAGATGAGTATAGAAAATATATTGAGAAAGATGCTGCATTAGAAAGGCGTTTTCAGCCTGTATACGCAGGAGAGCCTTCTGTTGAAGATACTATAGCAATCCTTAGAGGAATAAAAGAAAAATATGAAGTTCATCACGGTGTGAAAATAAAAGATTCAGCATTAGTGGCCGCAGCAACGCTTAGCGCAAGATATATAACAGACAGATATTTGCCTGATAAAGCTATAGATTTAGTTGATGAATCTGCAAGCAGATTAAGAATAGAAATAGATTCCATGCCTACAGAACTTGATGCTGTTGAACGCAAGATAAGACAGCTTGAAATTGAAAAACAGGCAGTAAAGAAAGAAACTGATATAGTTTCAAAAGAACGCTTTGCAAATATGGACAAAGAAATAGATAAACTCAGACAAGACTCAGCTGGTATGAAAGTTCACTGGGAAAAAGAGAAATCTTCAATTTCGCAGATTAGACGCTTAAAAGAAGATATTGAGAATATGAAGATTGAAGAGCAAAAGGCTGAAAGAAGCGGTGATTTAAATACCGTTGCTGAAATTCGTTATGGAAAAATTCCAAACATGCAAAAACAATTGGAAGATGAAAATGAAAAGCTTTTGAAATTACAAAAAGAAAAAAAGATGTTGAAAGAGGAAGTTGATGAAGAAGATATTGCTGAAGTTGTAAGTAAATGGACAGGCATTCCCGTTATGCGTATGATGGAAGGAGAGATGCACAAACTCATTAAAATGGAAGATAGACTTCATGAAAGAATTATAGGCCAAGATGAAGCAGTAATTGCAATATCAAATGCTGTGCGCCGTTCACGTTCAGGGCTTTCTGATCCAAATAAACCTATAGGTTCATTTTTGTTTTTGGGACCTACAGGTGTAGGCAAAACAGAGCTTGCTAAAGCTTTGGCAGAACTGTTGTTTGATGACGAGAAAAATATAGTTAGAATAGATATGTCTGAATATATGGAAAAACACAGTGTCTCGCGTCTTATAGGTGCGCCTCCCGGATATGTAGGTTTTGAAGAAGGCGGCCAGCTTACCGAAGCTGTAAGAAGAAGGCCATACTGCGTGGTTTTATTTGACGAAGTAGAAAAAGCAAACTCTGAAGTGTTTAATGTCATGCTTCAGTTATTTGACGATGGTAGGCTTACAGATGGTCAGGGTAGAACAGTTGATTTTAAAAATACTGTTGTAATAATGACGTCTAATATTGGTTCTCAATATATTCAGGAATATAATAATTATGACAGTATGAAAAATAAAGTAATGCAAGAACTCCATAAATATTTTAGACCAGAGTTTTTAAACAGAATAGACGAAACTATAATATTCCAAAGCTTAGGAGAAAAAGAGCTAAATAAGATTATTGATATACAGCTTAAATCTTTTGAAAAACGTTTAGCTGATAGAAAAATACATGTTGAGCTTACAGATAAAGCCAAAGACTTTATATCTTCAAAAGGCTATGACCCTGCTTTTGGCGCAAGACCTTTAAAAAGGTCAATCCAGTTGTATCTATTAAATCCTCTTTCTTCAAAGCTTATTGCAGGAGAATTTAAAGAAGGAGAGAAAATAACTATTGATTTTACAAGAAACAACAAAGAAGAACTAGAGTTCAAGAAGAAACATTTGAATTAAAATAAAAGAAATATAAAATCTGACATATTTTTATATAGTCTTTGGCCTTGAGAGATTGATTTCTCTCTCTCTATTTATAAAATTATTGAAATTATTCAAATATGCCACTGCAGTGCTTTGGTCAGCATCTGTAACTTTTATAAACTCATTAAGGTAGTAGTTTTCTTTTTCTGTATTTCCCAAAAAACGCATTGCCAGAATGAGACTTGCATATACTTGTGGTATACGCATTTGTCTTTTTTGAATCATCATCTCAAATATTTCTGCAGCGTTTATGTAATCATTATTTAATATAAAAGCGCTCCCCAATGCATAGTTTACTTCATCATAATCAAATTTTAAAGAGTTTGCTAAAGGTAACAACTCATTTATTGCTTCTTGAAACCTCCCATTTTGCATCAAAGAATGCCCGTGGAATTTTATTGCCGTTACATTAGTATAAGAACTTTCATTTATAACATTTCCCCAAAAAGCTATACTATTTTTAAATTTGTAGGAGGCTTTTGTTGTTATTGGTAAACATAAGAGAATGACTATTAGAATTAACGATATCAATTCCGTTCTTGTTTTTTTATTTTCTATATAATATGTCAAAAATGAAAATAGCGTTACAATTATTGCAAATAAAGGAATATACATCCTGTTGCCTTGAAACCAAAGTCTTCCTCCTGCAAGATTTGTAGGAAATAATAAAATAAACGGGAGTAAAAAATAGAAAGACATTTTTATCTTTTCATGAAAATCTTTTTTATAGAAGGAAAAAAAAGCAGTTAATAATATTGAAAGAGAACCCGTTAAATATATTTGAAAAGTCGCTTTTCCCCATAAGGCAGCAAGCGGAGTCCTTAAGAAAAATATGGCAGAGTAATAATCAAATATCATATTTATATTGTCGGAACTAAAAAGTTTAGATAAAGCAAGATTCTCTGAAATCCCGCCGTGCCCTGGGAAAACATCACTTCTAAGTTTTAAGAAGAACAATGCTGCAGCAATCCATAGAATGACCAAGAGTAATATAGATTTGTCTGATTTTAGTTTTTTCAAGGAATGGATATTTATATCCTTATGCGTGACATAATAAAAAATAAATATTGGTATTGAAATTAATCCTGATTCTTTTGAACAAAAACAAAAGAATGTAAATATTATATGTCCAGCAAGCATATAAAGTTTCTTTTTGTCTATGTATTCTATAAAGAATGCTAAAGCAAGTATAAAGTTTATAAGCATAATAGAATCATTTCTTCCTGGTATCCAAGTAACTGTGTGTATGCCTATTGGGTGTACGGCGAAAATGAGAGCAGCTAAAAAAGATGTTGTTGTTTTAAATAAATATTTCCTGAGAAAAATAAAGACAAGGACACAAGAAATGCAGTGCAGTATAACACTTCCGAAATGAGAAAAGCTCTCTGACTCTCCTGATATTTTGTGTTCTAATATAAAAGAAATCGCTACCATTGGTCTGTAATAAGGAGTTGGCGAACGTCCAAACAAAAGGTTGTTTTTAAATGCGTCAATCACAGCGGTTTTAGAATCGTAATCTTTAGCTAAAGTATGTATATGATTGTTGTCATCAAGATAAGATAATCCAAAGTTTAGAGTATTTGCATAAACTAAAAATCCGGCTGTAAAAACTACAAGTATTAATAAAACTATCTTGGATTTATCATCCAAGACTTTAAGAAGACTATATACCATTGAATTCTCCTGCCAAGCGTCTATATATTTTATTTCTTTTAAATCGATTTTGAGGAAGAATTATAAAGTCTACTTCGTAATACTCTGCTAGCTTGCCATCTTTTTCATATCTGTCTCCAACTATAAGCATATCGCTAAAGCTTAAGTTTAAATTTTTATTTATATACTCAAGAGCTTTAGGGTTGGGCTTCAAACTCAAAATATTTTCATCTTCAGAACTATAAATGTAATCTGCTTTTATATTTAGAACTTTTACTTTTTCTAACGCAGGGTAGTCAGAATATACAATTATTTTGATTTTCTTTTCATGAAGACTATCTATAATTTTTCCTAAATTTTTGTCTTTGCATAGATTTAAATATTTTAACGGCTTTTTCATCAGCCAAAAGTTTATGATACTTTTTGTTTCTTCTACAGAGATTTTAAACTTATGAGAAATCAATTCATACTGAACGTCTTTGAAGTCTTTATTCTTTAATAAATCTTTGTTCTCTCTAATTTTTCTAAAATATCTAACCACAATAATTTCTTTTATTCTAAAAGGGTGAAAGATACAGTGCAAAATTATATTCATAATCATTAAGATTCTTAACGGAAGCCTGTAATATAAAGTTCCGTCCATATCAACAATTATGGACTTATAAGAGTATAGATTTTTCATAAATTATGCCATGATTAAAGTTGTTTCAAGCATATTATACAAAGATGGTATGTTAACTGATGTTAGAATATATATAAGAAATATAAAAAATATTAAATATACAATTAGAAATTTTTCTTTATAAATCTTCTCTGGTTTTTGAGCAGCAGAATCATTTTTGAAAGATATATTTAAGTATACACAAAATAACCCGCATAAAAATGGAACAGCAATTAATAGTTCAATGCGATATTTTATTAGGAAGATTCCACAAAAAAATACTGATAAAAGAGCATACAAGACAGCTGAAATCAGGAGGATCTTTTCATTGTAATATTTAAATGATTTACGATATAAAGCAGCTTTCGTTTTATCACTAATAGAACGATATTCAGAAAATCTTTTTACAGCCATAAGAAATGCTCCTCCAAACCAATACCCTAAGATTATACTTATTGGAGGGAGAAAAAGAGATGTTATTGTAAACCAACCTATTAAAAGTCTTATAGCATTGTTTATTGATTCTGAGATAACATCAATATATGGAAATTCTTTTAAACGAATAGGTCGTACGTTGTACACTATACCCATAAGTAAAAGACATAACTCTAAAATAAGAACTGCCCGTGATATACATATACTAATCAATATTCCAAGTAGAGCAAATACTAAGTATTCAAATATTATATATTTTGTTTTTAGATTTCTTGAAGCTACCGCTCTGTTTTTCTTTTCATAGTGAAATTTATCATTGTTTGCATCCAGCCATTCGTTAATTACATAATTTGCAGATGCTATAAAACTTGTAGAAAAGAAAGAAAGAATAATTTGTACAAAGTTTTGAATTATTCCTCCAGTTAAAGCCCAAGCAAAAAATACTCCGGGAAGTACAAATAGTTGCTTTATCCAGTGGTCAAATCTTGCAATACGAAAATAATCGTAAAGTCTTTTTTGAGGGGAATGACTTTCTATCAATGTTTTCTCCTAAAAAGTCTCAAGTTGTTAAAGGAATATGCAAATACTTTAAGTCATTTTACACAAAAAACGTTCACAGGTCAAAAAATTGTAACAAAAGCCCATATTTGCTAAACTTATATGTGATGTTTATTACCACTGCTAAAGGTGTTATATATGTCGTATCTCGGCTTAGCCAGAAAATTTAGGCCTCAAAACTTTGATGAAGTCGTTGGACAAGACCATATTTCCCAAACTCTTAAAAATGCTATTTTAGAAAAACGTATAGCACACGCTTATTTGTTTAGTGGTCCAAGAGGCTGCGGCAAGACTACTATGGCAAGAATATTATCCAAAGCTTTAAACTGTAAAAATGGCCCAACAACTGAACCTTGTGGCGTATGTGAAAACTGTTTAGAGATTTCAAAAAGTGCAAGCGTGGATGTTATGGAAATAGACGGCGCTTCAAACAATGGTATAGATGAAATAAGAGCTTTAAGGGAAAATGTAAAATTTGCAACTGCTAATTCAGCCTATAAAATATACATTATAGACGAAGCTCATCAAATAACTATCCAGGCCTTTAATGCTCTTCTTAAAACTTTAGAAGAACCTCCATCTCATGTAGTTTTTATAATGGCTACTACTGAACAGCATAAAATTCCTCTCACAATTCTTTCAAGATGCCAAAGATATAGATTCAAACTTATATCATCATCAGAAATGTCTTTGGCAGTTAAAAATATAGCTCAAAAAGAAAATTTTGCAATTGATCCAGAAGCTTTAAATATAGTTACAACAGCTTCAGGTGGTTCTATGAGAGATGCATTGAGTTTGTTGGATCAGGCTGTCTCTTCTAGTTCTGGAAAAGTAACTGGAGAATATATAAGAGGGATTTTAGGGTTGCTTCCTAAAGATATAATAGCTTCAGTTACAGAAGATATCGCAAAGAGTGATATCCAGACTATTTTAAAGACTGTTAAAGAAATTAACGATCATGGATATAATATTTTGCAGTTTGCAAGAGATCTAAGAGATCACTTAAGACAAGTGATGGTCTATTTAATAAATCCTGAAGCCACTGAAATCTCTTCACAAGATAAGAAACTTTTTGAAATTCAGAAAAGTCTATTTACAGTTTCAAGACATATAAGCATGAACAACTTATTATCAAAGGCGTTAGAAGAGATGCGTTGGCACGACCAACCAAGAACTGTTCTTGAAATGTATTTGCTTAAAATGTCTGAGCCTTATTATAACGTTGGCGAGCTTATAAATAGAATTAGCGAACTTGAAAAAAGTGTTGGAAAAGGAAGTGTTTTTGAAAGTGAAACTCCACAGGAGAAAGAATCAACTGCTGATATAGACATTTCTGAAACTATTGATTTGATAGACGTATGGACAGAAATTGTTTCTGAAATATTGAAGAAACATCCTCTTACTGCTCAGTCTTTAAAAAAGGCTGTTATTAAAGTTATAGGTGATACCTCCGTTCAATTGATTGTCGGAGGACAATTTGATTATGAGGGTATTATAAATTTCCAAGAGCAGATTATAAAGTTATTTCAAAGGAAAACCGGTACAGATATAAAATTTAAGGTTGTGGTTGAAAAAAATATTCCGCAAAAGCAGCAAGAAGAAAATATTGTTGTAAAAGAAGAAAAGTCCAAATCTTATGTTGAATATGAAGTTAAAGAAGATTTAAAAGAAACCGCAAAAACAGCTGTACCTAAACATATAGAGAATATAGCTAAAAAGTTTAAGGCCACTGCTAAAAAAATTACAGGTGAAAAATAAGTATGAACAGACCTCAATCTGTAGAAAGAATGATAGACATAATAAAAAGACTTCCCGGCGTAGGTCCTAAAATGGCTGAGCGTTTGAGCTATCACATATTAAAAATGCCTGATAGCGAAGTAAATAGACTAGTAGAATCTATACTCAAAGCAAGACAAGTGATGAAAAGTTGTAGCGTCTGTTACAATTTGAGCGAGTATGACCCTTGTCCTGTATGTTCAGATTTAGATAGGCAACGCAATGTTGTTTGTGTAGTTGAAACACCTCAAGACTTAATAGCAGTTAGTAAAGTTAAAGATTACAGAGGTCTCTATTTTGTCCTTGGAGGAGCATTGTCGCCACTAGATGCCGTTGGCCCAAATGATATAAGAATTGACAAGTTGATAAAACGGTTAAAAAGTAGTAACATTAGCGAAGTAATAATTGCTACCGATACCGATTCTAAAGGCGAAATGACTGCGGTTTACATTGCTGAACTTATAAAAAAACTAGGTGTTAAAGTAACAAGACTTGGATACGGTCTCCCAGTTGGTGGAGATATTGAATATGCAGATGAAGTGACGATCTCAATGGCTATCGCTGGTCGCAAAGAAATGTAATGAATTGCATGTATTTTGATTTATTCTTGCTTACGCTCCAACTTGCGTACCTAATAGAGTACGCTTCGTTAAAGCAAGCGTTGTCTAAACTCAAGCATAGAGTGTAATTTTTCTCTTTAATTTTTGATTTGCAGTTACAAGCGTCGTAAAAATTAAAAATCCCTAGCACTTTAGAAGTGATTATTGTTGAAGTATTTGCCGAGCGCTTAAATTCAAAATACTGCAAAATCTTAATCCGATGTCGTCATTTGCTGTTTACTTATTAATAAAGGAGCATGGAAATGTCAGCAAACATGATTGAAGTCCGTTGGCACGGACGTGGCGGACAAGGCGCAAAAACAGCAGCGCTTTTATTTGCCGAAGCAGTTTTAGCAACAGGTAAGTACATTCAGGCTTTTCCTGAATACGGTCCAGAGAGAATGGGCGCCCCGGTTCAGTCTTTTAATAGAGTAAGCGAAGACCCTATCACAATTCATTCAGGTGTTACAAATCCTAACTATGTTGTTATCTTGGACCCTTCTCTTATGGAATCAGTTCCAGTTACCGATGGTATAGGAACTACAGGGAAAGTTATAGTAAATACATCTTTCAGTGCAGCAGAAATTGCTCAAAAGCTTGATATTGATGTAAACCAAGTTTATGTTGTAAATGCAAGCCAAATAGCTCGTGAAACGATCGGCAAAGATATTTCAAACACACCTATGTTAGGAGCTTTAGTAAAAGTTATCGGAACATTGGATATCAATGGTGTTCTTGAAGATACCAAAGGCAAACTTATGGCAAAATTCAGACATAAACCAGAAGTCATAGATGGAAACCTTTCATCTATAAAGCGTGCTTTTGATGAAGTAAAAAGCCACTAAATAAAAAATATTAGAGGGAGAATTGCTTCCTGGCTGGAGGAATAAAGTGAATAAAGAAAGTACTAATAAAAAATTGACTGCTGCGGAACTCCCCGTTGGTGATTATGTGGAACCGGCAACAGCTGTAGCTTTTGACACAGGCAGTTGGCGTTCAATAAGACCTGTATGGGATAAAGATAAGTGTATACATTGTTTAACATGCTGGATTTCTTGCCCTGATGCTTCCATAAAAATTGCTACGGACGAAAAAAGAGGAACAGTCGTTACAGGTATAGATTATGATCATTGCAAAGGGTGTGGAATTTGCTCTAAAGAATGTCCTGTAAAAGTTCAAGCTATTACAATGGAACAAGAAAAGAAATAATTATTAAGAGGCTTTTTGCCTTAAGGGGTTAAATGAAATGATAAAGACAGTTTTTTCAAAAGGTAAACTTGTTGCAAAAACAGGCAACGAAGTTATG
>JAITJN010000064.1 GCA_031278895.1 Candidatus Endomicrobiellum guadaloupense
CCTTCTTTCTTTGTTGTTCCTACTTCTTCTCCTTTCTCTATCTTTTGTGCCATCTCTTTGGGCATCCCTTTTCCATTATCCTTTACCATTATTTCTACTTCTTCCCCTATCACCTTATACGTTACTTCTATTTCCACTTTCTTTCCTTCTGCTGCTTCTATCCCATTGTTTATTATGTTCGACATCATTCTACCAAAATCTGAAGGATCTCCTTTCACCAATACAATCTTACCTTCTTCATCTAATTCTGTCTTAAACTTTATACTTTTATCTTGATATCTATATTCACTGCTTTTTACTATTTCCAATAAACTCTTATACGGAGAAATATTCTTCAACTCACTTTTATCTATCTCTTCTGATTTTGTTCCTTCTTCTATATCCTTTACTCTTCTATATTTTGAAATCAATTTGTCACACATATCTTCTATACTTCTTATTGCTAAATTCATCATTCTTGTTTCTTTTTCTGACAATTTCCCTTCTGAAATATATTGCACCATTCTTAACGAACTTATTGGCGATGCTATATCATGTGCTACTTCTTTGGCTATCTTGTATAATTCTTTTTGAATTTTCAATTTGTTTTGTAACTTTTCTATTTTCTTTTTTTCAGTTACGTCAAAAGAAACTCCTATCAGTCCAATACACTTACCGTGAATGTTAAAAATAGGAATTTTTGATGTTACACAATTTGCAGTTTGTCCTTTAATATATGCAGGTTCTTCTCCCTCATAATGTTCACCTCTTGACATAACAAGTTCATTAATTTTATTAAGTTCATTTGCAACATTTTCTTCATGAAAATCAAAATTTGTTTTTCCAACAATTTCTTTTGCTGATTTCAATCCAAAATTTTCTGCTTGAACTTCATTACATCCCAAATATACATTCTTGCGGTTTAGCCAGTATATATGCGCAGGAAGTTTTTCAATAATGTGTTGAGCCACTACAGCTTCTCTATTTTCAAATTCTAAATGCAATGAATCCTCTTTTAAGTCTATATCTTGAATAAACTTAAAGTTTTTCATAATACTTTTATTGTGCATCATAGGATAGGAACAACCCACATAGTTGTTTACATTGTAATACATTAAAAAATCAGCTTCATTTTGAAAAGTAACTCTTTTAAGACGCGGAGACAACAATTTCACAGCTTTGTTTAAGTTTGAGAAAACCTTAACCATTTCTTTTATTGCAGGGTTATAATTTCCTACGTGCACTAAAAATATATGCTTATTTAAATGAAGTAAAGGTAAACTAAATATCCAAGAAATTTCTTCCAAAATATATTGCTCACCATTTTTGGGATTCGCTGCGTGTCTTTCGGCATAAGAATTAATACTTTTTTTAAAAGCATCATCAAAATCTTTATTTTTTTTTAATTCTTGTAATATCAACTCTTTACACTGTGTGTAGTAAGGGTTCTGTTTTTCAGAGATACAGTCTTGCCAATCTTTAGGTATAAAGTTGGGTAAATCAGGATTGCACCTTTTTAACCAGATATCTTGTTCTTCATAACCCCTTCTTATTGCTTCTTTTATCTCTTCAGGAGACACTTGCTCAATATCTTTAGTAGGCATATAATTCCAACGACTAAGATACCCTGTACGCACTTCATATTTTTCGTATTCTAATAAATTGGTTCTATGAAGTAAATTTGATGTTGCCTGGATATTTCCTTCATCTGCAAGATTATCTGTATGAGATTCCCAAAAGTATATAACAAAACCTCTAGATGTCTCATTTGTTGTAGTGGGGAGGGAAGTGCTAAACATGGCCACAGTGCTAGTAATCTCATTTCCATCTGCGTTAATCATAAACAATTCTCCTATCTCTTTTATTATAAATTAATTATCATTCTTTCTATAATTAATTATCATTCTTTCTATGTATATATAAAATTAATATAGCACCACTAGCTGCAATAAAAAATGTTAAATCATAATTATATATCAACATATAATTCTTATATAAATAACTATATTGAACATAGCTATTTATATAAGATTAAATCTTGTAAATATTATTAATGGAAATTTTTTTAAGTCTTTGGTTTTACGAAGTTTTATAAATTGTCTAAGAAATACTAAGTTAAAAACCATTGCAACTCCAAAAATTAAATGACTACAATATTTCACATATTCTTGATTTTTAACTACTTAAATTAAATCTCTAAAAATTTTACATTCTCTCATCTCTCAAATTCTCACATTTTTATTCCCGTTAGAATATTTTAGTATGCAGACATGGATGCCGCAAATTTAACTTACTGATGCACAATCTGGTGTTGTTTGCGAAAGCAACTCTAAAAAAAGGGAAAGAAATTGGAGGAGATGTTTGTCTTTTTGTCTTTGTGGACAAATAGGTACGGTTGTAGAAAGTGTGAAAAAGGCGATGATGAACTTGCAAAGTGGAATTTTGGCTTAACAATAAACCAAGAAAATACGTTGATTATTTTACACTTCATGACGTTGTTAATTCTAATGGTGCATTATCAATTTGAATTCGCCACTTTTTGTCTTTTATAAAATGGTTTTGGAACTATCTTGATTTTTCTTTTATTGTTGTGGATTAAAACTTCTAAGTCGCTAGAATCTACATCAGCATCAATTAATGCCATGCCTATAGCTTTTTTAAAAGTAGGAGAAAACAAACCGCTTGTAACATAGACTATCTTTTTATCACAAAAAAAAAAACTTCATTAGCATTTCTAGCAATACCTGAAAGGCATTCAAAAGCAATTGATTTTCTTAAAGGATTATCTTTTATGGAAACAAGTTTATCTTTGCCGATAAAATCGTTATCCCAATTTATTGTTTTTTGAAACCCTGCTTCAATTGGATTTATATTCTCGTCAATTTCATGTCCATGAAGTGGCATGCAAACTTCAAGCCTTAAGCTGTCGCGACATCCAAGTCCACACGGCTTTACAGAAAGACTTATTAATCTTTTCCAGAGTATAGGTGCTTTTTCTTTTTATATGAAAATTTCAAAACCATCTTCACCAGTATATCCTGTTCTTGCAATACGGCAAAAGTTGGCTTCAATACCTCTTAACTTTAATTCTGATATTGTAAAATATTTCATACTTGTTATGTTTGTATCAGCAATACTTTGCAATATGCTTATGGCTTTTGGACCTTGAATCGCAAGAAGAGAAATATCACCACTGATATTTTCTATTTGAATATCAGTAGACTTATGTTTGTTTAGCCATTGAGAATCTTTATTTAAATTCTCCGCATTTACAACAATCATATATTCACTGCCAAATTTATAGACAATAATATCGTCTTTAATTCCACCGTCTTCATTTAAAAACATTGAATATCTTGCTTTTTTGTCTGCAAGAACAGACATATTTCCAAGACTTACATAATTTAAAAATTTTTCAGCAGTTTCCCCTTTTACTATAAATGTACCCATATGAGAAGTATCAAACACACCTGCATTTGTTCTTACCGCGTTATGCTCATCAATAATTGATGTATATTGAACAGGCATTTCCCAACCACAAAACTCTGTGAACTTCGCTCCAAGTTTTTTGTTCTCGTCGTACAAAGGCGTTCTCTTCATCGCATCAAATCCTTAACGTTTTATTTGTTTATACTGTTCGTATCCAGCATTATACCATTTTTATTATTGTCAATGGAAAATCCTCTACGCGTTAATGACAAATTAGACTTTAGAAGTGTTATGGAAGTGTCAAGAACCTGCCTTGTAAAATCAAAGGCGAGCCAATTTAGGCACTCATGAACTTTTTGCTGGGTAATGCACCATACTTCTCAAGCCAAAGTTAAAATTTGATTATATTGCATACTTAACCTTAACCATTCCCAACAATCCTTCTCTCTTTCCTACAAAGCTTTCTCCTTTTACCTCTACCTTTAACCTTTCACTTATATCCATTTTTACTCCCACTTCTCTTATCATTGTCATTCCTTCAAGACTTACCTTTTCTATTTCCTTCCCTTCCGCTTTCGCTTTGATTTCTCCACCCAACTCTTCCTCTAACCCTATTCCTATATACGGATTTACTTTCCCTTCATACTCCCCTTTTACTCCTACTCTTATTCTGTTTGACTTCACTCCTTCAAATTTTATCTTCTCATTTCTTGC
>JAITJN010000028.1 GCA_031278895.1 Candidatus Endomicrobiellum guadaloupense
AATAACAGACACGTATTGGGCAATACACAAGCAGTTTGGTAATTAATTTATCACTCTTCTATTTGCGGCAAAGATGAACGGCACATTATATAATCTGCTCATCAAATTCATCTTTGCTCTCTGTATATTTTCTCCTGAGCTTTCAATATTCCACCATAAATTTGAGATGCCAATCATAACATCAGGTTTTTTTTGCAAAGATTCAATATACAAAATCGGCAACAACTGTTCATAACAAAGAAATGCAACTGCTTTTATGTCATTAATGCTGAATGTTTCGGCACTATCTTTATCAAAATAGTGCGCTGCAGCTCCCACTGTACTCCATGGTTTCCACATGCTAATTGGTATAGGAAGTCTTTGCCTATATATTACATTATAACCTTTGTTTGTAACTTTTAAAATGACATTCTCGCTTTTGTCTTTTATTGTATTGCTTAACATGTTTGCTCCGGCAATAACTATTTTATCATCAGGTAAGTTACTCCAAATAAGCATATTGTTATTATTCCACCATCCAAGTGCAGTTTCGGGAAGCACCACAATAGACTGATTAGTATTTTTGACAAGTTTTAAAAATTTGTTTTGAGTTTTATATGATTCTATAAAATCTGTTTCATCTTTGTATAATTGGCCAAAATTAGTATTTATCGGCTCAATAGCTTTATAAATATCGCCATTATTGTTAATAAAAATAATTAAAAACAACATAATGCCGATAAGTACAGACATGCCTGCTACATGGCTAACACATTTGCCAACAAAAATAACACAAATAAATAAAAAAATAAGACCGACAAAACCAGTACCTGGGAAAAATATACCTGCAGTAAATATAGGATTTACCCATTCTATAAATCCCACCGGCGGAATAACCAGTAATATTATAGTCAAGATAAAGCCGATAACTTTTCTACTTTTACTCCAAAATAATATATATGCTCCAGATACAATTAGAGCGTCTGCTATCCACACTGCAAATCCATATGCCATCCCATCAAAATAAACGTTTGCTCCAAACAGCATACCTCTTGTAGCAGCAAGATAATATCCGAATACAAACACAAAAAAATATGATCGTTTTTTCGAATAAAAATATTGCAAAAAAACAGCAAGACTTAAAACTGTGAGTCCCAGATGTTGCCAACCCCATGAGAACAAGCCAATAACTGCTCCGTAAAAAAAATTATAGTTTAATGGTAATATTTTCAAAATCAAGGTCATGTTTTTTATCAAAACCATCTGTATATACCTTGTTGTTCATTGTTGGAGCAGAAATTTTGCTCCTATCGCTAAAAACAGGATCTTTGAAAAAGAGTATTTGTTTTCCATATATAGGACTTTGTCCTGCGATAAATATTAACATATCACCTGGTTCTGCAATATCGCCAAAACTATCTTTCTTTGGTCCATGCAATCTCATACATTCATCCGCTGTAATCAATGGACGTGATACCTCTTGATAACTTTCGCTGACACCTTCTAAAACCAATCCTGCCCTCTTGCCAGAAGTATTCACTTGCTTTTTAATTATTGTGCTGATTCCAGACATTTTAGAGAGATATTCTGCTGTTTCAATTTTGTTTGGTGCATATGCAATTCTTATATGACAATTTGATGTAATACTTTCATTTTTGCCGTATGTATTCCATAATTGTGTCAAATCTTGCACTATATAATAACTCTTTATTCCATATCCAGCTTGAAACGCTACCGACTCTTGTACTATATCTATTTTGCCAAGACTTGCAAATTCATCGAACATAATTAGTAATCTATGTTTATAATTTTTTATAGATAGTCCATTTTCAAATTTCAGTTCGCCGATTAAATTCCTATGAATTTGGCTCATAATCAATCTTATTAATGGCTTAAGCCTATCTTTATCAGCCGGCTTAATAGTAATATATAAACTTATTGGTATCTCACAATTCATTAAATCTGCAATTTTAAAGTCACTTTTATTGGTATTCTTAGCGATAATAGGATCGCTATACAAATTAATAGCAGCTGATGCTGTACCGACAACGCCAGACAATTCTCTCTCCGTTTTGTTCAACATCTCTCTCGCTATAAGAGCAACTACCGAATGCGGTTGACCATTCTTGTGAGCATATGTCCTCATGTCTTCAAATAAATCTTTAACGTCAATATCTGGATTATTCAGCGTAGAATATACATCGCTTAAATTCGGATATTTTGCACCCATGTTTTTTGCTTTGTAAATTGTATGCAAAATCAATCCCGTCAACAACGAAAAATTAGCTTGTCTCCAATAATCGTTTAAGCCTTTGCCGTCTATATCAATTAACATTGTTGCTATGTTTTGTGTATCTGCCACTTCATATTCAGTATCTATTCTTATCTCTTCTAATGGGTTATAGCATATACTGCTATTAATAGAAGACGGGTCAAATTTTAATGTTCTATTTTTTGCATATTTCTGCCTCCAACCAGCAGTTAATTCCCAATTTTCTCCTTTTATGTCAAGAACAACGCAACTATGTGGCCAGCTTAAAAGTGTAGGAATAACCAAACCAACACCTTTGCCGCTTCGTGTTGGCGCGAACACAAATACATGTTCCGGTCCATTATGCCGCAAGTATCTTATATTTTTTCCATCCATCCAAGCACCTATATATACACCCTCACTATTTAATATGCCCATAGATTTGATTTCTCTTTTGGTAGCCCAATGTGCAGTACCGTGTAATCCTTCATACCCATGACCATGTTTAAAAAGTCTAGAAAGCATAAAGCATATAAATGGTACAGCATGCATTATAAGAGCTGCTGCATATATCTCATCAAATATATTCGGATATGACTTTCCGTATAGATAAGTCCATTTCATCCACATAAATGGATTGTATATTATCCAGTTTATTGGTTTACCAAGAGCCGGTTGAAAGTTAAATTTGTATGCTATATATTGTGTTAACAATGATGAAACCAATATATATGTTATTACTAAAACTATCAACGATATCGAAAGATTAAACCCTTGACCTTCTTGTTTATACTCTTTGTACATTCTAAACTTCCATATTTTGAGATTTTGCAATAATGTTTAGCTTGCCATTATTGTTATCAATTATGTATTGTTTAAACTCTTTAGTCCCGCTTATTGTTACAGGTTTCATTCCAAATTTATTGTATGCTATATCTAACATTGCACTAATTGTTATTTTGGTACATTTTGAAAAAACTTGTATTGCATTGCCGCTATCAAACACTTTTTGATCATTTATCATATAGTATATTTGTCCACTCTTCGTTATGCATACATCCAGAGCTAATTTAACCTCTTTGCCATTTACTGCAATTATAGAATTTATATTAGCATTACTATCATATTGTTGCTTCTTTAATAAAATATTTATCGCTTTAGAATCACCATTTTGCGCTTTATTGCGCAAAAAATCAATATAGCTTACAGATTTGTATCTACTATATATTGTATCGCGGCAACTAGCGTATTTGGTGTATATTTTATTTCTATCTTCAATATATTCTTTACTTAGAATCTTATATGCTATAAATTTTGTTTTTTTCTCTAATTGATAGTTATCTTTGACTGATTGTCTGCGATTTTTATAATAATCTTTTAACTTAGCATAATCCTTAAGTCGCTCTTCTTTTTCTTTATTTCGAGCTTGATTTTTGGCTGATTTTTCATTATTTTTCAACATTATATACTCTTCCCATAAGGCATTATTTTTTTGACCATATCTCTTGAGTATGGGAACGTCATAAGATTGTTGCAAATTTAATACACCATATCTCCTCTCTAAAGCATTTTTGCTGATAGATTTATCAACATCACTTGCTTTTACAAAAAGTTTTCTTGTCTTATCTGATACCACAAACCCATTACCTCTTAATCTTAACTCAAGATTGTACCTTGCGAATAAAACATGAATATCGTCAATTGTGGACTTATCATCTCTAAAAATATTTTGAATATTTTGCTGTAATTCATTTTTTATCCAAGATAAAAAACTCAAAACACCAGAATGAATTTCTTTGTCATTAATTGATTTCGGCACATCACCAGTAGTTTTGTTATATGTAGTATGTTTTGTCTGTTTCAGTTTGTGCTGCCGTTCTATTTCTATAGCTTTATTTTGTAATATATTTGTGTCGAAGAACGGTTCTTTAACAATCTTAAAAGTGTATGGGTGTACTCTATTCACAACCACATGTAAATGAATATTATTTGTATTATTATGGATTACGCTTAGCCTTTGACAATCACTAAAACCGAGAGCTAAAATAAATTCTTTTTCTATTTTACTAAAAAGTTTATAATCTACTTTATCGCTATTATCAAAAGAAATTACAAAGTGATATGTTGGGTTTTTTTTGAAGTTACAAATTTCTTGTAAAGAAGATGCTTCTTTAAAATTTAATTTATAATCATCACCAAAAGAAAAATTTGTAAATGTTGTCACTTCACATTTTTCACCGTTGTTTTTTGTATCAAGTATATATTTGGCTACCCCTTCAAAACTTCCTTTTATTCCTTTTGGCTTTAAGATTTTTTTTACTATCATCTAACATTTCTTATCATTAAGTTAGCTAATGTAACAAGCTTATTTTCTGCATTTATAATTGTACCGACTAACTCGTCTATATTTTTATATTCTGCACTTTTAAAATCTTTTTCTGTAAGCCACAATTTAAACAACCCACCAAGTCTACCGGTATCAGCCCTTGCTCTTGCTAATTCAAGATAGGCAAGAGCATCAACTTTTGATTTTATAGGATAAGAAAGAGCAAGATTTCTCAAATATGTTGAAACACTTAAATTTACTTGCTTAGTTCTATATTTTATTTGCTTATACTCTTCATTATTAACATGCACAGTTAACTTTATGGTTCTTTTCATTTTTTACTCCCATTATTAACGTTGAACACATAGTGTGAATAAGTTCAAGATTGCCAAACCATTGCTTTTGTTTACAAAAAGTGAAGCGTTTGGCATATCTTGCCATATTACATACGTATATTATATCATATTTAAAAATATTATGATTGATTTTTTACATATTATTTATTAATTAATTAAAATTAACTATAATTAATAATAATAAGATATAATTATACAAAAATTATTAAATATCGGAGAAAAATTTGAATATCAATAAAAAAAACTCTGCTAAAAGAGGTGAACACAAAATAGAGTTTTTTTTTAAATATAAATTATATAAGACAACTATATCAAAATGGTTATGTAGTTATTAAAATTCTCTATCAAAAATTTAAAAACGAGAAAAACATTACAATGAGCTATGAAAGTTTTATTAAATACTTTAACAAGCATATAAAAATTAACACTGCAATAAACATACAAAACGAAAACAGCAGTAATAACCGAAGTCCAAAAATACTATCAATAAGTACTAAAAAAGGCATAGGTGCAAATATAACTAAAATAGACGAGAAAGATATAATTTGAGTTAAGGAAAGATTTTAAAAATGAGAAATATTCATTTAGTACTTCAAGCGAAAGGTGGTGTAGGTAAAAGTTTTATTGCTTCATTAATAGCACAATTCCTACAAAAAAAAGAAAATGGTGTTATTTGTATAGATATAGATCCTAATAATCAAACATTATATAGTTTTAAGGCACTAAAAGTTAAAACACTTAAATTGTTGGATGATAAAGATAAAATAGATGAAAGAGCATTTGATAGGCTTATCGATTTTATTTTTAACAACGAAAATATAAAACAAGACTTTGTGGTAGACTCAGGTACCACAACATTTATTCCTTTTGTTAACTATTTAATAGAAAATCAAGCTTTTGATATTTTATTAAATAAATTTAAAGTATATATACATATACCTATTGTTGGCGCACAGGGATATGACGATACATTAATTGGACTTGAACAACTTATAAAATACTTTAAAAATAAAGCTACATTTTTTGTATGGCTTAATGAGTATCATGGCAAAATCCAAAATTTTGAAACAAGTAAAATTTTTGCTGAAAACAAAAAGTATATTGATACAATAATAAGATTAGACACTGTAAATAAAAGTACTTTCGGAAAAGATTTAGAAGACTTAACTAAAGCAAATTTAACTTTTGAGGAAGCCGAACAAAATTCAAATTTTAGTCTTATGACAAAACAAAGATTAAAAATTTATTCACGAAATATTTTTGAACAACTTGCAAATTCTTTTTAGGAAAAATGGTGGAAAATAACATAAGAGAACTAATTGTTTCAGAAGTAGCAAAACAGAATGGAATTTTATTGGACACTCATGACCCTATATTTGCCGTTGTAACAGCTAATAAAATAGTATTGGAAGTATATATAAAAGCTTTAGAAGATAAACTTCAAGAGAATTTGATTGAATTAGAAAGTAGACAAAATAAATATTTAATAGATGCCAAAGAATTGGCAGAAAATAAAATGACCGCAGCACTTTTAGAAGTAATAAAAAATGTAAAAGCACAAGAAATAAAATCTATTGTCAATATATCATCTGAAGTTCAAAAAATAGAAGCTGTTTTAACTAAAAAATTTGACAGCAAAAAAAGTGACTTTCAATGGCTATATTTTTTTATAGTAATTATTATATCAATTTCGATAGGATTTATTATTGGTAAAATGATATAAAAATGATAAAAAGAGCAATAATTGTTTTTTCTACCTTTTATATAATAATTATTTTACCAATAATATGTTTTTATCTTATGAATTTGAAGCTAAATTTAACACATTCTTTGCCTATTGGCATATATAAAACAATTCCTGTAACTCCGGGTACTATTTTTTTTATCGGAGATATTGTGATTTTTTGTCCACCTATAGAGATTGCTAAATATGCAAAAGAAAGAGGATATTTAGATTACGGAAATTGTCCTGGTAAAGTAATGCCTATGCAAAAAGTAATTACGGCTTTATTTGGTGACACTGCAACAATAAAAAACAATGCACTATACATTAATAATCAGATTTTTTTAATTGCCGATATAGATAATAAATTATACTACAAAGGTGGAAAAGTTCAACAAGGGCACTTCCTTGCACTTACAAATGCTGATTATGGTTTTGACAGCAGGTACTTTGGTGAAATACCTTTAAAAAATATTATTGCTAAAACAAGTATCGTACTGAAATTTTGAAAATAATTAAAGCAAAAATTAATGATATGCCTTTCAATTTTTCATAATGTTTTAGTATATTAATATATAACTTATTTAATAAGTAGATTTTTAGCTAAGCTAATAAATTATTTACTAGCTTAGCGAGTTATCCAATTCTTTTATTTGATTAATAATTTGCCGTATAAATACGGTGTCGAGAAGGTTTTTTTAAATTTCAAATTTCTTTTTATATATATCTTTTTTTCTAAAAGTGTGCTTATTTTTAAGGATTGATTTTTGTTTTTAAGTAAGTGATATATGAGATTCTTTTTTTGTAATTGAAAGTGCGGAGTGTTTGATTATAGTGTTCTGTGTTTTTTATGTACATGTGTTTATTTTAAATATTTAAATATATTTATAAGTTTTAGGGTTTGTGCCGGAATCGACGATGTCGTGGTTTTTGAAGTATAATTATGAGTTTTTCAATGCTAATTATGAGAAATTCAATGTGTAATTATGAGTTTTTCAATGCTAATTATGAGAAATTCAATGAAAGTATTTTTGTTTTTTATATTGACATTTTGCATAAAATATTATTTTTTTAAGTGCCTAAAATAGGATATTTTGAGAAATAAGCTATTTAAGGTTTGGCTTTGATTTTATGTCTAATTATGACAAATAAACTACCAATTATGAGTTTTTCAATATGAAGTAAAATCATTCAAGATAATGACAAATACGTTATTGAAGTATATTTTTGTAAAATTATTATTTTAAGAATTTCCGTATTATAACATTAACAAAGGAATGTTATAATTATGAGGTTGACTTTCAGAGCTCATAATTATACAATATCGTTTATGAAAAATAAAACGGTTACAACTATTGTTTTATCAAATAAAGATGATAAAAAACTCATCATTCAACATAATGACCTTGTAAATGCAAAGTATAAATTGACTTTGATGGAACAAAAATTTATTTTAGAAATTATGTCTTCTGTACATCGTAATGATGATAATTTTGAAATTTACCGTCTTTCTGCGAAAGAATTGTTAGAAAAAAATATTGTAACTGATACAAATACAAAAAATCTTGAAAAATTTGCAATACAACTCATGTCAAAACCACTCTCCATCCCAACTGGAAAAGATAGCTTTGTTGTGTTCAATTGGTTTTCGTCAGTACAATATGAAAATGGCTACTTTACAGCAAATGTTGATGCAGGGCTTAAGCCATATCTTTTACAGCTCGCAGGAAATTATACGCAATATCAAAAGGGCTATGTAAAATATATGGGTTCTCAATATTCTGTTAGAATTTATACTCTTCTAAAAGAGTGTTTCGGTACAAGAGTGACAAGAGTATTTACTATTAAAGAATTAATGAAGAAGCTCCAAACACCCAATTACGCATATGCCGATTTCAAAAGATTTGTTCTTGATATTGCTGTTCGTGAAATACGCAAATACACCGACATTGAAGTTTTTTACATAACAGCAAAACAAGAGCGCAAAAAAGTTATAGAGATTGAATTTATTATCAAAAAAAATGAATTTAGAGAGACAGATTGGAATGTTTACGTGGACAGAGACATAGCTCTAAAAAATAAGAAAGATATTATTATTGCAAAAATAAAAGAAATAAATACTGATAACGGTTATGTCAACATAACGTACGACGATAACAAAATTGAGAAATTTCAGGAAATCCAAGATTTTTTCGATGCTTTAATGGCTGCTGACATCTTGCTAGAAAAAGACGAACAAAAACGCAAATCTATACTTGCAGCAAGCGAAAATAGCTTTTCATCAGTTTTTAAAGCACTAAAAGTCTATGAAAAAGCTCGTGAAAAAAATATAAAAATCAAACAAAATCCACCCTTATCACTGTTTTAAGTGCTTATTTTAGAGCATTTAAAATTTGGGTATAGTTTTATGCATAATTATGAGTTTTTCAAGGTAAGATAAAGTTGTTTATAATAGCAATAAACACGCTATTACATCATATTTTACATACAAACCCTAATCTCTTGTTTTGACAAAATTTAAGTTGTAAAGCCTTTAAAAAAACAGCATATTTGTTCATATAAAACATAAATTTTTACTTGTTAAGACAAATAATAGCAAAAAACGATTCCTTATTATCTATTTTCGCTTAAAATCAAAAATAGAGCTTTGCCCTTACTTAGATATCATTTGTTGATTTTAAAGCGGTTTTTGAACGATTGTGGGCTATATTTTGTTTTGCATAGTCAGGAAGTGAGGCATTTGTAAATTTAGATATAATTTTTTAAGATTTACCATAGATGATTTGAAAATATTCCTTTTCAAAACAAAAACATTAAAACATCATATTTTAGGGTATTTTGAGAGCTTGAAAAAACAACTTTAAGTTTTCAAAAAAATAGCTGAAACTTAAAGTACTGATTTTTAGGGGATTTATGGTTTAAGATTTTGAGGAAAATAGATAAAACTTAAAAGTATAAACCCTATCTCATTTCACTAAATTTCTATGTCATTATCTTTTTCTATCTTATTAAATTTTTTAATCTCTTCTTTTTTGGAGTATTCTTTGCTTATATTCTTTTCACTAAATATAATTTTCATATTGTTTTTCATCTCTTTTATTTGTTCAACAAAGTCATTTAGAATTAATACTGTTTTTTGATGCAGCTTAAAATGTCCTTGAAGAGCTTCATTTATATTTTTCTCTAATTTCTCTTCATCTATTTTTCCGTTAAATATACCTTTTGCTTTAGAATTTTTTATAATTACATCTCCTGTATGCTGTAAGTCAAATTTTCTTACTTCATCAAGGTGTCTCATTAAGTCGCTTATTCCCTCTATCTTGATTAATTTATCAATCTCATAAACTATTGCCTCTTTTCGCATTATCGTACCACTTATTCTTATAAAATCAATCTCATCTTTTGCAAGATTTCTATTAATTTCCCTATCTAAAACTTCTTTTGGTGATTTATCTGTTATATTCTCTTTATTGCTGTAAAGTTTAGTTCCGTCTCTATACCTTATCTCAAATATATTATATTTTGTATTTTCAAATAGTTTTTGGATATTATTCGCCAATACTTTTATAGTTTCGTCATGAATATCGGTCGGTACACCTCTTATTGTTTGTCCTTTAAGTCTATCTCTATCAATCCTATCTTTGGTACTGAAATAACTTAACTCTTTAGGACAAGCTATAACTGCTATATTACATTCATATCCGTTTTTGTTTAATTCATCAATCTTTCTCACTATACCATCATAACTTTTAAAAGTACCCTCTATAATAATATTGTATTTCTGCTCAATTGCTTTTTTTCTAATACCATCTGCAACAGTGGCTGCAAACTTATGAGTATATTGAGCAAAGTCTGCTCCGTATCGATTGTAAATTTCTCTAAAGTTTGGGTGATATTCTCTAAAATCATCTATAGATATAAATAGGGCATTATTGTTAAAGTGATGTTTCAATATCTTTTTTTGAGTTGTACTCTTGCCAGCTCCTGGCTGTCCTCCGATAAAAAAAGCAGCTAAGTTAAATTGGTTAGGAGATGCTGATGGATGCTTTTTTAATAAATTTTTCCAAGCTTTTTCTGTTTTTTCTTTTAAAGTTTTTTCCGAAACAGTATTCTCATCAGTCATAACTAACTCCTCTTAATTTTAGTCAATAACTCCATACTTTCTCTCTATATCATCTATGTCTTTAACAATAGTATCATAATCAAGATATTTATCTATCTTGCTGTCTAACGTTAAAACCACATCTCTAATATACTTCAATTTTTTCAAATCTTCGTTGTTGTCCTGCTCTTCTTCTGGTATTTTATCAGATACACCAAGATATGCACCTGTTGCTGCGTTTCCTAACAAATCCATTTCATATGGTGTTGCCATTGTATCTCCTTACTTATGAATTTAATTTATTTTAACTCTTTTAAGATTAAAGAGTTAAAAGATATTTTTTATACATATATAATAATATATGTATATATGTATATATTGATATACATATATTATTATGATAAATACTCTTCAAGAGATTTTATAATGACTTGAGTAAAGGTTAATTTTACTCCTGTCTCTTTGCTCTTTTCATAACAAAAATCGTCTGCTTTTTCTTTTAGATCAATAGGAATAAGAAAAGTGATAGGTCTTGTTTTTACTTTTACTTTTTTTATAGCCTCTTCAGCTTCTTTATTATAACTATTTTCAATTGGTAATTTCAATGCCATTTTTATTCTCCTATATAATCTAAAATTTCATTTACAAGATTAATTATTTCACGTTTTGCTTTATCATTTTTTCGCTCAAATACTGTAAAATTTGGTTCAATTATATATGCATTTCTTCTATATATCATATTATCACATACATAAATATCTGTATATTGTTTTTCTAATAATTTTTTTAAATCCAACTCCATATTTGAGCGATTTTGACTTATATTATTTATAACAATAATAATTTTTGTACTAGGTTTTACATTTTTAATGAATTTTATGGTTTCATCGGTTGCCCACAAATCAAAGTTTGTCGGAGCAGCTGGAATAATTATATAATTTGATAATTCTATTAATTCCTTATTGTTTTCATTGAGTCTTGGCGGAGTATCTATAACTATTAATTCTTCATCGATAGAGTTAATATCTCTTTTATCTACATTTCCATCAACTCCGTAAACAACAAAACTTCCTGTAAAATTTCTGTCGTTTTGTTTTGACCAAAGCATACAAGTTCCTTGCATGTCTGTGTCAATCACTGCAGATTTATAATTCTTTTCCTTAAAAGCGCGTGTAAGATGTATGCTTAATGTGCTTTTGCCTACTCCTCCCTTTTGATTAAGAATTAATAGTACTTTTTTCATTCGATATATCCTGATATATTTATTTATGTATATATTAACATATTAATATAAATATGTCAATATCTATGTATATATGTATTTATGTATATATTAACATACATATTTATTGCAGTTCGATAGTTTTTATGATATAAAATTCTTTATCGTTCATAAATATTCAGAAAATTTACACATAAATTTCAAAATCTAAACTCTTAAAAACCATCCGTAGGATATAGGCGATGTTACGTAATAACAGTATCGCAGTAGCAATTTGTTTGAGCAACGTAGGAGCGAGTATCAAAACTTCTGTTTAGCTACAAAATCAAACCTTAAAAGCAAATAAGGTTAAGTTTTTTTAAGTTTTAGAACCTTTTACCTAAACAGCAAAAAAGCGCGACCGAAGGGAGCAAGAAAGTCGGCAATCGGAGCTTTCGTGTATTTGTAGTTTAAGATTTCAACCAAAATTATTAAAGCTTAAAAAGATAAAATTTGTCTTTTTTCTTCTACTTTTAGACGAAATCCAAAATTATCCAACAGCTTTTTAATCGTTGAAAAGTAAGTATCTTTTGTTGCACCGTCAAGAAGTGTTTTATATAAGCCGTCTCTGCTTATACCTGTTTCTTTGGCAATTGTTGTCATACCTTTAGCTTTTGCTATATAGCCTAACGCTCTTTTAAATTCTGCTTCATCGCCGTCTTCTAAAACTTGATTGAGATAAAATTTTATCATTTCATCATCTGTAAGATGTTTGCTTATATCCGTATCAAATGGGGATAACTTTGCATCATCTTTCGTAATCGTAATCTTTTCCATTTTCTTTTTCCCTTTCCTTTTGAAGCTCTTCCAATAAAAGTTTTGCCATCTCTATGTCTCTTTTTTGAGCGGACTTATCACCGCCTGTTAAAAACCATACTTCATTGCCATTTGCATAGATATTAAAATATATTCTATAGCCAGCTCCCGTTTCAAATTTTATTTCACTTATATTTTTAACACCTGCAATCGGATATGTTTTGCCAAAATAGCCTTCATTTTTTATGCGTTCAATTTTGCGCGTTATTAATAATTGCAATTTTTTATCTTTTAAATTGTCATACCATTTTAAAAACAAGTTTGTCTTATTCACTTAATACATTAAAAATCCTTGTCTTTAAAATTGTATAATAAATTATACAATTTGTCAAATTTTCATCTCTCAAATTCTTTTTGCTGTGCCACCGCCAAAGCGAATTAACGGTAAATCTCTATTCGGCAAAAGAGATATACACTCATCTAAAAAGCAGCTTAATGCATTAATTTGGTCTTTGAATGTCTCTTTTATCTCATTGACTTGCAATATTCAACACCTTGTTTATTTGCTTCATTGATATTTTATGAATTTTTGCGAATGCTTTTATCTCTTGGGGTAAAGCTTCTTCTTTGATTGTATCAATAACATATTACTCTAAGTTATTTTTAGCTTTTCCATACAAAAAGATATTTTTGATATGTTCACTCGTTAAATGCTTCTTTTTAGCTTTTCTTCATCTATTTTTGCAGTAAAAATACCTTTTGTTTTAGAATTTCCCAAAATTACATCTGCCGTATATTGTAAATTAAACTCTTTTGTATCATCAAGATGTTTCATTAAATTGTTCAATTTGTCTATTTGGGTTAATTTTTCTATCTCTAAGTCTATTGCCTGTTTGATTATTTTTATACCGCTTTGACTTACAAAATCAATCTCTTCCTTGTTAAGTTTTCTACTGATTTCTATATCCAATATCTCTTTTGACGTCTTATCGGTTATGTTTTCCTTATTACTGTAAAGTTTATTTCCGCCTCTATCTCTTATTTCAAAAATATTGTATGTTGTGTTTTCAAACAGTTTTTGAGTATTTGAAGATAAGAGCTTTACTGCTTCGTCGTGTACATCTGTTGGAACGCTTCTTATTGTTTGTCCTTTAAGTATGTCTCTTTCAATTTATGTTTAGTGCTAAAATAACTTAATTATTCAGGATATATTACTACTGTTATATTATACTTATAACCTCTTTTATTAAACTCATCAATTGTTTTTGATACGCTTCCATAATTTTTAAATATGCTTTCTACAACCAGCATTATATTTTTGTTCTATACATTTCTGTTTTCGATACATTTTCTCCAAAAAGCAACTTTTCATATTTAAAAATCATATTATTGTATTAAAAATATTCATTTCATTAATTTAAACTACTATTTAATATGCTATAATATGAAATTTAAAAACAATTTATAGTTATTGAGATAAAAGGAATATTTTGTCTGCATTCAATAAAGATGGCTTAAACGTTACGCAACTTAGGCTTCTTGATAAGCTTGAACGAGAACTGGGAAAGCATATTATAGACTCATTGAATAATGATGATGTGATTGAAATAATGCTAAATCCTGATGGTTGCTTGTGGATTGAGAAATTTGGTGTTGGAATGGAATGTTTATGTGAATTTTCACCTGAAAATGCAAAAAGCTTTATGGGTACAGTAGCAAATTGTTTAGATACTGTAATTAATGGTGAAACACCCATTTTAGAAGGGGAACTACCTTATAATGGATCTCGTTTTGAAGGGTTGTTGCCGCCTGTTGTAACAAAACCAACATTTACGATAAGAAAAAAAGCTATTAAAGTCTTTACTCTTGAAAATTATGTAGAGCACAATATTGTCACCGAACGGCAAAAAAAAATCATAGAAAAAGCCATAATTGAACGCAAAAATATATTAATTTGTGGAGGCACAGGCAGTGGCAAAACAACATTAACAAATGCTATTATAGAACGTATCTCTGTCTTAACTCCAGAGGACAGAATAATTGTAATTGAAGATACCGCAGAAATACAATGTAATGCAAAAAACAAAGTAATATTAAGAACAACCGATATGATTACAATGTCACGTTTATTAAAAGCAACTATGCGTCTTCGTCCTGATCGTATTTTAATTGGAGAAGTAAGAGGGGCAGAAGCTCTCGATCTCCTAAAAAGCTGGAATACCGGACATCCTGGAGGTCTAGCAACAATCCATGCAAATAGTGCAAAAGCGGGATTGGTTCGTTTAGAACAATTGATAAGCGAAGCTACTCAATCGCCCATGAATAAATTAATCGCAGAAGCAATAAATCTTGTTGTTTTTATAGCCAAAACAAAAACGGGACGCTTGGTTCAAGAAATAATAAGCGTGAAAGATTTTGATATAAAAAATAATAATTATATTGTGGAAGTAATTATATAAGGAGAATCTATGTATAAATTCGGCAAAGTCAATTGGCTTTTTTTTGGTATTGTTGCCTTAATTTTGGTTTCACCAGATTTATTCGCTAGTAGTAGTAGTGGTTTAGCTTGGGAGGGTCCTCTTGATAAAGTTGTTTCTTCCATTAAAGGACCTGTTGCATTTGGAATATCCATTGTTGCAATAATTGCAGTTGGTGTAGGCTTGGTCTTTGGCGGCGAGATAGGAACTTTTATGAAAACAGCTCTATATCTTGTTCTTGTTATATCTCTTGTTGTTTTATCTACAAATGTTCTCAGTGGAATATTTGGCACAAGCGGAGCAATGCTTCTAATAAATAGATAGAAATTTAATAATGAATAGTGATGAACTTATACCTATACCGATTTATTCGGCACTAAATAAACCCACGCTTTTTATGGGTGCAGATAGGGAATTAGCTTTATTGCTAACTCTTATCTGTGGAGTCATGTTGATCGTTTCTCTTTCTTTTTTGGTTGCTGTCACTGGTGTCATATTGTGGATTATTGGCATAACACTTCTACGTATGATGGCAAAAGCGGATCCAATAATGCGTAAAGTATTTGTTAAACAAACAAAATACAAGCGAAGATACAATGCGCACTCTGGACCATTTGTAAGAGAAATTTAATATGACAAAGTTGAATCAGTATAGAGATACTACTCGAGGACTTACTGATCTTCTTAATTATGCTTCAATGATTGAAGAAGGCATACTGCTCAATAAAGATGGTAGCCTAACTGCAGGTTTTGAGTATCGTGCACAAGACATATCAAGTGCAACTTATCACGATCGAAATATTATAGCTTCAAAGATGAATCAATTCTTATGTAAGCTTGGCACTGGATGGGCTATACATATCGATGCAACAAGAACGCCTGTTTACGAGTATCCATCAGAAACAGAGAATTGTTTTCCAGACCGAATCACTAAGCTTATAGACGAAGAACGCAGACAATGGTTTTTGAGTGAAGATGAACATTATGAAACAACATTCACAATAATACTCACTTATCTGCCTCCACATCGAGCAAAATCACAATTAAAAGAGTTAATATATTCCGGTGGAGAAAGTGATAAAACAGACTTGCATTCAAAAATGCTAACCGAATTCAAAACAAAAATAGCAGAATTTTTTTCTCTTGCGTCAAATATTGTACAGATAAAAAAAATGATGCCAAAAGAAGTTATTGATGAATATGGACAAAAACACTTGCAGTGCCCTCTTTTATCATATATTACTTTTGCCATTTCAGGAAACAAACATGCTATTAATGTGCCACCCGTAGCAATGTATCTGGATTGCTACGTTGGTGGCTATGACTTCATAACTGGAATAAATCCAAAAATAGAAAACAATTATATAGGTATAGTAGCTATCGATGGTTTTCCTCAAGAATCTGTGCCAAATATACTTGACAATCTAAGCAAATTAAATACAACTTACAGATGGAATACAAGATTTATTTTTATGGATACATACGAAGCTTTGACTATCTTTAATAAGTTTAAAAGAAAATGGCAGCAAAAGATTAAAGGCTGGAAAGAACAACTTTTTAATTTACCATCAACTTATCGTGACGAGCATGCCATAGCTATGGTTGATGAAATAAATTCTGCTGCCCACAGTATTAATGCCGGCGATCTCGCCTATGGGTTTTATAGTTCCGTAATTATTCTTACAAATACAAACATGAATGATCTTCAGGCAAACTGTCTGGAAGTTAAACGAATAATAGAAAATCTTGGTTTTGTAGCTAGAATAGAAGATATCAATGCAGTAGAAAGTTGGCTTGGTTCTTTGCCTGGACATGTTGTGCAAAATATCCGTCGCCCACTCATCAGCACCTTTAATTTAGCGCATTTGATGCCATTGTCAAGTATTTGGGCAGGTGATAAATATTGCCCAAATGATAAATTTCCGCCACATTCTCCTGCTCTCATGTACGTACAAACAATTGATAGCACGCCATTCAGATTGAATGTGCACGTAAATGATGTTGGACACACTCTCATTTTTGGACCAACCGGAAGTGGCAAAAGTACACTCTTGGCAACGCTTGTTGCGCAGTTTAGAAGATATAAAAATGCAAAAATATACGCATTTGATAAAGGAAACTCTCTGCTTGCTTTAACACTTGCAGCAGGAGGGCAACATTTAAATATAGGTAGTAGTGAAGAAATTCTATCACTCGCTCCTCTTGGTAATGTAGATAGCAATGCAGAGCAAGCATGGGCTGAAGACTGGATTATCTCCTGCCTAAAATTGCAAGGCATTGTTCTATCACCTGAACAAAAAAAAATAATACACGAAGCGATGAATACTCATAGAGAGGCAAATTCGCATAGTATTACAGATTTTATTTCCAATCTCCAAGATAAATCATTAAAAGATGCTTTAAGACCATATTCTCTCGAGGGAACTTTGGGCAGTTTGCTTGATGGCACAGAAGACGTTTTTCATCTTACAAATTTTGTTACTTGCGAGATAGAAAATTTAATGGGCTATAATGCAGAATTTGTTATACCTACATTGCTTTACCTATTTCATAAAATAGAAAAATCTCTTGATGGAAACCCCGCAATGTTGCTTTTAGATGAAGCATGGATAATGCTTGGTCACGAAGTTTTCAGAAACAAAATAAAAGAATGGCTAAAAGTATTAAGAAAATCCAATTGTTTTGTTGTTATGGCAACACAAAGTCTTTCTGATGCTGCTAATTCAGGTATTTTAGATATATTACAAGAACAATGTCCAACAAGAATACTATTACCAAATGATCAAGCCTTCAATAAAGGTTCAGATAAGCAAAATGGACCATATGACTATTATACTTTCTTTGGATTGAATGATAGACAAATAGAAATAATTGCAAATGCAACACCAAAAAGAGAATATTATTATACAAGTTCACTAGGCTCACGCTTGTTTTCACTATCGCTTGGACAAATAGCACTTGCTTTTGTTGGTGCAAGCTCCAAAGAGGATATCAAAGAAATATATAAATTGTATAAAGAATATGGGAATGAGTGGCCATATAAATGGCTGAATTCAAAGCAAATCGATATTGGTAAATATATTGGAGGATAATATTATGCTAAAAAAAACTATAATATTAAGTTATATTGCATTTATTTTATGCGACACCGCACTAAGAGCGAGCGGTGCCATTGCTGGCGCTACTGAACCAACACAGGTAACACAACTGACAAAAGATATAGTCGATCGCGTTAAATCTTACACCGCACAGCTACAAGAGATGCAAACTTTAATGAATTCTTATAAAACACAAATGAATCAACTGACAACTATGGTAACTAATCTAAGGCAATTACCTCAAACTGTATGGGGAGGCTTGGTAAATGATCTATATGAAATCAAAGATATTATCCAAAACGGACTTGCTATTTCTTATGCCACCGCAAATTTCGAACAACAATTTAAAGATATGTATCCAGATTACGAGAAATGGGAAAAAATAGCAAAACAAGAGTTTGGCACAGTTAATGTTCACACAAGAGAGCAACATGAAAAAATGGCACAATCAACAAGTGACGGCATCAAAGGCGTTTTAAGAGCAACCGGCAAACAATTTCAGAATATCATAAATGATGATGAAAAATTGAAAAAATTACTAATGAATAGTGAAGGCGCAGAAGGACAGCTGCAGGTTTTGCAGGCAACCAACAGATTACTTGCCCATCAAACAGAACAATTCAAAGCCCTACATACTACATTGCTTAACCAAACACAACTCTACGCATCGTATATGGAAGAACAAACCAAACGAGAACAGGGCAAATTGGCAACACAAAAGGAACTTACAGCAAACAGAACCTTGAACTCAACAATTTCAAGAAAAATAAAATGGTAAAATGGAAAAAATAATGAAAAATACAATCATGACAGTTGTTTTGGTAACTATTATATTAGCAATAAGTAGTTGCTCAAACAACAATGAAGCTCCTCATGAAAAAGCTCGAAGAGAAACACAAGAATTTGCAGACAACCCACCTAAAAATGCAAAAAAATATGTAAAAAATGAATTTACGAAAACATATTTTGAACAGCATGTAGAAGAGGCGGTAACTGCTGTAGAAATTTGTAAGAAGTATGATCGGTTCATAAACTCTCTCACAAAAATCTTTCAGAAAAATTGTTATAACGCCAGAGAAGGCATACGATACTATAATAGCAAAAATTATCCTCCTAAAGAAATTAAGTGGTAGATTAAAAACAATGAAAAATATTATTACAGTAGTTGTGTTTTAACAACAACTATATTGGTAAAAATAGGGCTAAAATGAAAAAAACTTTTTTGTTTTTCTTACTATTCATTATTGTAACTCCTGTATTTGCTGATATTGGTAATAGTCCTGCTGATAGTATATTTTTTAAGTTTATCGATGCGTATGAGCATTGGAAAAATGTTTTTACAGGCTATGCAAAATGGGTGTTTGTTGCTCTTGCTACTATAGACATGGTTTTAACTTTTGGTATGATGGCAGTAAAAGGCGAATTGGAATTTGCGGGCATTGTAGCAACACTTATACAAAAAGTACTTATTTATGGCTTTTTCTGGGGTCTTCTCGCAACAGATGCTATGGGTTGGCTTGCCCAAATACCAAATTCTGGTATTAGCATCGCCGAAAATATCAATGACGGAACCAGAATAACACCAGATTATGTATTTATAAAAGCGGTAGAAATAGCTAAAGAAATTTTTGAAGAAATAAGCATTCTAAGTCCAGGAACCGCCATTGGGTATGCTTTGACAGGCTTAATAGTATTTCTCTCTTTTTGTTGGATGGCCATCAGGCTTTTTATAGTATGGACAAAGATAACTTTTATGTTGGCACTATCTCCGTTTGCTTTTGCGCTTGGGGCTTTAGGATACACAAGAAATATGGCTTTTAGTCCATTTATTTCTGTTATCAAAGCGACATTCGAATTTGTCATTATACTTATGATTATAGGACTTCTTAGAGATATCATAATGAGCAATGATTATGCAGGTGGACTTGAAAATAACTGGCAATCAATGCTTGTTATATTGGGTATAACATTCATATGTATGAGCTTGGTAGAAATGGCCGGCGGAATCGTAGAGGGCTTATTTAGTGGTTCGATTATTGGTAATTCAACTGCTGGTATCGGAGCAGCAAAAATAGCAGCTGCAACCACAATGGGAGCTGCGGTTGGAACTGCGACCGGAGGCATCGGTGCTACCGGTGCTGTAAAAGCTGCAGCAAGTCTTGCAAAAGAACAAGTTGGCGAAAAAGGTTCGAAAGCAGTTGCTGGACAAGCAATAAAAAATTTAGGTAAAGCCTTATATGGTGATTTTAGAAATAAACAAGCCGGAGAAATAAGTAATGGTAATGTATTCGGAAGAGTAAGTCAAAACCTTCGAAATCAAACAGATGCACTAAAAACCGTTAATAAATCAAGAGAGCAAAAAACATGAATCCTCAATTTTTAAAAAAATATTCAAAAACCGTCAATAACGTAAAAGAAAAGGATATTAATAATCCTTTTATTGCAGCAAAACGTGAGTGGATAGAATTTTATGGTGATATTGTCAACCTTAATAAAAAATTAATAATAGGAATTACGATATCTATATTTATAACACTCATTGCTGTAATAGGTCTTGTTTATACTAATAATCAAAGTAGATTCATTCCATATATAATAGAGATTGATAAGCTAGGTGCTCCAATATATGCAGGAATGCCAACAAAAACTAGCATAGCTGATCCAAAAATTATCAAATATACATTGGCTGAATTTATAAATAATATTAGAAGCGTTTACGCCGATCCAATCGTACAAGAACGTTTTTTAACAAAAGCATACAATTATTTAGAGCCTAATTCGCAAGCACATACAGAAATAACTGCACTTTTAAGAAACGATAACCCTATTAAAAGAACTCAAACAGATAGAGTGTTAGTAAATATCCTGAATGTTTCTCCAATTTCTGATAATACTTGGCAAGTAGATTGGCATGAAAGGGTAACGGACATAAAGGGCCAACTCAAAAAAAATACCTACTATAGAGGTATTTTAACAATAACTATCAGTTCACCAATAGAAGACAAGGATATTTTTAATAATCCCGCAGGTATTTGGATCTCGAATTTTAATTATTCCACATTAAGCAGATAGAAAAGGAGTTAAATGTGAAACGTTTGTTTTTATTATTGGTTGCTATACCAATTAGTATTAATGCCATTGATATTTTAAAAAATGTTGAGCCATCACTTAACAAAAAAGAACAAAAGGCTATTAGTGTTTCCAAACAATTTATTACTGGCGATACAAAAGCATATGCAGGCAAGAATGGGGCTGTTGTTTTCATTTATGGCGATAATATGCCTCATATAGTTACTGCACCGCTAAGAATTACAGACATTACTCTTGAACGAGGTGAAATCATAAGGGATGTGCAAATAGGTGATATTGTGCGATGGAGTGTTTCACCTGCCGTTTCAGGTGAAATGGGCACATCAAATGAAGTTCATCATATAGTCATTAAACCAACTGAAGTTGGTTTGGAAACCACTCTCGCGATTTATACAAATAGAAGAGCTTATCATCTCAATATACTTTCCCGCAAATCGGATTATATGCCAGTTGTTTCGTTTGAATATCCAAATCAAGTTAAGGAAGCATGGGCTCGCTATTATGCTCTTCAAAATGCCAAAACAGAACGAAATACTATAACTCATACCGATAGAGACAATGGCGTGCTATCTCCAGCAAGAAATTTGGGAGAACTTGATTTTAATTATAGAATACATGGCAAAGCCAACTGGACACCAATAAGAGTATATAATGACGGTGTGCAGACATACATACAAATTCCAAAAACAATGCAATTCAATGAAGCACCTGTTGTATTAGTTGTCGATTCTGACGGAAAACAAGCTCTTGTAAATTACAGATTGCTCGGTGATAGATTTATTGTTGATAAACTTTTTGCCAAAGCCATTATGATTGTAGGTATCGGCAATAATCAAGAAAAGGTTGAAATTGTAAGAGAAAATGCACAATATACACAAGAAACAGATAAAAATGCTGTTATGCAAAAGTTATTAGGAGGCAACAAGTGAAATATATTAATTCAATAATATTTATTAGCATAATATGTTTTTTAAACGGTTGCTTTTCAAAATTTAGTTACTATGAATCAATTTCGCATGGTGAAGTCTTAAGCAAACAAAACAGCATAGAAATTGGTAAAGATATAGCAGAATTTTTAGAACCATTTTATGCGCCAGCACAAACAACATTTTTGATTATGCCATATAAAAATATGGAAACAAATTTTTTATTTGGTATTGAAGAGAACTTAAGATTATATGGATATGCAATCACAAGAGACAACCAATCTCAAGCAATACCATTTGCGTATAAAGCCCAGTATATGGATGACAATAAAACTCTCATCATAATATTAAATATTGAATTAGCACGCATAAGCAGACTTTATGATTTTGATAATGATAAAAATGTATTTATTCCGATATCATCATTTACTGCACAAAATCTGCCATCGCCAACTATTATTCCAGACATAGAACCGCCAAAAACAATAATACCAAAGGATAGGTAAGTGGACACCAACAACCTCAATATATCATCCTCTCCGCAAGGTATAAATAATAACCAAAAATCAATTGGCGGCAAATATATAAATAAGCTGCCAATATTTATTGTGGGATTGTTTATTTTTGTTATTGTAATATGTCTACTGTATGCAACTTCATTGAGAAACAATGAAGTTGCAAAAAAAGAAACTGCTATAAACTATAATGCTGTTGCCAGCAATACAGAATCTGTAGAAAATATTATAAGCGATCTAAAAAAAGAGTCTAATATTGCACCATTACAAAATAATGTTATTTTACCAACCGATCAACAAATTGTGGCAAATCAAACATTTCAGAAAATGAGTTCGACAGATAAATTCAACGAATTAATACAAGAAGAAGAATATAAGGAAATACTTAGAAAAAAACAAAACTACCAAGCTGCATTGTTATCACAAACAGCAGTTCAGACTGTCAAAACTCAAAATCAACCAAATTTTCCATTTGCTGCAAATAATAATTTTAACTCTATATATTCTATGTCACATCTACCATCAACCGCCGATATTAATGAAGATAAAATATTGCAAGATAGTATTAACCAAGCAAAATCCATAATGTCAAGTTTGGCATCAGAACAAGGTGATGATAATAATGCTAATCAATTACAAAATGAAAAATTTCTTCAACAAAAAAATAGTTACGATTATTTAAATGCTAAAAAAAGTCTGCAGGTTTCTCCATATGAAGTCAAAGCCGGCACTATCATACCGGGTGTACTTATTACAGGTATCAATTCCGATTTGCCCGGCCAAATTCTTGCCCAAGTTCGTGAAAATATATATGATACTGCAACTGGAAAATATTTGCTAATACCACAAGGAAGCAAACTTTTGGGAGCATACTCTGCAAATATACAATATGGTCAGAAAAGAGTTTTAATAGCTTTTCATAGACTTATATATCCGAATGGAAGCACTCTTGACCTAGAAGTCATGAACGGCATGGATCAGGAAGGATATGCAGGTTTTGAAGATAAAGTCAATAACCATTATCTAAGAATTTTTAGCAGTGCATTCATATTTTCCGGTATAACAGCAGGTGTAGCTATTGCCAATAATGACGATGGCGGTAGTTTTAGAGAAAGTGATATTGACAAAATGTATGCTGCTATTGTTTCTGGTATTGGTCAAATAGCTCAAGAAATGCTTAGAAAAAACATGAACATAGCACCAACTATCGAAATAAGACCAGGATATAGATTTAATATCTTTATCACTAAAGACATTATTTTAGAACCTTTGCCATATTAGGAGAAATACAATGATATATCAAGAAAACGAAGACATAGTGCTATGCTTTGAAGAAAGTATTCCAAATGAAGTAGCGTTGGAATATTGCTTTGATGAAACCGCTTTAAATGATGCCGATATACAAAATGGCTATATATACGAAGAGAGTAATTATGAATAAAGGAGAATATATCAAAGCTGTTGGCAATGACACGGCAAAAGCACTCTTAAATAACTTACCCTTATGGCAAAAATCACTTGCTATACAAGACTTGATTAATATTTATCCCGTAAATCCTCTTAATGACAAAATTTACAATGGTATAAATACTATTAATTTACTTGCACAACAAATAAAATTTAGTAGCAATCGGTGGATTACTTATGCTCAAGCGCAAAATGCTGGAGGGCAGGTAAGGGCAGGGGAAAAAGCCACAATAATTGAAGTTTGGAAAACAAATGAAATAGTTGATGCATTAGATACAAATGGTAATCCTAAAATAGACAGTAATGGTAATATTGAGAAGATAGCCATTAAATTAGAATACCCCAAACAAACGTTTGTAGCAGTTTTTAATACCGACCAAATTGATCATTTGCCCTATTTTATTAACACTATTCCTAGTAATGGATCTCAAATAATAAAAAATTTGCTCAAAAATTTACAATACAATATAGTAGACAAAGAGGCTCTCGCCATTTTAAAAACTACAAACAGCAACACTGTATTAAATGCTATTGTGGATAAAACTTATCGTGAAAGATACAACGTAATATCATCACCTCAAGGCAGTTTTCAATATGCAAAAGATAAATTGATACACAACTTTGCCGTTTTAGGTTTATGTCGTCAATATGGCATTGATTTTTATCCAACTGAAAGTACAAATGTCTTACTCAAACAGTGGATAAAAATAGCTACAGATAACCCTATAGAAATTTTTAAAAGTGCTTCTGTCGGAGCTAATTTAATAAATTTAATTAACAAACAAGTAGTTAATGTGAACATTAAAAATGTCGAAGAGGCAACAAAAGTGGAAAATGTAAAGAATATTATTTCCAATATAACATATGATAATTCCAATTATCTTGCAGAGTTTAAAAAAGTAGCTGAAGATCTTGGTTTAATTATAGATGAGCCCATAGCAGATGGAAAACTGCATAGAGTTTCAACAATAGGTGACAAAATAGGAGAAAAAACAGGAGCATATGTTTTATACTCTGATGGTAGACCAGCAGGCTACATTCAAAATTTCAGGGGTGAAAAAATTACATGGAAAGCTTCTACCAGCTTTCAACCGCCACCAAAAGAACAAAAAGCAGCTTTTGCAACCATGGTAGCAGAGAAAAAAAGACTGATGGAGGCAGAAAAAAAAGCTATTTATGAAAAAGTAGCAAACAAAGTAACGATTGAATTTCAATCCTCTATCGAAGCCGAAGAGCATCCATATTTAGAAAAAAAAGGTGTAAAATCATATGGATTAAAGATAGACAAGTATGGTAATCTCATGATGCCAATGTATGATATAAATGGTAAACAATGGAGTATTGAAAGAATAAATATTGATTTTAAGGGTTTTGAACGTAATTCAAAATTGCAAGGAAATTTTTTTATCATAGGTACCATAAAACCAGGTAACTCCATACTTATAACTGAAGGTTATGCTACAGCTGCTACATTATATGAAGTAACAAAAATGCCTTGTGTTGTAACCGCTTCCTCAAATAACATGATAAATGTAGCCAAAGTCCTTAACACAAAATATCCCAACAATAATCTAATTATTATCGGTGATAATGATTATGCAAAACAACAAATCAGAAAAGCAAACGGCGTTAAAAATGCACAAAATAAAGGGGTTGAGGAAGCTAAAAAAGCTGCATGGGCAGTTAAAGTTATTTATGCTTATCCATTTTTAAATAGAGACGAAATAGCAAAAGGATATAGCGATTTTAACGATTTATGTAAGTCCAGAGGAGTAGCAGAGGTTACAAAACAAATAAATATCGCTATAGAAAAATCAAAAACTTATAAACAACAATCTTATACAAAAAATATTGATTCAAAAACTCCAAACATAGCGTTGAAATAAAGGAGAAATATGCTAAACCAGGTGAATTTGATAGGAAATTTGGCAAAAGATGTGGACATAAAATTTATGCCCAATGGAACAAAAGTTGCTATAACTTCAATTGCTGTAAACAATAGGGTTAAAAAGCAAGACGGCACAATAAAAGAAAAAACCTTATTCATTGATATAATAGCTTATAGCGGACGTGCTGAAGCTCTTGAAAAATACACCCAAAAAGGAAGTAGATTGAGAATTACTGGAGAACTTGAGCTACAACAATGGGAAAAAGATGGACAAAAACACAGCAAACATGTTGTATCTGTCAATGAATTTGATTTTCTTGATGTGAAAAAAGGTGAAGCAAACACAATAAATGAAGAGCCTGTATCAGAC
>JAITJN010000007.1 GCA_031278895.1 Candidatus Endomicrobiellum guadaloupense
TCCAGTCCCATTTGTCATATATATACAATCCTTCAAATATCTTTTTATTCCCTTTAAACAATTCTTTAAACGTACTTATCAATAATGACTTCCCAAATCTTCTTGGCCTTGATAGAAAATATACACTTCCGCTATTTATCAATTTGTATATATCTTCTGTCTTATCTACATATACCGCATTTCCACTTATTAACTTCTCAAATGTTTGTATCCCTATCGGTAGTATTTTCATTCTTTCTTCCTCTATTCGTAACTCTATTACTAATACCTTTTCTTTTATCTTACATCCTAATCCTATTATAACAATTCTTCAACTCTTGGCTGATAATACGTCCCACTTCTCAATGCAAAGTTGAAAATGGACAAAAATTTAGAATATACACTTAGACTTGCAAACAACCTCCTCTTAATTTTGAAATAATATACATCTAAAGGGGTTTTAGAGCTACTTTTAATTTTGATTATATTGCATACTTAACCTTAACCATTCCCAACAATCCTTCTCTCTTTCCTACAAAGCATTCTCCTTTTACTTCCAGCTTCAACCTTTCACTTATATCCATTTTTACTCCCGCTTCTCCTATCATTGTCGCTCCTTCGAGCTTTACTTCCTCTATTGCTTTCCCTTCTGCTTTCCCTTTGATTTTTCCACTCTGAATAATTGTCACGATTTAAAAACTCTTGTCCACGTCGCCCTTGCTCGGAATGCGACAAATTTTCTGAGATATTTGCCATCCTCTTTTATGAAATGGTGTAACTTTATCTATTATTTCTAAAGCTTTACGACGAGCAGGTTCTATTATTTCTATATTTTCACTAATGTTTCCGAATTTTTGATTTTTTAAATATTTATCATCCAAATCTTTTTTTACTGCATTTAATAATCCAACATTATATCCATTTGCTTTTAAATTTCTATAATTGGGGGAACCAGCACGATATTTCATTGCTGTTTTATTTATTGGATTTGATTGCGACAATTCTCTTAAAAGTTCAGGCGATTCTACCTCTAAATTTGCAGTTCTTTCATAAAATGGGGCTGCACACTTTTGGCCTTGTGCAACAATTCTTGCAATTCTTGTGTCGACATTTTCGGGATGCAAATATGGATCAATCGCTTCCCTTTTAAATGTTTCTGGCATGTTCAAATTACTTGTCTCTCTCAACTCTTTAAAAGTTTCAAGATTTTCAGGCGTTTTAATTGCACGTCCTTTAAAAAATCCACTATTTTTAGAGTCAAGTAGTCTTACGAGTGGAATATTTTCATTTATACTTTTATCAATTACATCTTTTCCAATAGAATCTTCCAACCCTTTATATTCGACTGGCAATACTCTCTGTTTTTCAGGGCTGCCACGGCCTACAACTCGTCGCCAAAGACCGCCACCCATTTTTGAAAGACCGTGCGAGAGACCACCCGCAAGGGCTCCTCCACATGCAGCTATGGCAAGCGCCATGCCTATATTTGAATTATCTTTTAGATGTAAGTACTTCTGGTGCCGACATTGCACTTCCAAGAGCAGCATTTTCTAACATTGCTCTTGATGCTTGATGTTTCGAAATTCCATTAACAAAATGTGAAAGTCTGGGAGAACTCTTTGCTGTTCCTGCAATTGCACGGCCTGCAGCGCGGATTCCAGCGCTTGCTGCTCCTAATGGTGCAACTGGAAGTGGCGCAAAGCTTGCTGCTGTGCCAGTTACCCGAGCAGCTTTGGCTGCCGACGGATGTGCAGCTTCGTAATCTCTTTCAACTTGTCGCATTTGCGGACTTAGTCTATTTGGCACTCCAAATAGCAACTCATTTCCTGCCGTCGCTGCTAGCCAAGCGGGGTCGTATGCCTTAATCTTTTTTCCGTTGATTTCCTGAGCTCGGGAAGCCAATCGCATTAATTCTTTTGGTCTTTTTATCGCAAATTTTAATATACTTAATACTTATTGGCGATTTCCTTTGGCTTGGCTTTTGGGCTTGAGATTTTTGGCTATTATTTGAAGCGACACGAGCCCTGTATTCATACAACTTCTCCAGCAGTTCTTCATCGGTGTATTCGCTCATTGTCTCCTCCGATCTTTCATAAATGTTAAGAAAATTTGGGAGTCAGGAATGTCATTCTGCGCTTCTAACATCTCCTCTTTATGCTTCTCAAATTCCTTAGCAATCTTATTATCAATCCCCAAAGACTTTGATCCAAATATTGGGACACCTCTCCACCAGGATCCTTCAGCCAACTGTTCAAGCCCAGGATTTTGCAATGCAAGCTCTTTTGATCTAGCGTCAAGCTTTGAAAATATTTTATTGTTTCTTTCATCAAATTGATGTTGTTTATAATCTTCTTGTTTATCTTTTCTTTCTTGGCCATAATGCCTCTGCCAAGAATCTTCAGAGTCTTGTCTTCCACGATTATACCGTCTCTCCTCATCCAGCGAACCTCTTAAATAACGTCTAAATTCATCAGCATTCGTTTGCCCATACTGCTGTTGATACAAATTCTCATTATATCTTCTTTGCTCTTCTCGGTCTTCAATTTGTTGACGACGTTTCATTTCCTCTCTAAGAAGTTGCTGTTGTGCTGCTTCTTGCTCTTTTTGCTGTTGGTCTTCTTGAGCCATTTCATAAGCCTGCTGGCCACTTTTTGCATTAAACATATCCCTTAAAGTTTGCATGGCAGCAGCAACCCCGCCGACAAGCGCGGAATTTCCTCCATGGCCACGACTAGCAGCATATGCTGCTGTATCTCCAAGTTGATTGCCTATACGGCCGGCCGCGTTTGTCCAAATTCCGCGGTGAGCAATTTGGCTTAAAATCTTTTTCTTATTTTCTTCTCGTTCTCTTTTTATTCTTTCTTTTGACTCTTCTTGTTCTTTTCTTTTTTGTTTTATAACAGCTGCAATATCAAAAGGATTAACTTGTGATGGGGGTTCGCTTACAGCCAATTCTCCTGCACTGTTTTTAAGATATTTAATTTCTCTCTCCCAAAGAAGGGGGGGGGGGAGTAGTAATAAGTTTAATATGTATAAAATATAATTATTATCCATCAATTATCTCCATTTCTATAACGCGCATTTTTTTCCATTTGTTGGTTTTATATTTATATAAAAAGGCAAAACATAAAGCAACAACATATACTATAAAGCATGCCCAAGTAGTGGTTATACTATTTTTGAAAACTACCACATTAAGATAAGCAGGTATAACTTCTAAAAAAATTGAAAAGGAAATAAATATTTTCATTACATAGGCAGTATCTCCAGCACCTCTAAGAACAGAAGAAAATATTACACTTCCTGTATCAAACACAAAAAAGATGGATAATATAATTAATAAACTTTTTGCTATAGGTTTTACGGTTTCCATAAAATCTGCTTGCACTCCAACCGCAAAAGGGGAGAGAAACCAATCTGGAAACACATTAATTGCGATAATAAGCAAAATAACGTATATGTATGATATATGTAAAGAAGATCTAAGGCTTAATTGAGCACAAGAAGCTTTATTTTTCCCTAAATATTTACCTACCATAACAGAAGTAGCCATACCAGCGCCTAAGAGAGGCATATAAGCTATATTGTATATTGAAGCCATTATATTGCTAGCTGCAAGGCTTGCAACACCTAAGGTGCCAATTATAATTAGAAGGATACTAAAACCACAACCATCAAAAAATAGTTCTACACCGTTTGGTATTCCATAGTGCAATAATCGTTTCATAAATTTAAAATTTAATTTCATGCATCTAGTGTCATAAGTAATGTAATTTTTTTTAGAAGTAATCAGAATAATATAAACAATACACATAACAAAATAGGACGTATTACTTGCCATGGCAGCGCCAGTGATTCCCATTTCTGCAAAGCCGCACTTTCCAAAAATAAGCAGATAGTCAAAGCATGTGTTTATTATAGCGCCTAATAAGCTTATCATTAAAACTATTACTGTTTTTCCTCTACCTGAATAGAAAGTAGAAAGTACAGACTCTCCAATCCACACAAACGCGCCATAAGCTAAAATCTGTGAGTATTTTATTTCTTCTATAGCTACCGCTTCAGGATGACCTATATTCATAAAGAATGGTTTTAATAAAAATGAAATGCAAAAAAGAATTAAAGCAGCTGCGAATGTTAAGTAAACACTTTGCCAAATTGCTGGACCTATAGAGCGATACTCTTTTTTGCCATAATATTGAGCTACAAAAACATTTACATATGAAAGCGAACCCATAAAAAAAGCCACCATAGCCCATGAAAAACAGCCAGCAGGTGCAGAAGCTGCAAATGCCTCTTGAGAATACCACGATAAAAAAGTTCTATCAGTAAAAACTTCAATAGCACCTAAACCAAGAGAGAATATAAGCGGCAGCGCTATCTTTAAAAATTCTCTATAACCTCCAGCACAATTATATCTTTCCTTAATAGTACTAATGATACTCATTTTTATATGTCCTTTTTAATTTAAGATTATTATTTAACAACTTTTTTTACAGCTGTAAATAAATAGTATAATAAGTATACAAAAATTGAGGAACTCCGTTACAATCTATAAGCTTCTTCTTACACGACAAACAGAGATATTAAGATTTATAGATAGAATTAACTCTAATAACTTCAGAGTTTTTGAAGGATAAAAATTATTCACAAATTAGCGAGCAATACTTTATAACTTTTAAAGTAAAATATTATTTAATTTAAAATTATTTATATTTATAAATATAAATTTCAGCAATAACAATAATTAGCTTTACTGTGTACAACTCTGCGCAAAATCCCTTGTACTTAACATAATATATATTATCGGACAAAATATATATGTTGCAGATATAGTCTTTATAGGAAAAGTTGACAATGCTGAAGTAGATTTTGTAGTTATAAAAGATGGCAAACAGAATGTTGTATTGAAAAGCAAGATGCTTTAGACAAAAGTTAAAATCTTTATCTGCTGTACATGAAAGCGCAGGATTTAGGAATTATTGAAAGAGTTTGAAGTATACAAAAACATTTTCCTCTGCTTTACAATGAGCAATAGCAAAAAAATGAACAAAAAAGAACAACCTACTGACCCAATATTCTAGATCTGTTTTAATACCAAACACATATGGTCAATATTTTTGTGTAAACCATCTGTTTTTTTTAACTGTCAATTTTATAAGCACATAAAAGCTTTTGTTTGGCAATGATTTCAGCTATTTGGACCGCATTCAGGGCAGCACCTTTTAGTAAATTATCTGCAACAATCCAGAACGTTAAAGCATTGTTTTTTGTAGAAATATCAGAACGAATTCTTCCTACATATATTGTTTGCATATTTTCTGCAAATAAAGGCATGGGATATTTCTTGTTTTCTGGTTCGTCCATCAATTGAATCCCTTCAGCTTTTGAAAGCAACTCTTTTGCTTGTTGTGGTGAGATAGGCTTTTCTGTTTCAATCCATACATTTTCGCAATGGGATCTAAACACAGGCACCCTTATACACGTAGCACTGATTTCTATAGAATTATCCCCCATTATCTTTTTAGTCTCATTTGTCATCTTCATTTCTTCTTTTGTATAGCCATTTCCCATGAAAACATCTATTTGTGGTATTAAGTTAAAAGCAATTTGGTACTGAAAGTTGTTAGCTGAAGGTATAGATTCACCGCTAGCCCAAGCTTTAACCTGCTCAGTAAGTTCGTTTATTCCTTTCTGCCCCGCTCCAGAAACGGACTGATAGGTTGAAACTATAACTCTTTTAATTTTTGCAAAATCGTGTAGAGGTTTTAGGGCTATAACCATCTGTATAGTAGAACAATTAGGATTTGCTATAAGCTTCTTATCTTTTTCTAAATCGTGAGGATTTACTTCTGGCACTACCAAAGGAATATCTTTCTCCATTCTCCAAGCGCTAGAGTTGTCTATTACAAAACAACCATCAGATGCAAAGAATGGAGCAAATTCTTTAGAAACAGTTGTTCCTGCACTAAAAAGAGCTATATCTACACCTTTGCCGCCATCTTTAGTGAGCAATTCGACAGATATTTCTTCACCATTGTATGTTAGTTTTTTACCTATGGAACGTTCCGAAGCTAAAAACTTTATGCTTTCAACAGGGAAATTTCTACTTTCAAGCATTTTAATCATTTCAAGACCAACTGCACCTGTCGCACCGACAACTGCTATTTTAAATTTTCTCATGTCTTTCTAACCTCTGGAATACATAACATTTCCTTAAATTTTGTCTCTTTTTGTTATTAAATTAAATACTAAATTTATAAAACCAACGCTTAGCCGATATTGCTGTAAGAAATATTATTATCCTGTTGTAGACATAGACATAACTTCTCTAACCACTTACAAAGAAACTGCTGCTAGAGTTGCCATAAAACAGATAAACCTCTCAAGTCTCTCTATAAATTTATATATAAAATGTTATTAAATCGCCGACTTCTGTTGTTGAAATGCCCATTTTACCTGCAGACATGCTTTTAATTTTGCCAGATTCTAACGCTTTTATTACTGCATTGTCTATATCTTTTGCGGCGTTTGTTTCTCCAAGAGACTCAAGCATCATTGCACCGGCGTTAATTGCCGCTATAGGATTTATAATATTTTGACCTGTGTATTTAGGGGCAGAACCGCCCATAGGTTCAAACATGGATACACCTTTGGGGTTGATATTTCCCCCAGCTGCTACGCCCATTCCTCCTTGTATCATTGCAGCAAGATCTGTAATAATGTCTCCAAAAAGGTTGTCAGTAACAACTACATCAAACCATTCTGGATTTTTTACAAGCCACATACATATTGCATCTACATTAGCATAATCACCTTTTATTTGAAAGTACTCTTTTGATATATCCTTAAAAGCGCGTTGCCATAAGTCTGAAGCGTATGTTAAAACATTGGTTTTTCCACAAAGCGTAAGTTTATTGTTTTTTGCTCTTTGTTTTGCAAACTCAAAAGCATAACGTATACATCTTTCAACACCAAATCTTGTATTTATAGATTCTTGTATAGCTACTTCATGAGGCGTATTTTTTCTTAAGAAACCACCAGCCCCAGCATATAGTCCTTCGGTATTTTCACGCACAATTACCATATCTATGTCTGAAGGCTTCTTATCTTTTAATGGCGTTTCAACATTGGGATAGAGTTTAACTGGACGCAAATTTATATATTGGTCTAACTCAAAACGAAGCTTTAAAAGAATCCCTTTTTCAAGAATTCCAGGACGCACGTCAGGGTGTCCTATAGCTCCAAGATACATAGCATCAAACTTTTTAAATTCTTCAATCATGCTCTCAGGAAGGATTTCTCCAGTTTTTAAGTACCTTACTGCACCTAGATCATACTCTACAAATTCAATTTTGAAATTATTTTTTTTTGCAACGGTTTCAAGAACTTTTACCCCTTCTCTTATTACCTCTGGCCCCGTACCGTCACCTGGTAAAAGAGCTATTTTATATAACTTTGACATTACAAACTCTCCATTTTAAATCCAGTCAAACGATTATTACTTTTATAGTTCTCTTTATATTCAATTTTATTAACTTTTTTCACTCATTCTCCTCATTCCATTCTACTTTACTTTTTTTATATTTTTCATATATTTATTGTATTATTCAATATATTTTAACAGTCCACCTGCTTTTACGATTTTTCGCATGAACACAGGGAATGGCTGTGATTGATAAGTTTTATTTTGAGTTATATTATATATAGTGCCTTTATTTAAGTTTATTTCTATTTCGTCACAGTTTTTTATTAATTTTACAGCTTCTTTGGACTCTAAAATAGGAAGACCTATATTTATTGAGTTTCTAAAGAATATTCTTGCAAAAGAATTTGCTATTACAGCAGACACACCTGCGGCTTTAATTGATATAGGAGCATGTTCTCTTGAAGAGCCGCAGCCAAAGTTATTTTGAGCTACTATAATGTCTCCGGGTTTAACATTTTTAGCAAAATCTTTATCAATATCTTTCATACAATACTTTGCAAGTACTACAGGGTCTGTTGTATTTAAGTACCTTGCAGGTATTATTTCGTCTGTATTTACATTAGAGCCATATTTATGAACATTCCCTTTTAATATTATATCTGACATATTTTTTACTCTCCAGATAATATTGTTATTTTATCTCGTCAGGCGTTGCAATGTATCCTTTTATTGCTGAAGCCGCGGCTACAGCAGGATTTGCCAAAAATACTTGAGACTGAACATGTCCCATTCTGCCAACGAAGTTTCTATTTGTTGTTGAAACGCATTTCTCTCCTGAAGCAAGTATTCCCATATGTCCACCTAAACAAGGTCCGCATGTAGGCGCAGAGACAATGGACCCTGCATCCATAAATATTCTAAGCAACCCTTCTTTCAACGCTTGAGAATAAATTGCAGGCGTTGCGGGAATTACTATAGTTCTTACATTAGGGTTTACTTTTTTCCCTTTTTTTATGATTGAAGCCGCAATTCTTAAATCTTCAATTCTACCATTAGTACAAGAACCTATTACAACTTGGTCTATATAGGTTTTCTTAACATCTTTAACTGCTTTTGCATTAGATGGCAAGAAAGGCAATGCAACTTGAGGCAAAATCTTGCTGCAGTCTATTTCATAAGTTTTAAAGTATTTTGCGTCCTTATCGCTTTTGTCAAGTTTATATTTTCTTAGCGCTTTTTTTACCACATATTCTTCAGTTATTTTGTCAGGCGTAAATATGCCGTTTTTCCCACCGGCTTCTATAGCCATATTTGCTATTGTAAATCTGTCAGCCATATTAAGCTTTTTGCATACCGGTCCAGCAAACTCCATAGAATTATAAAGTGCACCATCTACTCCTATGAGACCTATTATATATAAAATAATATCTTTTCCGCTTACCCACTTGTTCAGCTTACCTTTTAAAATGAACTTAATTGAACTTGGAACTTTAAACCAAACTTTACCAGTAACCATAGCGGCAGCAAGGTCTGTTGAGCCTACGCCTGTGGAAAATGCTCCTAAAGCGCCATACGTGCAAGTATGAGAATCTGCGCCTATTATTATGTCTCCGGGAAGTACTATGCCTTTTTCAGGGACAATAGCGTGTTCTACTCCGGTGTTTCCGCCTTCAAAATAATGTTTTATCTTATGTTCTCTTGCAAATTCTCTTACAAATTTAACGTGTTCTGCAGATAAAATATCTTTGTTAGGGGTAAAATGGTCCATAACAAAGACTATTTTATTTTTATCAAAAACTTTTTTTGCTCCAGATTTCCTAAATTCTTTTATAGCTAAAGGAGCAGTAACATCATTAGCTAACGCAATGTCAATCTTGGGTTCTATAAATTCGCCAGGAACTACTGCTTTTTCCCCGCAGTGAACGGCTAATATTTTTTCTGAAATCGTACTTCCCATATCTATTTTCCCTTTCTTATTTCAAAAGATTTCGCTTTGTTTAACGCTTGCATGTAAGCTTTAGCTCCGGCTTCTATTATATCTATTGAAGTTCCTTTTCCAAAATAAAAATTTTCCTTGTATTTTACTTTTAAGAAAACTTCCCCCAATGCGTCTTCACCTGAAGAGACCGCCCTAAGAGAAAACTCAGTCAGCGTGATATCCATTTTTACTATTTTATCTATAGCTTTACACACTGCGTCAATGGAACCGTTTCCGCAAGCCGCTTCTTGAAATACTTTAAATTGAGCATTCTTGCCTTCTTTCTTATCTGATATTTTAACAGTTGCGGTAGGTATTCCTGTGCCTGAGGTTACGTTTAAATATTCAAGAGTAAATATTTTATTGTCGACTGTTGAATCCTCTTCAATTAACGCAATAATATCTTCATCAAAAACTGACTTTTTCTTGTCGGACAAAGCCTTAAACTTCTCAAATAACTTTTCAGACGCTTGAGCGCCAAGTCTATAACCTAAATCTTTTACTTTCTTGAAAAAAGCGTGTCTTCCTGAGTGTTTTCCTAAAACCAAAGAGCTTTCAGCCATGCCGACATCTACAGGACGCATAATCTCGTAAGTTTCTCTTGCTTTAAGCATTCCATCTTGATGTATGCCTGACTCGTGAGCGAATGCATTTGCTCCAACTATAGCTTTATTTACTTGCACTACTATACCAGTTAAACGAGACACTAGCTTGCTTGCGTTATACAATTCTTTTGTTTTGATTGAATGCGTAACGTTATAATAATGCGGTCTTACTTTTAACGCCATCGCAAGTTCTTCAAGCGAAGCGTTCCCAGCTCTTTCACCGATTCCATTAACAGTACACTCAACTTGCCTTGCACCATTTTCTATTGCAGATAAAGAGTTTGCTACAGCAAGACCTAAATCATTATGACAGTGTACGCTTATTATTGCCTTGTCAATATTAGGGACTCTTTTTTTGAT
>JAITJN010000065.1 GCA_031278895.1 Candidatus Endomicrobiellum guadaloupense
ATTGAACGCTTTAACATGCCGATAAAAGAGCAGTTTGTTTATAGAAACGAAGATTGGATAGAAGATTGTGATTTGGCAAATCAGAGAAGTAATGTTTATTATGTTGTGATATTTTACAATCTAGTTTTTTCCCCCAATTTTATGCTATAATACCGTCTCTACTAACCGATTTAATTGCCCGATGGTGTAATTGGTAACACGTCTGCCTCTGGAGCAGAAGTCTCCTGGTTCGAGTCCAGGTCGGGCAGTCCACTTGGACTTTCAGTCATATTTGCAAAAAAAATCAAACGGATTCTTATAGAAAACACATACTTTTTGTTGTTGCTAAATGCCTTACAGTATAGGGCATTATTGGCGGCAAGTTATGCTCCTGGCGCAATTACACCATCTTATGTAAGCATTCACAACCTATTAACTTTTGAAGTTCAAGTGACTGATTTAAGAACCTGTCTTGTAAAATCAAAAAGCGTTAGCCAATTTAAGCCCTCATGAACTTTTTGCGTATTATACAAAATAAGTAATCTTCTACCTCTCGCTCTACATTTTCAATATCTGTTAAATCCTAATGGTACGTGTCAAAAAATTGTTCTCTTTTTTTCTATAAGTTCTTTTATTTTTTATTCTTCTGAGTTTATTTTTGCTTCACAAAAATGCTCCAGAGTTCTCTTCATCACACGACCTTAATGTCGGGGAACTGCGTAGGAAGATTAGATCTTTCAGTAAAGTTTTATCTACATATGTAGAAATATTTGCAAGTCTTGCAGTTAGGTTCATCTTTTTCGTCAAAAATAAAATAATCTCCTGAATTTAGTTCGTCAAGCAAAAATTTTACTATATCAATACATTTTTCTTGTATATATTGTTCCTGTGGGAAATTTACGATTTCAGCCTTTTTTAAATTATATAAACCACATTGCACAACTTTTAATCCTGATTCTTTTTCAACGATATATTTATATAAAGGAAGTTGTAAAGATCTAACAGCTTTTTTTATGTCTTGTCTGTTAAAATTTAAATCATCAAAATATTTCTTTGAAACAATATTATCATTAATATACCCTGTCTTATAATCAAGTATCATATAATCTGTAATGCCAGCATCTATTCTATCTATTCTACAGTTGAGTTTATAAATATTTCTAGAATCCGTTCTAATACTTGAGTTATATTCTTTTTCACATGCATAAATATTTTTAAAGTCTCTTTGCTTTTCTCTTTCTAAAACTTTTTCCATTCTATTTACAAAAACTTCTTTTATGAGAAAAGCATCTTCTCTAAAACTAAAATAAGAAGAACCATCAAATTTATAATTAAGCTTCTCAAAAAAATCTTTTTTAAAATTTTCTGTCTGCAACTCTTCAACTGTAAGGCTTTCATAAAAGACATCTTTTAAAAAATCATGCATAAAATTTCCTATGTCTCCGCCAGAAATATCACTTCCTATTTCACTTTCTTCATCAAGCGACAACACATATTGAAAATAAAACTTCAATCTACATGTTAAATAAGAATCAATTTTACTATAATTATATGGAATATTCTTTAAATATTCTTTAACCTTTTTTGTTTTTTCATATTTTTGTTTTAAAGCTTTCTTTATTGAAAACTTCGGTAAAACGAACTTATTTATTTTTACAGTATCTAAATCTTTCTTTTCAAGCTGTCTTTCCCATATTATAGATTCTATAAACCTGCTGCGTTCTTCTTTGTCATTATCTGGATAAATAAGATTTAGCTTTTTAGCTCCAGCAATAAGTCTGTTAAAATGATATTTCTGTATTTCATATTCTTTACGAGTCATTTCTATACCTAAAGAGTACATTATATCTTTAGGTACTAAAGAATAATCTTTTTTTACAGCAGGAATTGCAGAATCTGTCATACCAACTATAAAAACATTTTCAAAAAAAAGATTTCTTGATTCTAAAAGGCCTAATATCTGTAATCCTTTTAATGGAGATCCTGGCAGAGATATTCTTTTATTTTTTATAGACTTTTTAAGAACTGTAAGTATTTCTTCATTTTTAAAATGTACTTTTGAAACTTCACCAAACTTCATTTCTTCGCACATAGACAATAGAATATCCATTGCCTCTATATTTAATGGATAACTGCTAACAGCAGACATGCTATATAATTTGTTTAAAAAACAAAAAAGAACTTCTGACAAATTTCTGAATGTCTCTATACTTCCCCAAGATACAAAAAAATCTTCAAAAATTTCATTTAATATTTTTTTAATTTTTTCAACTGATAAATATTGCCATGCTCCGACTATACTTTTTCCTATATCTTCTATAAGGCCTTTATCTTCTGTTATTTCTTTAAAAGAAACAAACATTCTACCGCTTAAATTTTTATTTGAATATGGAGTTAAAGACTCTTCAATCTTATGTGAGACTATTCTAGATATAGCACTCTCACCCAAAAACCTTATATTTTTGAAAAGTGGGTTAGCTAATATTCTTATAATATGCTTTGAATAATAGCAGTCTCCTCTTTTTGAAAGCTGAGCTTCTATAATTTCATTTATGAGACAAAACACCGCTGTTTTATCAGCAGAATATCCAGCAGATACATTATAAGTATCTGTGACGATTGAAATTTCAGATATTACAGACGGCAACATTTTCGTATCAGGAACAACAATTACAGTATTATCAAAATCTTCTTGGTTATATGAGCTAATCAGATTTTTCAACAAACTTCCTTGAGATTGATCATCACTAGCAGAATATATATTTAATTCATACTTGTTCTTTAATGGTTTCACAGTTGGTGATATTTGTCCAAATTCCCTATATAAATTTTCAATGACGTCAAACTCTTTAGGATCTCCTTGAACAACTATTGTGAGTTTTCCAGAATCGTAAATTCTCTTAAAGATTTTAATTTCGGTTTTATGCAGATAAAAAGGCGTCAATAATATTATTTCTTCAAATTCATCGTTACCTAAATAACAATCAAACTGTGCAGCTTTAAGAAAACTAAATCCTTTTGTAGTTTTATATGACTTTTCTAATTCTGCGTGAAAACTTTTTCTTATTTTAAAAATATTTTTTAGTAAATTATTTATATTTTGAGGCACATCATAACCAATTTCAGCATTTGCTTTTATAGATTTAAGTTTCTCTTGTGAAACATTTTCTAAATCTAGTTGCTCTATAAATGAAAAAATCTCCAAAGACCATTCCATAAATGATGCAAAAGAAACATCTTCTTTTAAAAGATGTGGTACTTCATCTTTTATAATTTTATATATCATATACGATGCTTCAATATCTGATATCTTAATAAGTCTTAATTTCTCAAAAACAGATTGTTCAATAAATTCATCATTTGTATAAAAACTCTGAGAGAAAAAAGCTTTGCCTTTATCTTGAGCAAGTTTTCTCTTTATAAAAAGAGAAGGCCTCTTTCCACCGCTTATAATAGCAATTTTCTTATTTGATTTTGAGATATATTCTGATGTAAAATCAATTATATTTTTATTAGTAGGTACGTTTATTATTAATGACATATTTCACCAATGAATTTTTACCTATATCTATAATATAAGCAAAAGCTTTTTTATCTGGATAAATCTCAGACATCAACAACACATAATTTTCTAACTGTTTTTTATTCTCTTCTTCATCATAATTTGAGCTTTTAAAATCAATCACTGTAAAACTATGATCACTAATTATAAGTTTGTCTATTCTATAAGATTTTCCGTAAAGATCTACAATTTCTTTCTCATTAAAAACTCTATCTTTCTCATAAGAAAATATTTCAAGTATTTCTTTTGAAGAAAACAATCGTTTTAACTTCTCTTTTACAAAACTAACGTCCTCAAAAGGGAATTTTACTTCTATAAATTTTAGCGAGTCTTTAATAATATCTTCTATATCCCTATCTTTAACCGTAATAATTTTTGATAAAGCATAGTGGAGAATAGTCCCTTTTTTTCTAGTTTCGGTGATATCAAATGAATTCCTTTTAGAAATAATTGAATATTTATTTATATCTCTGTAACCTGCAGAAACATATGAGTCATATATCACATCTTCTTTTTTATAGCAGTGTGATAGATATTTTTGTTTTTGCCCTAAAGAAAAGTTTTCACCGTCAAACAAAGTAGGTATTAAGTTATTTGATTGTTTAGTTCTCGGCGGAACTATTCCATAAAATTCGTATTTGCTTCTTGTCATTGAAACGTATAAAACGTTAAGTTCTCCTAATAGAGAATTTAGCTTTTCTTTCTCATACACCTTTCTTGCATTTGGCGAAAAATCTGCGAGATCTTTTGTTATATTTAACAATTTTATCTTTTCGCCAAAATCATCAAAATAAGGATTTCTTATAGATTCAGATGAAAGTTTAAGATAAGGAACTATCACAACAGGAAATTCTAATCCCTTAGACTTATGAACAGTCATCACTTTTATTCCATTACCAAAAGAGTTTTTTATATAAAGTTCACTATTATCATCGCTAAGACTTTTGAAATATTCTAAGAAATTCTTAAGACCTGGCTTTTGAGTTTCAAAATCTTTTATAACCTCAAGAAATCGCACTATAAAAGCCTCACCTCCAGGAAAATTTACAATATTAAATTTATCAAGTATAGAAAGTGTCAATTCGTACGTTGGAATAAAACCTGCTTTTACAAAAAATTCCTCAAAATACTCATTCCATATATCTTTATATTTTTCTCTAAAAACTTTATAAAGGGTTTTTGATTTAATATCTAACTTACAATCAAAAATAAATTCAGCCATTTTTTCATTGGAAATTCCAGAGGCCTTAGAAAAAACTTCGCTAAACAAAAAAGACGAAAAGGAAAGACTGTCTATAGGTGAATTTATAAACATCAATACTGAAACTATCTGCTTTATAAAACTATTATTTTTTATATTCAAAGTTTGTTGCGACTCAACTTCATAATTGTTTTCTAAAAGCCATAGACTTACTTTAAGTATTTCTTCGTTTGATCTACACAAAACCGCTATATCTCGAGTATTAAATCTTTCTGAAATCTGAAGAACACAAGATATAAATTTTTGCTTTATTGCTTCATCAATATCATCACAATCTTTGTCTATCGTATTGATTTCAACGTATCCACAATCTTCCTGGGATTTTTGTTGTGAGAAATCATAGGCTTCTATCATCTTTGTAAAATCAGTTTCAATTTTTTCTTTTTCGCATTCACAAAAAGAATTAAAAAGCTTTTTAATATTTTCCAAAGAAAAAATTTTATTATTAAAACCAACTATTACCTTTCTTGTTCTAAAATTTTGATTTAAATATTTTTTTTCTATTTCAGCTGAAGAAAATTCATTTGTAATAGAGTCAAATAACTCTGATTTTCCACCTCTAAAAGAATAAATGGCCTGTTTTACGTCTCCAACAAAAAAAAAGCTCCCCCCTCCTGCTAAACTTTCCTCTATAAATCTTTTAATTCCAGCCCATTGAACAGTACTTGTATCTTGAAATTCGTCAATTAGAAAATGTTTGTATTTTTCAGAAAGTTTATAATAAATCTCAGGCATTATATTGTTGTCGTTTTTAAAATAGTTAACAATTTTTTTATTTATTTCATTTAAATATACTACACCATTTTTTTTTGATTGTTTATCAAACTCTAGAGAAACTTCCGAGTATATTTGTGAATAAATACCATAGTAATTTTCAACATAAAATTGACAAAGAGAACAAATATCATTGTGGATCTCATGCCATATATTCTCAGCTTCTTGAGACTTTTGAGAATTTTTTAAATACTCTAACTCATCATATTTAAATCTTTTAGGAATAGTACTTGCAGAAAAAAATAATTTAGCTCCTGTTTCAAAAACTTTAGACACTGCTTTACCATAATGAGCGTTTAGCTTTAATTCTATTAGGAATTTTGAAAAATCTATAACTTTTTTTTCAATTGCTTCCGCCATTGAATAAACTTCATCTCTAAAATTTATGTCATTAATACAAAATATATCTTTGCCTGAATTCCCAGACTTATTAAAAATTTTTAAGATTTCTCCATATATGCTCTCTTTAGGAAGCCAACCAGAATCTCTCATAAGGTATTGGGAGACACATTTTAAAGCTAGGCTTTTTAAATTATTAGATCTTTTAGTTTTTTGCAGAAAGTTTTCTAAAGAAAACATGAGGTTATCAGAATAATCTTGCTCTATTATGAAATTCGGAGATATATCAATACTCATAGCACAAGATTTTAATATGCGATTTTTGAAGCTGTCTATTGTACTTATGTTAAAACTATCGTAACAGGTAAAAATCATATTTAAAATTGCTTTACTTTTTTTAGCAATCTTTTGTTTTGACAATTTTAAATCATCAAAAAAGCCATTGGAATCCTCTTCCAAAGCAGCTTTTTTAAGATAATTTATAACTCTGTATTTCATTTCAACAGTCGCTTTGTTTGTAAAAGTGACTGCTATAATATTTTTTATATTTGTATTTTCATCAGAACTAAATAATAGGTGAATATATCTTTTTGCAAGATTATACGTCTTGCCAGAACCAGCAGAGGCTTGAACAGAAACTATCTGAGATTTGCTCATATGATTTACAAATACAATTTAATATTCTTTTGCTACTTCTCTGGCAATATCTTTTTTCTTTATAGCTTCTTTCTTATCATAAGCTTTTTTGCCTTTGGCAAGCCCTATAAGAAGTTTTACTTTCCCTCTTACACTAATATAAGTCTCCAAAGGAACAACAGTAAGACCTCTTTCTCTAACTTTTGCATGCAATTTATTAATTTCAGATTTATGCATTAAAAGCTTTCTTTTTCTTTTCGCATCATAATTTATAATATGCGATGATATCTGTTCGTATGGCGCGATAAAAATATTTTCAACGAATGCTTCTCCATTTGAAAACCTTACTATACTATCGACAAGACTTATATTTGATTGTTTTACTGATTTTACTTCATATCCAGATAAGACAATTCCTACATCCAGCTTCTCAAGTATTTCATAATTATAATAAGCTTTTCTATTTGATGAAAATATTTTCTTTTCCACTCTTTATTCCTGAACTAATTTAGGAAGTTTCAATACTAAAAACCGAGTCTTTTTAGATTTTGATTCAACTTTTATCTTCACATCAACGTTTATGTTATCTGCTTAAGAAGATCTCCTTCATTAAAAGGTTTTCTTACAAATGGCAAGTTTTCCTTCTTGAGAAACTTTAATATAGGACTATCAAAACTAACTATTGATATTATCTTTAAATTTAAGTTTTTCTCTTTTAACTTTTGATGTAAATCATTTATATTATTTTCAGAAACAGGCTCTATCAAAACTACTTTAAAAGACTCTGGGGAAGATGCAAGAAAAATGTCACTATTTTTAAACATAGAAACTTCGTAATTCTTACGCAAAACCATTACTGAACTTGAATCCTCCCCTATAACAGCAATTTTATTTTTGCTAGATGAGTCTCCTGCTCCTGCATCTATCTTTCTAAGTACTTCCAAAATATAAGGAATATCAAAAGGTTTATCGATAAGTAAAAATGCTTTTTGCTCTGCTTCTTCTATTAAATCCTTAAGAGCATATGCTGTCATTATTATAACGATAATTTTTTTATTGAATTTATTCATTTCTCTAAAAGCTTCAACACCATTCATTCTTGGCATTCTAATATCGAGAAAAACTACATCAAAGTTTCCATTCTTTACGGCTTCTACAGCGTCCAAACCATTTCCTACTTCAGCAATATTATAGCCTTCCATTTCAAGAATATCTTTCAAAGAAGTTCTTAAAGATATCTCATCATCAGCAATAAGAATATTAAGTTTCCTATTCAATTAATCCTCCCCCACCCCTCACATCCGACACTGGAATATTTATAATGAATTTCGAACCTTTGTTCTCTTTACTTGTTACTTCTATTGTTCCACAATGTAAGTCTATTATTTTCTTTACTACTGCAAGACCTAGACCCACAGCTTGAAGTTTTGTTGTAAAAAGAGGAGCCCATATATCTTTTATAATACTATCTTTAATTCCACAACCTGTATCTTTTATTTTTATAATAAAAAACGTCTTAAATGTTTTAACTGATATGTATATCTTACCTCCTGCCAACATAGAATCTTTTGCATTTCCAATAAGATGTACTAGAGCTTGTTTTATTCTTGAAGAATCGACTTTCGCTTCAAAATGTTCAAGATCTTTTTCAATTTTTATATTTTTAGGTAAATTCGCTGAAAGCACAGCACTAATAACAACTTCATCAATGTATATAAATGATTTTTGAATGTTTGTCAACCTTGAAAAAGAAAGCAATTCCGAAATAATCCTACTAATTCTGTCAACTTCAGAAAAAAATGTATTAAGCATTCTAGCAGACTTTTCATCGCTAAAATCTTTTGTTTGTGAAAAAAAGTACATTATATTTTTAAGACTTGTCAAAGGATTTTTAAGTTCATGTGCTAAAACTGCAGCAAGCCTTCCAGTTGTTGCAAATTTCTCAGAATCTAAAAGCTTTTCTTGCACTCCTCTCATTTCGGTCATAAGTCTTTCAAGATTCTCTTTTGTTTTAAGCAATTCTTTTTTCTCTTTGGACAAAGATTCTAAAGTCCTTTCCAAAGTTTCTCCCATTGAATTGAATGCTCTAATTAACAAATCAATTTCTTTAATGTTTGCCGATGAAACTTTATATGAAAAATCTCCTTCTGACATCCTTTGAACGCCAACAACTAGCTTATTTATTGAATTCAACAATACTTTTGAAGATATAACTGACAATGCCAATCCAAAAATGATACCTATTACAGAAATTATTATAATAATGCTTGTTACTCTTGCTAGTTCTTTATCTATATTTTCAAAAGAAACTATTATCTTTAAAGCTCCTGCTAAATCTTTAGATTGATTTGAATTTTCATCATCACCAGGGACAGATACTCCTACCATATTTATTAATTTATCGTATAAGAAAATTGGAGATATTACTTCATAAAATCTGGATTTTTCTTTTGGTATATATCTATAAGTTGTGTGTGATAAATTACTAACATTAACTTTATCCATAACGAGGCTATCAATATCTGGATTTATTGTTTTAGATCCGACTATTTGTATCGATTTACTATTATAAACTTGAATACTTTCAACATTATCTTCAAACGCTACACTTTCAACAAAATATTGTAAAGTTTTTTGCTCATTACTGTATAAGACATTCATACATGAATCTGCTAATTCTTCTGCAAGAATTTTTGCTCTATTTTTAAGAGTACCTTCAAGACTTATTCTATATGTTTTAATAAAAAAAACAGCTAAAAGAGCAGTAGTAGAAATAATACTCCCCCATATTACAACTAATATCCCTGTTTTTAAACTTATTCTAGAAAATATTTTCATTTTGTCCTAAAGTATCTTAATTTACAATAAATAGCCGACGGTAGGATTTGAACCTACGACCTGCGGTTTACAAAACCGCTGCTCTACCAGCTAAGCTACGTCGGCATATTATAAGAATATAAATAATAAGATTGTAAATTTTTCATACTTTATGATGTATCACGTGATGTTATAAAAATTCTAGTCTCTTGTCAAATTAAAAAAAAATAGTTATAATACTGTTATTGGTAAAAAAAAAACACCTAATTCCGACGTAGCTCAATGGTGGAGCAATCGGCTGTTAACCGATCGGTTGCTGGTTCGAGTCCAGCCGTCGGAGTTTATTTCTGCGGAATGCCATTTGACTACTTTGATCAATATGTAAAATCCATGCGCTTTTTTTGACTTAAAGTTGGAACTGATAAAATCTAGGATTTGTCTTTTCTCTCCAAGTATAAAGTTTCAAAAAGGAAATTTTCAAGATGTTTGATAAGTTTATATTCAAATTCTTTTTCAAGTATCGGCCTATTCTCTTTAATCCCGAGAAATTTAAAAACAAAAGAATTTTTAAAACTGCTTCGGGATGGTTTAATTCAATGCCTTTTTGGGAAAGCTCTAAAACTTTCTGCTTATTATTTTTGCTATTAGACAGTAAAAGCCTTTCAAAAAGCGAAGTTTCTATCTGTTTTTTGAAGTTCTCTTACGGACCAATTTGAATTTACCACTTCTCCTTCATAGAAAGAACGAGCATCATTGTCTTTTATTGTAAGAAGTTCTAACGTCAATTTTCAATCACTGATGGGACAATTGGATATGTCAAATAAAATAAACGCATATTTGCAGGGTTTGAGACTATCATAGCGGAATTTTTTTGTTTTTCTTGTAACGCTTTTATATAATTTGTAAAATAGTTTAAAAGCGGAGAGCAAAACAAATGGAGACAAAATTTGCAAAAGAAGCTTTAACATTTGATGATGTTTTATTAATTCCACAACATTCACAGGTATTACCTAAGGATGTTGTCCTTGATACAAATCTCACAAAAAAAATTAAATTGAATATACCTCTTATGAGTGCAGGAATGGATACAGTAACAGCGTCCAAAATGGCTGTAGCTATAGCCAGAGAAGGAGGTATAGGCATAATTCACAAAAATATGTCTATAACGGCTCAAGCTATTGAAGTTGATCGAGTTAAACGAAGTGACAACGGAGTTATATATAATCCATTGTCTCTTAAAAAAGACAATACTCTGGGTGAAGCCAAAATACTTGCAGGAAGATATAAAATATCTGGTGTTCCCATTATTGATGATTCTGGAAAACTTATTGGAATTATAACAAATAGAGATATGCGTTTTGAGAATGATACAAATAAAAAGATTTCCGAAGTAATGACTAAAACTAATCTTATAACTGCAAAGGTTGGAACTTCTTTGCAAGAAGCAAGAGGTGCACTGCAAAAGAATAAAGTTGAAAAACTTCCTTTGGTTGACAACAATTTTATTTTAAAAGGTCTTATTACAATTAAAGACATAGAAAAGGCCATTCGTTATCCTAACTCTGCAAAAGACGAAAAAGGAAGACTTATAGTAGGTGCAGCTATTGGAATAACAGAAGATATGTTTGAAAGAACAAAAGCCCTTGTTGATTCTAATGTAGATGTTATAGTTATAGACACAGCTCACGGACACAGTCAGGGCGTGCTTGAAGCTGTAAAAAAAGTAAAAGATGCTTTCCCTCAAGTACAAATAATAGCTGGAAATATTGCCACAAGTCAAGCAGCTGAAGACCTTATTAAAGCTGGCGCAGATGCTATAAAGGTAGGTATTGGACCTGGGGCAATATGTACAACAAGAGTTGTCACGGGAATAGGCGTACCTCAGATAACAGCAGTCTATGATTGCGCTCAAGTTGCTGTAAAATATGGAATACCTGTGATAGCAGATGGAGGAATTAAATATTCAGGTGATATACCAAAAGCTATAGCTGCAGGAGCAAGTGTATGTATGATGGGATCATTATTTGCTGGAACAGCAGAAAGTCCTGGAGAAGACATAATTTATAATGGAAGAGCATTTAAAACATATAGAGGAATGGGATCATCTTCAGCTATGGTTGCAGGTAGTAGCGACAGATATTTTCAAGAAAACTCAAAGAAGCTCGTTGCAGAAGGGGTAGAGGGACGTGTACCTTATAGAGGCATATTAAGTGATGTTGTATATCAGTTGATCGGCGGACTTAGAGCAGCTATGGGATATTGTGGAGTAAAAACAATACAAGAGCTTAGAGAAAAAGGGCAATTTGTTAGAATAACAACCGCAGGACTTACAGAAAGCCATGCTCATGATATATTTATAACAAAAGAAGAGAGCAACTATTCAGGAAGGAAATGTTAACCTCTCTCATTATTGAACGAAAAAAATTATAACAAAATTGAACTTACTAAATTCAAATAGCAACAAAATTAAAAAGATATTTAAGAAAATTTGACACATAGATTGGGAATCTTAAAGCAGAGCTTCATTTCCGAAGACATTGGCTTCTTACTACAACAACAAAGGTCTTACAGATTCTATACCTCTAATTAAGGATAGAACTGAAGATCTTTTTTCTCTTATAAAGTAATAGAAATAACTAGAGAAAAACGAGAACCTTTTTTAAGAAAAGATATTCTCAGTCTTCCATAAAAAAACATCTGCCTCTTTTGAGGCAAAAGAAGCAGATGTTTTTAATTTTATAAACAATACCATTATTAATATTAACGCTTTGAGAACTGAAAGCGCTTTCTTGCTTTTGGTCTTCCAGATTTCTTTCTTTCAACCATTCTTGAATCTCTGGTCAAAAGACCTTCTTTTTTCAATGCAGCTTTTGATGCTTCATTAAGTTCTAAAATCGTTCGTGCTAAGCTATGGCTTATAGCTCCTGCTTGACCACTTACCCCACCGCCTATTACATTAACAAAAAAGTCATAGCTCTTTACACCTTCCCAAATATCCAAAGGTTTTAAAGCTGTCTTTTTTAATCTTTCTAAACCGCCAAAATATTCATCTACAGTCTTATTATTGATTACAATTTTACCGTTGCCGCTTGATACATTTGTTCTGGCGATCGCGTTTTTTCTGCGACCTGCGTTTAAATAAGAAACGTTGCTCATTTTTTATCCTCTTTACTTTGCCAACGCTAATTGTGCGCTATGCGTATGTTTATCATCTTTAAATACTTTAAGCCTTGTTATCTGTCTATCTGCAAGCTTGTTTTTTGGAAGCATGCCTTTTACTGCTGCACGCAATGCTTTTTGAGGGCTTTTCTCCATCAAAACTGAATAAGGCGTCAACTTTGCTCCGCCTGGATATCCAGAATAAGTGAAATATGTCTTCTGATCGAGCTTCTTACCTGTAAGAACAACTTTACTTGCATTTACAACAACAACAAAATCACCACAATCTATATGGTTAGTATAGAAAACTTTATTTTTGCCTCTTAAAATTTCGGCTATTTCAACAGCAAGTCTTCCTAAAATTTTCCCATTTGCATCTATCAAGTGCCATTTTCTTTCAATCGCGTCTTGTTTTGGTAAATAAGTTTTTTTATTCATCTCTAAAACCCTGTCCTATAGAATTATACTTCAAACAAAAAAGATAAAACATGACAGCAATTATAAACTCTAAAATATAACTACCGGCAAGATAGCATCTATTATAAACCGTTAAAACCTTAGCGGGGCAGCCAACAGCTTATCTAGCTTATTTATTTTATCATAAATTAACTGTAAAAAACAAATATACACAATGTCTTGTATTAAAGTAACTCCTATAATACGGAAATCACATCACTAGCATTTTCGAATAGCTTTAATGCCAATCTTAAACTTTCTACTTTCATTTCTTCTTTATTTATCATTCTCTTTACTCTTGCTATACTTTTTTCGTCCATTTCTGGCATATCTTCAATCTCAAAATTGCTTCCTACATTAAGCGCAAATTCTTCTGTCACCTCTTTCCTTGCAAATATCTTTTTACAATTTCAAGGCTTTGAAATCACCTATTTCTCTAATAATATGCTTTCACTCAATTTTATCTTTGAGGCACAACATCTCTACACTTCCTGGAATTTACACCCTATTTCTTTATTTTCTCCAAACGCTATTGCTAACAAACTTACTTCTTTTTCTCCATACTTCTCATAATATTTCTTTTTCTTTATCTGGGCCATTCCTTCTTTTAGTAACTTCTCTATCTTTCCCTCTTTCCCATGTTTTATTTCCACTACTATCACTTCTCTCCCTTTCTTTAACACTACATCTATCCTTCCTTTATCTGTATTTACTTCTCCTTCTACTTCATATCCTACTACCATCATTAACATCATTAACATCGAGTGATAGTA
>JAITJN010000008.1 GCA_031278895.1 Candidatus Endomicrobiellum guadaloupense
CCTTCTTTCTTTGTTGTTCCTACTTCTTCTCCTTTCTCTATCTTTTGTGCCATCTCTTTGGGCATCCCTTTTCCATTATCCTTTACCATTATTTCTACTTCTTCCCCTATCACCTTATATGTTACTTCTATTTCCACTTTCTTTCCTTCTGCTGCTTCTATCCCATTGTTTATTATATTATTTATCATTCTTTCAAAATTTGTGCCATCGCATCTAATAAATACAAGATTATTTCCCCAATCTACTTTTTCATACTTTATTTCAACATTTGTTGCTTTATTTCTATACCTCACGCTCTCTACTATATCTCCTAAGCTCTCAGAAGGACATATATACTTTTCTTCTTCCTTCTCTTCTACTTTTTCTATTTGTTCGATTAATCTGTACTTCGATAACATCTTTCTTGCCATATTTTCTATGCTTGTTATTGCCGCCTTTAGCATTCTTTTATCTTTCTGTGACAATTTTCCATCATATAGTTCTTCTATTATTTTCAGCGATGATACGGGAGATGCTATGTCATGCGACACTTCTTTGGCTATTGTGTATAGTTCAGCCTGAAATTCCAATTTGCTTTGTAACTCTTCTATTTTCTTTTTTTCAGTTATGTCAAAAGAAACTCCTAGCAATCCTATAACTTCCCCATGTGCATCATAAATGGGAATCTTTTTTGACAGACAATCTTTATATTTCCCTAAAATCCAACCGCTTTCTTCTACTTCATACGGTTTCCCTGTACTCATAACAAGTTCATTTATATTATTTAATTCTTTTGCAGTATCACTGTTATGAAAAGAAAAATTTGTTTTTCCAATAATTTTTTCTTTTGATTTTAATCCAACATGTTCTGCCTGAGCTTTGTTACATCCAAGATAAACATTATCGCGATTTAACCAATATATATGTGCTGGGAAGGTATCAATCATATTTTGAAGCAAAGTCATTTCAATAGACTTAAATCTCTCAAAAGATAAATTACTTTTATCAATAGCAGTTCTCATAAACGGATTAACAAGATTTCTGTTATCAATAGCATAAGAACAGCCGACATTACGATTTGCATTATAATACATCATAAAATCAACATCATTTTTAAAAGTGTGGGCACAAATATGGGGTCGTAGCCATTTTACTGTCTTATTGAAATTGGGAAAAACATTAAACAATTCCTTTATTGCAGAGTTTGCTTTTCCTATGTGAATTAAATATATATATTTATTTGGATGCACTAAAGGTAAACTAAACACCCAGGCAACTTCTTCCAACACATATTTCCAGCCATTATTAGGATTTGATTCGTGCTTTTGAGCATAAGTAAGAGTACTTTTTTTAAAAGCCTCATTAAAAATTTCATTTTTTTCTAACTCTTGATTTATAAATTCTTTACATTGCTGATAATAAGGATTTTCTTTCTCGCTAATACAATCCTTCCAGTCTTTAGGGATGAATGCTGCTGGCAATTCTGGCTCGCATCTTTTCAACCATTCATTTTCCTCTTCATATCCCCTTTTTATTGCTTCTCCTATCTCTTCAGAAGACATTTGATCAAAATCTTTAGGCATATAATTCCACCTGCTTAAATATCCTGTACGAAGTTCATATTTCTCATATTGTTTTAACTCAGGGTCATACCTATGCAAAAAATCGGACATACTGCGAACATACTGTCTCTCGTAAACACTTTTATTATGGCTTTCACAGAAATATATAACTACATCTGATAATTTATTTTTTTCTGGTGGAAAATTATCTAGTGTAGCCACTGTAGTTGTAATTTCATTTTTACTCACAATATTCATACTCAAACACCTCTCTCTGTTTTTTTTATCCTTCTTTCTTATCTAGTTATTCACTTTAAAAATTATTTGTCTGCACTAGCTGTCTAAAATGTTTTCAGCGACTCGTTGGCTTACACCTGGAGTACCTAAAACTTGTCTAAAAGATAGCAATTTTTTAACTTTTTGTATATAATTTTCTTGTTTTAGTTGCTCTAATGCAAAAAAAGCAATTTTTTTAGGTTTTGCATTAAACTGTATAAATTCTGGGACTATGCTTTTTCCTGCTAGAATATTAATTATACCTATATATTTTACTTTAATTAAAGATTTTATAAAGAAATAATTAAAATAAGATAGCTTGTAAATTATAGCCATTGGTATTCCCATCAAAGCATTTTCTAAACAGACAGTTCCTGACGGACAAATTGCAAAATCAACGGCAATCCTTTTGTTAAAAGTTCCAGATCCATCAAATTTTATATAACCTGGTAAATCCGAATTAATTTTATCCGAAATCCCAAACATTACAAATCTAGCATTAATTTTATCTCTTAATATTTTTGCTGTTTCAATTAATATAGGAATATGATGCTTTGTAGCACTCTGGCGACTTCCTGGAAACAATCCTATAACTGGAGGATTTGAAGTATCAAAACATTTTTTAAAATTGTTTTTCTGAGGTATTTTGTCTATTAATGGATTACCTACAAAGACAGCATCCACACCATTATCTTTATATAATTTCTCTTCAAATGGAAAAATAACAAGCATTTTCTTTACAACTTTAGAAAGTTCTTTTATCCTGCCACTGCGAGACGCCCAAACTTGAGGGCTTACATAGTAATAAACAGGAATACCCATTTTCTTTGCAAGTCGCGCAACATGTATATGAAAACCATAATAATCTACAAGGATAACTTTGTCCGGATGGTTTTCTAAAAAATGCTCTTTTATTTTTTTAAAAACTTTTTTTAAATAAAATACTTGTTTGATTGGCAAAAAACCAAAAGCATTTATATTTACTATATCTTCAATAAAATTATCAGAAACCGTTTTAAGATTATTTCCACCTGTAGATGTAATAAGACATGAGTGATTTATTTTTTTTATTTCTTTTATAAGATTCGAAGCGTGAATCTCACCAGAAAGATCTCCTGCTGAAATGAAAATTTTATAATTTAACATTTTTTATCCAAATCTTCCGGTAATATAATCTTCAGTCTCTTTTTCTTTAGGAGAAATAAAAAGCTTACCAGTTTGATCAATTTCTATAAGTTTTCCCATAAGGAAAAAAGCTGTTGTGTAACTAACACGCGAAGCCTGTTTAACATTATTTGTGACAAGTACTATAGTATATTTCTCTTTAAGATCTATCATCAATTCTTCAACTTTTGCAGTTGATATAGGATCAAGACCAGAACAAGGCTCGTCAAATAAAATAACTTCAGGATTTATCGCAAGCACTCTTGCTATACACAATCTTTGCTGTTGTCCGCCAGACATATTCATGGCTGAAGAGTCTAGTCTGTCTTTTACTTCGTCCCAAAGAGAAGCATCTTTTAAGGATCTCTCAACTATACTGTCTAGCTCTGACTTTTTTGTAATAAGATCTAAACGTTTTGGTGCGTAAGTTATGTTATCGTAAATGCTCATAGGGAGTGGTATTGGCATAGCAAAAAGCATACCTACTCTTCTCCTCAAACTCTCTGCGTCTATATCAAAAATATTATCTCCATCAAGATAAACATTCCCTTTTCGTGAATATGTAACATCAAAATCGTTCATCCTGTTTAAAGTTCTTAGAAATGTAGTTTTACCGCTGTTTGCAGGACCTATAACACTTAAAATTTCATTTTTAACAATATTGAGATTTAATGATTCTAAAACACTTTTTTTATTATAGTAACAACTTAAATTTTCTATCTTTATTTTATCTACCATTTTCTACGTTTCCTAAAATAAATTCTTGCAAAAATGGCCACACAACTCATAGTCAAAACCATCATTAACAAAACAAGAGCTGTACCATATATAACATCTTTCGGCATATTTGGAATTTGTGTTGAAATAATATAAAGATGGTAAGGCAAAGCCATAACTTGATCAAATATTGAATGAGGCAAATGAGGAACATAAAACGCAACAGCAGTAAACAAGATAGGAGCTGTTTCTCCAGAAATTCTTGCAATACTTAAAATAGCTCCCGTCAAAATACCTGGTATTGCATTTGGAAGAACAACATATCTTATGGTCTGCCATCTACTTACTCCTAGTGACAAACTTGCCTCTCTAAAATAATATGGCACACTGTTTAGTGCACTTTTAGCAGTAGTTATAATTACCGGAAGTTCCATTATTGACAATGTCAAAGCACCTGCAATTATAGAAACGCCTAACTTTAAAAACATAACAAAAATTCCAAGCCCAAATAATCCATAAACGACAGAGGGAACACCTGCCAAATTTACAATAGCAAGCTTTATTATTCTTGTAAAAATATTATCTTTTGCATATTCATTTAAATATATAGCAGCGCAGACACCAATCGGAAGCGTTACTATAATAGCGCACGATACTATTGAAAGTGTGCCAATTATTGCAGGTAAAATTCCACCGCCACGCATACCATCTTTAGGCATTGATGATAAGAATTCCCAACTTATAGCAGACGCGCCGTTCTTTATTATTATAAATACCATTAAAAGTACTGGAACTATAGCAAAAATAGCAGCAAGACAAAGCAGAGTATATGAAAATTTTTGAGATAGTTTAGGATTAAGTTTTATCATGTATTTTTATTTTTCCCAAGAAATAAATCTGCAATAAAGTTTATAAGAAATGTTATTAGAAAAAGAACAAGCCCTATTGCAAATAAAGATTTGTAATGCATACCGCTTCTGACTGTTTCTCCCATTTCGGCAGCTATTGTGGCTGTCATTGTCCTTACAGGCTCAAAAATAGAATGTGGGATATGAGCTGCATTGCCTGTTATCATCATTACAGCCATTGTCTCGCCAATTACTCTGCTTATACCAAGCATTACAGCCGCGATTATTCCAGGCATAGCTGCTTTTAAAACAATTCTTCTTAAAGTCTGCCATTTTGTAGCACCTAAAGCTAAAGCTCCTTGTTTATAATGCCGAGGGACTGAACGTATAGCATCTTCCGATATTGTAACTATGGTAGGAATTGCCATAAAAGCAAGCATTATTGATCCTGAAAAAGCCGTAAGTCCAGTAGGAAGACTAAAAATACTTTTTACTAAAGGAACTAATGTAATCATTCCTACAAAGCCTATGACAACACTTGGAATAGCCGCCATAAGTTCAACTAAAGACTTCAAAACGTCACGGGCGCCTTTTGGGACAATTTCAGAAATAAATAAAGCTGTCATAATGCCTATAGGGACAGCTATAGCGCATGCACCAAGCGTTACTAAAACAGATCCTACTATTAATGACAAAATACCAAATGATGCAGGATCTGATGATGGATACCAAAAATGTCCTCCGATGAACTTTGAAACTTCGTAATTTTTAAAAAAAGAAAGACCTTCTTTAAACAAAAATGAAAAAATCAAAATAACAAATATAATAGATGCTATTGCGCATATAAATATTATTTTTTCAATAATAAGATCTAAAACTTTTTGCATATCAACCTTTTTCTCTAACAAAAAGCGCAAATGTTCCCAACTGAAAAGACATAATTGGAATCAAGAACTTGTCCGTATATTTGACTACTATTTTTTTATCGGGACAAAATCTGTCTTCACAACTGTTTCCTGGCCTTCGTCTGATAAAGCATAGTCAATAAACATCTTTATTACATCGCGAGGTGCACCATTAGTGTACAAATATAATGGTCTTGAAATTGGGTATGAACCGTTTAAAACATTTTCAGTATTAGGATAAATATATTTGCCTTTATCATCAATGGCTATAGATAATACTTTAACATCACTGTTTGCAAACCCCATACCGACATAACCTAAAGCGTTCGGGTTTTGTAATACTTCGTCGTATATTGCCTGAGAAGAAGACATCATTAAAGAGTGAACAGAAAATTCATCTCTAGAATTTTTATCATTATGTCTTAACACACGTTCTTTAAAAAACATATGTGTACCTGAATTGCTTTCTCTAGAGAGGATAACTATTTTTAAATCAATACCGCCAATATCTTTCCAATTTGTAATCTTAGCCATAAATATATCGCGGAGCTGTCCTAAGGTTAATCTATCAACTGGATTATTCTTATTTACTAAAACTACAAGCCCATCAAGACCAACTTTAAATTCAACAGGGTTTACATTGTTTCCCTTTGCCAACAAGGCTTCTTTATCTTCTATCTGACGAGAAGACATAGTTATATCGCAAGTTTTGTTTATTAAAGAGGCAAAACCTGTGCCAGAACCTCCGCCAGTAACACTTATATTATACGTTGGATGTTGTTTTACAAAATTTTCAGCCCAAACTTGAATTAGATTTACAATAGTGTCTGAACCTTTTATTTGTATAGAAGCCGTATATTTACCACTTCCATTTACATATTTTTTACAGCCATAAAATAAACAAATAGATGATAGCATTACTAATATTGAAATTAATATTATTTTCTTCATTATTCCCACTCAATAGTGGCAGGAGGTTTATTTGAAATATCGTAAACAACTCTGTTTGCTCCTTTAACTTCATTTATTATGCGTGAAGATATTCTTCCAAGAAGATCATATGGAAGTTTTACCCAATCAGCTGTCATAGCATCGTCAGAATTTACAGCTCTTATAGCAATAACATGCTCATACGTTCTCGCGTCCCCCATAACACCAACAGTTTTTACTGGGAGAATAACAGCAAAAGATTGCCAAATCTTTTCGTAAAGCCTAGCCTTAATTATTTCTTGATTTACTATATCGTCAGCTGCTTTTAAAATACTTAGTTTTTCTTCTGTTACTTCTCCTAAAGTTCTTACTGCAAGACCTGGTCCTGGGAAAGGGTGCCTATCTACGATTTCTTCAGGAATTCCAAGTTCTCTTCCTAAAACTCTTACTTCATCTTTAAACAAAAATTTCAAAGGCTCCACCAATTTCATCTTCATTTTTTCTGGAAGGCCACCAACATTATGATGACTCTTTATAGGAGCTTTTGATCTCTTTATAGAAACACTTTCTATAATGTCAGGATAAATAGTTCCCTGTAAAAGATAATCTATATCTTTTAATTTCTTTGCCTCTTTGTCAAAAACTTCTATGAAAGTATGACCTATAATTTTTCTTTTTTGTTCAGGATCGATAACGCCTTTGAGTTTTGATAAGAAGTTTTTCTTAGCATCAACAATTATAAGATTTTTTCCAAACATCTTACCCAGCACTTTTCTAACTCTTTCCGTTTCGCCAAGTTTTTGAAGCCCATGGTCAACATAAACACAAGTAAGTTGTTTACCTATAGCTTTATGGAGCATTACAGCCGCAACTGAAGAATCTACACCACCAGATAGTGCACACAAAACTTTACTTTTGCCAACTTGTTCCTGAATTCTTTTTACTTCATCTACTATATAAGACTTCATTGTCCAATCACGTTGAGAACCGCAAATATTAAATATAAAATTTTGAATTATTTTCTTGCCGTTTAGAGAATGTTTTACTTCTGGGTGAAACTGAACGCCATATATATTTTCCGAAGTATTTTCTATAGCTGCATAAGGAGAGTTTTCAGACTTTGCAGTTATCTTAAAACCTTTTGGCATTTTTGAGAGTTTATCGCTGTGACTCATCCAAAGCATCTCTTTAGATTTAAGACCTTTAAACAAAGAACATCCACATTTCATGTTTACGTTTGCGGTCCCGAATTCTCTATGTTTTGACGGAACAACTTTTCCACCAAGGTGCTCAGCTATAAGCTGCATTCCGTAACATATGCCCAAAATGGGAATATTTAATCCCCAAATTTTTGGATCAGGGCATGGAGCGTTTTTTGAATAAACACTATCATAACCACCAGACAATATAATACCTTTTAAATCTTTAATTCCTGAGAAACAGTCAAGAGATTTATTCCCTGGGTATATCTCGCAATAAACCTTTTCTTCTCTTATACGTCTTGCAATTAATTGAGTATACTGCGAACCAAAATCTAAAATCAAAATCATTTTTCTTTTTCTATCCTTTTAGGGCTACTAGTTCTAGCTGTTATCTTTATCATTCTACTACTGCGGATAGTACTTTTTCTCTTGTATTTTTTCTTCCTTTTTAGCTATTGCACCTTCTTTCTTATTAAATTTATTAGGCTCAAACCGAAGGCAAAGATAACAAAACGATCAAAATTACCCAGCCTATAGCAGGTATAAAATAAATTAATTGAACCCAACCACTTAAATTTTACAATTTCCCGAAAATACGCCTCTAAAAATTAATCACAAACGCCCCCAATACTTATATAATAAGTAAGGCAAGCGCTTTGGAATATTGTATCAAATTTTTGCTGAAGTTATGGTTTTTTGAGCTTGGTATTTCCCTTGTCTGTCAGCATAAGAAACTTCGCATATTTCACTTACACCTAAAAATAACACTTGAGCTATCCCTTCCTTTGCATATACTCTTACTGGAACAGACGTAGTATTTGCTATTGAAAGTGTAACGTACCCTTCCCATTCAGGTTCAAAAGGAGTTATATTTACAAAAATACCACACCTAGCGTATGTAGATTTTCCAAATGCGATAGTTACTATATCTCTTGATATCCTAAAATATTCTATTGTTTTACCTAAAATAACTGAATTTGGCGCAATATCGATATAATTATCAACAGCTATAGACTCAAATAAATTATCTTGAGACTGTTTAGGGTCTAGAACTCCAGCATTTTGCTTCATTATTTTAAATTCATTTGAAAGACGTATGTCATAACCATAAGAAGATGTCCCAAAAGAAATATTCCCATTTCTAACTTGACCAGGTTCAAACGGCTCTATCATTTTATATTCAACTGCCATTTTTTTTATCCACTTATCACTCTTGACCATTTTTATTATCCTTTTTTAATCATGTGCTATTTAAATTAAATCGCCGTATAAGGACAATATACCAGGCCCTTTTCCATAAGAAACTACTAGACGGCAATCTATATATATAATATATCACAATACTTATTTTTTGTTGCTTCGTTTCATATGCTCTTTTTTTAATTTTTTTAGTTCTTGCATAAATGTATCTATATCTCCAAACTTTCTATATACAGATGCAAACCTTACATATGCAACTAAGTCAATATCCCAAAGTTTTTCTAGAATTTTATCGCCAATGGTATTAGAAGAGATCTCCATAACATATTCTCCCATAATATCATTTTCAATTTCATTTACTACTTTATCTATTGTTTCAACTGAAATAGACCTTTTTTTACAAGCTCTATCTATTCCAGTCCAGATTTTCTTTCTGTCAAAAGGTTCTCTTCGCCCATCGGATTTTACTATCATAATAGTAACTTCTTCAGGCCTTTCAAAAGTGGTGTATCTTTTTTTACAATTTGAACATTCTCTCCGTCTTCTAACTGCAGACATATGCTCTACAGGGCGCGAATCAAGAACTTGATCATGAATGTTCCCACAAAAAGGACATTTCATCAGGATTGCTCTTTATTTTTAAAGATAACATCGGCTAAAAACTACCAATTGTGATTGATTATACGCGATACTATCACATATACGTAGACTTGTCAATAAACTGTACGCGTTCATGACATCAACCCACTTAAAAAAGAGAAAGATAAATAAAGGGATATAATTAGTTAAAAGAATAGTTGGAATAAAAACCCTTACATTTATTGTTAATAATAATTAAAAGTTTACGCATAACAGCAACAATAGCAATATTCTCTCTCATTACTCAAACTTACATCCTATCCCTCTATTCTCTCCAAATGCTATTGCCAATAAACTTACTTCCCTTTCTCCGTACTTCTCATAATACTTCTTTCCCTTTATCTGGTCTAGTCCTTCTTTTAGTAATTTCTCTATCTTTTCCTCTTTCCCATATTTTATTTCTACCACTATTACTTCTCTCCCTTTCTTTAGCACTGCATCTATCCTTCCTTTGTCCGTATGCACTTCACTCTCTACTTCATACCCACTCAGCTTTCCTGCTAGTAAAAATAACGAATGATAATATGATTCTCTTTTCGTTTCTAAATCATACGCT
>JAITJN010000019.1 GCA_031278895.1 Candidatus Endomicrobiellum guadaloupense
ACACTTGACACAGAACCCTCAAAGCCCCTATCACAATGCATCAATACTTTATCTCCTACATTTAATCCTGTTTTGGGGGATAATAATATTTTTATATCTACGTCTTCAACATTAAAAGATGTGTCCCAAGCATCAGAATCATAAAATGACAATATAGTATCTCCTGCCTTTATTCCTTCTAGTAATGTGAACTTATAATTTTGAAATCTGCCAACTGTCCTTACTTCCAACATTTTATTAAAGAATATTTCTAAAGAGTTTCCATCGCCTTGTATATCTTCTAGGTTCCCATATAAAATACAAGTATTTGGTATTTCTGCTGTTTCGTATATTATTACTTTATTATTTACTCCACTCTTAGAAGCTTCACTACCAGCAATAATAGTTACTGTTTTAGTGCTAATTTCAGTATGAGCAATCTTTCCTGAAATGCTTACGATATTGCCAGCAGTATGTTCAGCTTCTGCTCCGACAATAAATATATTTCCCTCAGACTCAATATTTCCAGAAATGTTTACTCTGTTATCATTAGAACTGCCACCTCCATTAACATGTCCACCATAGATTGTTAAATTACCCTTAGCCTCAATATTTCCAGAAATGTTTACTCTGTTATCATTAGAACTGCCACCTCCATTAACATTTCCACCACAGATTGCTAAATCACCCTTAGCTTCAATATTTCCAGAAATGTTTACTCTGTTATCATTAGAACTGCCACCTCCATTAACATTTCCACCATAGATTATTAAATTACCCTTAGCCTCAATATTTCCAGAAATGTTTACTCTGTTACTATCAGCACTGCCATCTCCATGAACATATCCACCACTTATATCTACATTTCCTTGCGTGGTGATGTTCCCATAAACATTGACACTATTATTCATACTAATTCCATCATTAGTCACTCTCCCTCCAGAAATACCTCCAGAAATATTCAATTTAGAACTAGAAAAAACGTTTACTGTATTAAAACTTGAAGTGCCATTTCTAACAAAACCTCCCAAAACAGCTTCACAACTAAAGTCCTTATAAAGTTTGCTGTATTATTTTCAGCACAACCTGAAACAAAGACAACACCTCCACAAACAAGGATTTTAGTATTAGTGAAAGAGCCCCCCATCATCATAGACATTTACAGTATTACGTGAAACTGTACCATTTGAAGTCATACCACCATAAAGATAACATTCATTATCAATATTACAATTTACATTTAGTGTGTTATTTCTTACATCCCCTAATAAAGACTCTGGATCATCAACATCAAAAACCTCTCCTTGTCCTGCTCCTCCACAAATATAACATCTAGCTCCTGGTGTAGCATTCAAATTTAAAATATTATCATTTGAGTCTTTTTCAAAAGGTGCTGAATAATCATTACTATCATCTCCATTTGCTGCGACACTAGCATCGGCAGGTATTTTAAAATCTATGTTGACAGTTCTTCCTGCGTAGGAAATATTATAAAAAAAGACAAGAAGAAAGAGAGATATAAAAAGAACTAAAAACTTATTGAATTTTAAAAGCATTTCTCCTCCAATTGTTTATCATATTTTTATAAAACTCGCTCAAAGCTCTACATAAATTCTACAAAAGTTTTAAATGGGTATGTGATATAAAGTTTAATGCAACTCTATAAGTTGCTACTTCTTTGCGGTAACCTTGCTTAAATTTTTATAAAGTATTGGTAAAGCAGGATACCTTATCTTAATCTGTGCCAAAACGTAAACCAAGAAATGATGATAAATTTTCATTTTTAATAATATCTACTGTATATTTAATAAATTATTGAAATCCTCTAAAGTTATCATACTGTTAATCTCACTGCGAATTTTTGCGGCATTTGGCATATCTTTAACGTAATAATGTGCTACTTTACGCATCAATACAAGTCCCTTTTTCCCGCCATAAAACTCAGTAGAGTATATCACGTGCTGTTTTAGCCATTTAATTTTTTCTTTTTGGGTTGGTAAAGAAAATTTTTTGCCTGTTTTAAAGAATTCTTCAATCCTTCTAAATATTGAATAATTTCCGATGGCGCCACGTCCTATCATTATTCCTGCACAATTTGGAATTTTTAAGAATTCTAAAGCAGTTTCCTCGTCAATTATGCCACCGTTGCCAATAATTGGAATTTTTGCGCCATCGCAAGACCTGGCAAATGCATTTAAGTCTGGGGGGCCTGAATGCCCTTGAGACGTCGGTCTTGCATGTACAGCAACCATCTTAATTCCAGAATCTTGAGCTATTTTTATGATTTCAGGCGCTATATTTTGCCCGGGTATAAATCCTATACGTATTTTAATTGTTACTGGAATTTTAACGCTTTTTACTACGGATTCTAAAATTCTTGAAACTAGCTTCTCATTTGCAAGAAGTTTTGCTCCCGCTCCTCCTTTTGCAATTTTTCTAACAGGACAGCCAAGATTTATATCCAAGATGTCTGTCCCTAAGTCTTGCACAATTTTTGCTGCTTCAGACATACTATGAGAATCTCCTCCAAAAATTTGAGCGGCAACAGGACGTTCTTCGTCTAATATTGTCAAAAGTTTTTTTGTCTTTTCATCGCAGTCTATAAGAGCTTTTGCTGATACCATTTCACTATATACTAATCCCGCTCCTCCTTGTTTTGCAAGTCGTCGCAATGGTAAATCTGTTATTCCTGCCATAGGAGCAAGAAGTATATTATTTTTAAGTTTTATATTCCCAATAGTTAATTTATTCATAATTAAATATACATAGCCTACGGCTTTGTACATGTAAATGGCAATCTCTATGCATTACGTTCTTGCCTAGTAATCTCATGTCATGAGGCTACCACGGTCACGACTTTGCCCTTCGCGCAGACAACAATGGCAAAAAACATTTGTTTTGTCTCTGCTTGTTATCAATCCATCAAGCTTTTACCCATAGGCGTTGGAGATGCGGCTAGTAGGTGTGTATATTTTGAAGCAACCTTAGGAGCAGGATTTGATTTCCAAAGGAATATCAACGATATTAGTCTTGTGAAACATTATTAAGAACTTAGCCTTTTCATTAAAAGAATCTATTGCTGATAAATACTCTCCCGTAAACAATATACTCCTTTCTTCCATTCCACTTTTTTCTATTACATCTATCCCGTTTATATTCTGATTTTTTAATTTATAGTCTGTTAACAAAAACACTTTTTCTTTTTTCCCTAACGTCTTCAAATACTCTACTGTCTCTTTACCATCTGTAAAATATTTTAATGGTATCTCTTTCTCATATCTTCTAAACTTCTCTTTCCATAGTTCATGTACACTCTCATCATCATCTAATATTACTACTATATCTCCCTTTTTCAGTTCTATCTTATCTGCAAACCATATTGGTTTCTCTGATTTCGGGAATGTTAGTATAAACTCTGTTCCTTCTCCTTCTTTTGACTCTATCTCTACCTTCCCTTTC
>JAITJN010000038.1 GCA_031278895.1 Candidatus Endomicrobiellum guadaloupense
GAAAGGGAAGGTAGAGATAGAGTCAAAAGAAGGAGAAGGAACAGAGTTTATACTAACATTCCCGAAATCAGAGAAACCAATATGGTTTGCAGATAAGATAGAACTGAAAAAGGGAGATACAGTAGTAATACTAGATGATGAAGAGTCAATGCATGAGATATGGAAAGAGGTCTTTAAGAAGTATGAGGAAGAAATAACAGTTACATACTTTACTAAGGGATTAGAAACAATAGAGTATATAAATTCGCTAAAAGATAAGAGAAAAGTTCTATTACTTACGAAGTATGAGTTGAAAGGACAAGAAGTTAATGGGATAGGAGTTGTAGAAAAGAGCAATATGAAAGATAGACATATTATTATTACAAGACTACATTTGTCAAAGATAAAAGAGTTTAATGAAAAGAATGGGTTTTTAAAGATATTTAGTAGAAGTTTATTGAAGGATGCTCCTATAAGTATTTGTTAACTAGTGTAAGATAGTACTGGAGCTTTAAAATGCGTAAAGGAATATTTATAACTGCGACGGACACAGAAGTTGGCAAAACATATGTGTCTTGTAAGATATTAAAGTCTTTGAAAAGTTTAGGAATAAACTCTGGGTGTTTTAAACCTGTATCAACAGGCGATAGAAATGATGCAAAAGCTCTTATTAAGGCATCAGGTATTGAAGAGTCTGGCGAACTTGTAACACCTGTATTTTTTAAAAATCCAATGTCTCCATATGGCGCATCTCTACTTGAAAATAAAAAGTTTGATTTAAGAAAAATAGAAAAAACTTTTAAATACTTCATTGACAAATATGATTTTAATGTAGTGGAAGGTGTTGGAGGGGTATTAGTTCCTTTAAAGAAAAATTTTTTTGTAAGTGATTTAATAAAACAATTTAATCTCCCTGTCATAGTAGTTGCAGGACATAAGGTAGGTACCATAAACCATACTTTACTTACTATTGAAAAATTAAAAAATGATAATCAGAATATATTAGGAATAATTTTAAACAGCAGCAAAAAGGAAAATGATATATCTACAAAATCTAACGCAAAATTGATAAAGCAGTTAACAAAACTTCCAGTCTTAGAATTAGGTTATAATGAGAAAATTGATTTAAGGAAGAGTAAATGGATAACAGAGTAAAAGCTAAACTTATAAAATCTGATAAAAATAATATTTGGCATCCTTTTACACAGATGGGGGATTGGATAAACAATGATCCTTGCGAGCCACTGATAATAGATAAAGCTAAAGGATCTTATTTATATGATATTGACGGTAAAAAATATTTAGATACAATTTCTTCACTTTGGGTTAATCTTTTAGGTCATAGAAATCCAAAGATAAATAAAGCTATAAAAAAACAAATTGATAAAGTTTCGCACACTACATTTTTAGGTCTTACGCATGCTCCTGCTATAGAACTTGCTGATAAGCTTTTATCAATACTTCCAAAAAATCTAAAGAAGATTTTTTATTCTGATAATGGGTCAACAGCTGTAGAAGTTGCTCTTAAAATGGCATATCAGTATTGGCAGTTTAAAGGCGAAAAAAGAGAATTCTTTTTTTCTTTAAAAAATGCATATCATGGCGATACAATTGGAGCTGTTTCTGTAGGAGGCATTGACGCTTTTCATTCAAGCTTTAAGTCCCTTTTGTTTAAAAGTTATTTTGCTATGTCTCCTTATTGCTATAGATGTCCGCATAGAAAAAAAGAAATTACATTTCCTTTAAATGCTAAAAATTTTAAAGACTATAATATTAAAGTTGATTGCAAAGGGGAATGTATAAAAGAAGTAGAAGATATTATTTCTAAGAATCATAAAACAATTGCAGCTGCAATAATTGAGCCTTTAAATCAAGCTGCTTCTGGAATGATTGTAATGCCAAAAGGATATCTTAAAGAATATGCAAATATTTGTAAACGTTATGGTATTTTGTTAATTTGTGATGAAGTTGCAACAGGATTTGGTAGAACTGGAAAGATGTTTGCAGTAGAGCATGAACATATTAAGCCCGACTTTATGTGTTTGTCAAAAGGGATAACAGGAGGATATTTACCTTTAGCTGTTACAGCAACGACAAATGATATTTACAATGCTTTCTTAGGTAAATACGAAGAATTTAGAACATTCTTTCATGGGCATTCTTATACTGCAAATCCTCTTGCATGTGCTGCTGCAAATGCAACGTTTGATATATTAAAAAAAGATAAAATTCTAAATAAGATTCAACCTAAAGTTAAACATCTGGAAAAAGAACTTACGGAATTATCTAAACATGATAAAGTAGGAAACATAAGACATTGTGGATTGATGGTTGGTATAGAAATAGTTGAAAATAAAAAGACAGGCAAATCTTATGACTATAAGCTTAAAACTGGTGCAAAACTTTGTACACAGATGAGGAAAATCGGCATTATGATTAGGAATCTTAACGATATATTAGTCTTATTTTTACCTCTAACAATTACTGAAAAAGAGATATCAAAAACAATACAAACTGTACTAAAGATATTGTAGCTATCTTGCATAAAGAGCAATACAATCTAACGACTCTGCGCCTGCGTCAGTATAAGCAAATCCATGAGTGTCAAGATCATTACAGTACGCAGAGTAAAGGTTTTGATTAGATAAGAACAAAGAATAATTTGGATTATATGCAAAAAGCACTTCTCTGATAGAAGTATTTGAAGGCCTGCATGTAAAATTATAAGCGTGTACTTCTGCATTTTCTGGAACAATACCATAATATATTTGTAGTCTTAGTACAGCACAGTGATAAATAACGCCACTGTTGTCGGTTATTAGGCGTAATTCTTCTTCTGGTAAATTTTGAATTCCAGCTAAAATAAGTCTTATTTGCTCATCAGAATCTCTGTACCATGCATCTTTTTGTATCCCATATGTTCCTAAGTGATGCATATGTCTCAGCTTTCTTCTAACGGCCCAAATACCACAAGCATTTGTTGTTTGAGGGCCATCATAATTTCTCCTTCCAACTCGGTAAACATAATGTTGACCCATAAATACAATTTCACCGATAGTATCATCTAAATATTCATTTTCTTGTGCTAAGTGAATAAATCCCCTAAGTTCAGCTTGAGGCCGTCCTTCAGCTTGTAGACGCGTAGCAAATTCAGTCAATATAAGTGGACAACCTACAGGTATTTTGTTATTTGAAGCTGTAGAGGGTAATGTTATTGTTATGTTTTGTGAGTTTTTTTTTGTTTTGATAGATAATGGTTCGGTTGGAGTTTTATAACTATTTCCCCTAAGAGTTTTATTTCTATCTAGACAGGAGAAAGAAATAGAAGTTAGTGTTACAAAAAATACAAAATAGTACTGCTTTTTCATATGTAGTCTCCAAAGAGAGTGTATTTCGCATTACTAACTTTTTAGTATTATATTTACAAAATTATTTAAATACTGTTATAAGTCTTTCAATATCACTTAAAGTGTGCCCAGATATAAGCGATATTCTTATTCTCGCCTGCTCTTTAGGAACAGTAGGAGGTTTTATGGCAGGCGCGTAAATGCCTTCTTCGAGTAAATTCTTTGCTATTTCTTCAGTGTTTCCAATAGTGTTGGTAACAATGGGTATTATTTGAGATTGTGTTTTTAAAGTGTCAAAACCTAAAGCATTTAGTTTTATTTTTAATGTTTTTGAAAGGTTAATAAGATTATGCCTCTTTTCATCACTCTTTTCTACTATTTCAAAAGCTTTTAATGCTGCTGCACAAATAACAGGGGAAATAGCTGTTGTATAAATAAAAGCTCTACTTTTGTTTATTAGAAAATCAACAAGTTCTTTTGATCCACATACAAAGCCACCCTGCAAAGCAAAACTTTTTGAAAGAGTTCCAATACTTATGTCTATTTTGTTTTCAACTCCAAAATAGTCTGCAAGTCCTCTACCTTCTTTACCGAAAACTCCTGTTGAATGGGCTTCATCAAGTATACTTATAGCATTATATTTTTGACATAACCAAGTGAAATCTTTTAAAGGTGTAAAGTCCCCATCCATTGAAAATATAGATTCTGTTATTACTAATTTTATTTTATACTTAGAAGTTCTTATTAAAACCTTTTCAAGGGAATTCATATCACAGTGTTCATAAGCAAATATTCTGCTTCCTGAAAGCTTTGCACCATCCCATAAGGAAGCATGATTTAGTTTATCCATAATTATACAGGATTCTGCCTCATTAGTCATTAAGGCACTTATCACCCCGACATTTGTTTGATATCCGCTTGGAAAAACAAGGCATGCTTCTTTATTTTTAAACTCAGCTAATTTAGATTCTAATTCTTCATGTATAGAGAGATTCCCTGATAGTACCCTAGAAGACGCAGAAGTAAACCCATATTGTTCAACAATACTTATGGCAGACTTGTAAATTTCTCTATTTCCTGCCAAATCCAGGTAGTTGTTTGAAGAGAAATTTATAAATTCTTTTCCGTCTACTTTTATTTTTGCAAAAGGTGCAGACTGTACTCTATGTAAAGTTCTAAGTAATCCAGACTCTTTTATTTCTGAAAGTTTTTCTGATAGAAAAGCTATTGTCATCGTGGAAATATTATACAACTTTGTAAAACTTATATAAAGTAATTGTAGAATATCACAACATCAACCCACTTAAGAAAGAGAATGATAAAGGGATATAATTAGTTAAAAGAATATGCGCAATAAAAAGCCTTACATTTATGGAACATTTAGCTATTTAAGGAGACTATTGAATATTTGTTACTTAAAGAATAGATATAATAATTAGATGCTAAGGGTTTTAATGCTCATAGAGTTCAAAAATAAAATATAGAAGAGATAATTGATATTGAATGTTTGACAAGGAGAAAATTTTTTTGACACATACCAGTAGGATTTAACAGATATTGAAAATGTATAGCAAGACGTAGAAGATTACTTATTTTGGTATAATACGCAAAAAGTTCATGAGGACTTAAATTGGCTAACGCCTTTTGATTTTACAAGGCAGGTTTTTAAATCAGTCGCTTTGACACTTCAGAAGTCTAATTTATCATGAATGCGTGCATATACTTTGCATATACTTGATGTTAAAATATATAATTTATATAATTATTATATGAAGTGCTTTAATAAAATTAGAGTAGGGTTTAAGAAACGTATTACTATACTTTTTATTCCCCACGGCAAAAAAAGTCCTTTTAAGATTAGCATTTCTCTAATGGTCATAAGCGTTTTTATGGTATCGTGGACGGGTATAACCATTTGGTCAGGCTACACTTGGGGTAGAAATATTGACTATGTTGCAACAAAAGCCGACAATAAAATAATGAAATTTAGGCTTTTGCTTTTTGCAGATAAACTTGAAAAAATAAAAGGCTTGTTGGAACAAACCCAACAGCACGATGAAAAAATTCGCAAATTACTCTCTTTAAATACAAAAAAGTCCATAATAGAGGAAGGTTTGGGGCAAAATTTTGGTGAAGGTGGGCCTGCTCCAATCAATTCTAATGTTTTAATATCAATCCTTTCAGGAAAATCTGTTTCTATAAACTATTCAGATTTGTCATGGCAAACTGATATTCTATCTGAGAAGTATAGATTCATGGAACAAAGTTATGACGAAATAATAGCCTACATAGATAAACAAAAATCTTTATTTGTGGCTATGCCGTATGGGTGTCCATGCGATGGAAGAATAACTTGTGGATATGGGTTTAGAATGCACCCGATATATTTGGTTAAGGATTTTCATTCTGGTATTGATATAGCAAATAAATTGCACACGCCAATAGTTTGTACAGCAAATGGTAAGGTGGTATATTCAGGTTGGCAGTCAGGCTATGGCAATACAATTGTAATAGATCATGGGCATAACTACAGAACAGTTTATGGACATCTTTCAAAAAGACTTGTAAAGTCTGGAACTTATGTTTCAAGAAGGCAAATAATTGGCAAAATGGGAAACACAGGATCTTCAACTGGATCACACTTGCATTATGAAGTTCACTTCAAAGGCAGGGCTGTAAATCCAAAACCATATTTATCGGATTATTTTTTTGTTAAAGCTGAGAGGAATGACAATGCTTAAGAAAAAAGCGAAGAATTTTCTTGACGAAGTAGAGACACTTATTGGAAGAAATGCATTTTTTGAAGGGACAATAAAAACAGATAAAGTTATTCGTATAGATGGAAAAATTTCTGGAAATATTTATGCCGGCGGTGTGATAATAGGCGAAACAGCCGAAATAACTGGAGACATAGAAAGCAATGTGATATTGGCAGGCGGTACTATAAAGGGAAATATTAACGCTGTAGAAGCAATAGAGGTTTTGCAATCTGCAAAAATATTTGGAGATATAAAGACAACCTCTCTTGCAATAGCTGAAGGGGCGCAATTCTATGGGAAATCTTCAATGACAATAAAAGAAGCAATCAATGGAGCGGAAACGAAATGATGAACTTTTTTAGAATACACATGAGGGTGATTTTTATTGTAACTGTAGTTGCTTTTTTAGGCGGAATCTTTTTTGGAGCAGTATCATTTTTATTTAATAAACCTTCTGACTTTGTTGTAAAAGTAAATGGAACTAAAATTCCAGTGAATTTGTTCTATTCAATTTATACAAGTTCAGTAAAAGGTTATGAACAAGCTGCCAATAAACCTTTAGATGAAAAAGAATTAAATGAAATTAAATCAAGAGTTATACAGACATTAGTACAAACAGAACTTCTTTGCCAGGAAGCAAAGAAATATGGAATTATAGTAACTGATGAAGAATTGAAAAATGATTTACAAAACTCTTTAGAATTTAGAGACGGTAATGCTTTTAGTATGCAAAAGTATGCAGCATTTTTAAATGCTATACAGATGAAACCTAAAGAGTATGAAGATCTTAGGAGAAAGCAGATAAAAGCAAGCAAAGTAAAAATGTTAATGGCTTCTTCCATAAAGACTTGGAGTTATGAAGTTGAGTCTGCAGAAAAACAAAAACTTCCTCTATCAAAGAATGATTTATTCTTTACAAAGGTAAATGTAATTTTGACTGAGTGGTATATTGGTGCGATAAGAAATTCAAAAATAATAAGCAATGATTATTTAATTTTTTAAAGGCGCTTAAACTAAATAGATTTTTATAGATGGTAGATAAAAAGGAGGCAGCACGTGAAGAAAATTGTAATAACATTGTTTGCGGCAAGTTTGTTGATCTATATAGTGGAATGGCACGCTTTAGCCTCTGACCATTTTGGTGAGTTGAACTTAAAAGGAGGGTTGATACTTAATGGGAAAGGTGATGTAACCATTGAAGCGAGAAATAGGACAAAGTATAGTGATACTATATCTAGTGATCTTGACCATGGCTTTTCTTTTGCATTAGAATATCTTATTCCTTGTTCTCATTTTTTTCAAGATGAAAATTTATTTAAATTTGGATTAGGACTCGGTTACTTACCCAGCTTAAAAACCAAAGAATTCAAGGACTTTCCAAATGATTTCGCCTTTCATGTCTTCCTATTTACTTTACACTACAAGTAAATCCTTTTCCCTCACAACATGAATTATTACATAGAATATTTATAAAAGGAAATATTGGCTATTCATTAAATCTCTCGAATGATCAAATTTTATCGGATATTATTATAAATATAGCAAATAGGGATACTCTTAATATTGCTCAAATATCAAAGAAGAAGTATGTAGGAGGATATTATGGGTTGTCTGCAGGATATGAGTTTCCTGTAGGCATAATTATTGACTTGGCTTATTGCGTGTACAATTTTGGTTCAGAACGTAAATATTCTACTAGCAATATTGGAGACTTCGATATGAATTTAGGCTATACATCGCAATTTGTTGCTTTAACTGCAGGTTACAAATTCAAAATTTAAAATGCTATACCATTTCTCTATTCTCCAAACGCTATTGCCAATAAGCTTACTTCTCTATCTCCGTGCTTTCTTATATAACACTTCTTTTCCTTTCGTGTATATGCACATATTACTGCACTTTCTTCATCCACAGTTATATCTATTAAATTATTCAACCCGGACAATATCGATAAACCTGAAGACCTTGACACTCCTGTTAAAAATACAAATTCTTGTGCTGTTAGCTCTACAAATTTGTTAAGTGAAAATTTTAATTCTTCAGATGTAGAGGGGGGGGGGGGTAAGTATTAAAAGGACTTTATTTTTCATTTTTTTCTCCTATGATAAAAATCAAGATTAGATTTAGGAATCTACTCTGATTTTTTATTTATATTTTATCGCTATCAATCTTACTTACACAAAGTTTGTACTTAATATTTTATTTCCCATTTGTGTTACATGCCTTCTGCTTTCAAAGTTATTCTGTCTTTAGTATGCGATTAACTGTTGGCTATGTTCGAAATTATAGCAAAAGAGAACATTTATTTCATAATGAATTTATACTTTTTCTCGCAATTACGACAATAGTCAAGACGGCGAGGACTGTTGAACAACAGTTTGAGATAATCACTACTTTTATAATTTTTGAAGAAAAATCTATCTCCCATCTGAAAAGACTTATGTATTAAGCTTTTTTACAAAAATGGGTGTTGATAATTAAGAGAAAGGTGGCTGACGGGACTTGAACCCGCAACCTTCGGCTCCACAAACCGACGCTCTAACCAATTGAGCTACAACCACCAAGAATAAACGTCTCCGGCGTGACTTGAACACGCAACCTACTGCTTAGAAGGCAGTTGCTCTATCCAATTGAGCTACGGAGACACTAGTTAGTAGAAGCATATTGTAGCAAAATATTATAACCCCGTCAATAAAGTGTACGCGTTTATAACATTTTACGGACTTTTAGCCCTATATGGAATCAATCTTCCAACGCCTTTATATCCTTTATTATTCTATTTTTAAGCAACATTAAGTAACGTATTGAAGGTGTTAGATGTAGGAAAGAATGAAGAGTTAAAAGAAGAAAAGACATTTAGTAAGCAGCAATATTGGGGAATTTATAGAAAAGATATTAGTTCTATGAAAAAAAAGAAAGTAAAAAAATCAAAGATCACGCCACTTAGGAAGACAGTTTATTTCATGCGTTTGTCGTGTGTGATATTCTACATTAATTTGATTTAAGACTAAAAAAAGAGTACATTTTAGAAGATTTTCTAACAGTGATAAAGAAGGAATAATGTTACTAACTTATGATTGACAGGTTTTTTGTAGAAAGAAGAGCGAGGGAACTATAGTTTTGTCAAAGAGCTGTGTATTGTCTAAAAGGGAATATTGAGAGGGGAAAAGGAAATGACAGGGTTACTAAATCCGAGTTCAGATTATGTATTTAAGAACTTATTTGGAGTAGAGAAGCATAAGAGGGTATTGGTGTGTTTGCTGAACGCGATTTTGAAAGGAAAGCCACTGATAAGTAGTATTAGGTTGGTAAATCCAGAACACAAGAAAAGAAGGGAGAGAGGGAAATCAGCGACATTAGATATAGAAGGAGTAACGGATAAAGGAACATTAGTAGACATAGAGATTCAGTGTTATAGAGATGGGAATTTAGTAAATAGAGCGGTATATTATCAGTCAAGAATGATGAAGGAAGAGCTAGATGAAGGAGAGTCCTATGATACGCACCCTGATATAATATCGATTTGGTTTACAGACTACCATGAAACGGCAAGACAGCATCACACGCATGAGGCAGTATACATGTTTAAAGCAAATCCATATGATGGAATAGCAATAGCGATTGAAAAGACACGTATTTTTATTATAGAATTGCCAAAGATAGATGTAAAGAAAGCAACATTAAATGACATGTTTTCAGTGTGGATGTATTTTTTAAAGAATCCGGAGTTAATACCGGAGGAATTTGTGAAGAGAGTGCC
>JAITJN010000015.1 GCA_031278895.1 Candidatus Endomicrobiellum guadaloupense
TAAATGGTAAAGTAGAAGGGATAATAGGATTGGCAATAGATATAACGGATAGGAAGAAGAAAGAAGAGTTGAAAAGTGAGTTAAAGAGGAGAGAAGAGTTGTATACTATAGCCAAAGAAGTAGCGCATGATATATGTTCGCCATTGTCAGCGTTAGAAGTAGTAAAGTATATGTTGGTAGATAAAGTATCAGAGAAAGAAAGGAAAATGTTGGAATTGTCAACAAGAAGGCTAAAGGAGATAATGGACAAATTAATAGTCCAGTATAGGAATAGTCAAAAGAAAGGGAAATTAGTAGAAAAGAAAGAACCAGACGACATAATGGTAAATAGAATAACCGAGTTAATAAGTAGTATTAGTTATAGTTCCATCTTTATACGATAAAGTAAGAAATGGAGCAGATTATGAACGTTCTTTGAATGTTTTGAAGTATGGAAAAGATGCAGGTTTTAAAGTTAAGACAGGTATAATGTTGGGTTTAGGAGAAACCGAAGAGCAGGTTTTTGAAACGATCAAAAATATAAAAGAAATAAATATTGATATTTTAACTATTGGACAATATCTTGCTCCTACAAAGAGACATTATCCTGTTGTTAAAGAATATAATGATGAAGAGTTTCAAAAAATAAGAGATTTTGCTTTTTCAGTTGGTATAAAGCAAGTAGTTTCAGGGAGATATGTCCGCAGTTCTTATTTAGCGCAAGAGTACTTCTAGAGGTGTTTTTTGAGTAAAACGTACTTATCTGGCGTTGGTGGTAGTGGAAAAGCTCATTATTTGTTTAAACGCATATCTGAAGAGAAAGAAATCGCTAAGCACAAAAGATCAGATTTGCATATATTTGCTTTTGTCAAAGATGAAGATTTGAATGTTTTTTATGAAGATTTAAAAGCTTTTTTCTATCTAGATAAAAAGATTGATATATTATTATTGCCTTCAGATGATGCTGAGCAGAGGGCTTTTACTACGGATAAAATAAAGGTTCTAAAGAATTTTATTGTTTGCGCTTCTGATATTTCAATAAACTCTTCTGTTTTAAGTCCAAAAGATAATATTGGTATTACAATTACAAAAAATAATAAATACGATTTAAATAATTTAATCGTCTCTTTATCTTCTTTTGGATATACAAGAGTTAATTTTGTTGAAGACAGAATGCAGTTTGCTGTAAGAGGTGATATCGTAGATATTTGGGCTGCTGCAAATTCTACACCAATTAGAATTCTTTTTGAGTATGATACTGTTAGTAGTATAAGGACTTTTGATCCAGAAAATCAATTATCAAATTCTTTTATTGATAAAATTAAAGTATTATCATTAACTATTTCAAACCCAAAATCAACAATCAAAGATTATTTTAAACATAAAAGAGAATCTATAACATTAGTATATTTTGATTTTGATGGCAAAATTGAGAAGCTAATGGATCATTATGAAGTTTTAATAAATGATCCTTTGAATCACAAATCTTACTATCAAGGGTATAAAAGTTTTACTGGATTCCAAGGTGATATAAACTTCTTTCTAAAATCTCTCAAAAGTTTTGCCGAAAATGATGTAGATATAAAAGTTTATTATGCTAATGATGGTGAACGGCAGCGAATTTACGATATTTTTTATGAAAATCATTGGAACTATAAGAATCCAGAATTTCTATTTGGTAATTTGTCGCAAGGATTCTATTTAGAAAAAGAAAAGCTTGTTTGTATTTCAAGTCGAGAAATGCTTTATAAGAAAAACCCTATAAGTTTTCCTAAAATAAAAGGCGGTAGAAGGTTAGAAGGTATTTGGGAGATTTCTGCGGGTGATTATGTAGTTCATGAAAAGTATGGGATAGGGCAATATATGGGATTAAAAACAATCTTGCGAGAGAGTAGTGCTTCTGAATATTTATGTATAGAATACAAAAATAGCGATAGACTTTACGTTCCTCCAGAAGAAATAAAAACAGTAAAGAAATATGTTGGTATCGAAGGTGTAAAACCTAAGTTATATTCAATGGATACTCTTGCTTGGGAAAAAGTAAAATCAAAAGCTCGTGAAGCTGCAAAAGAATTTGCTGAAGAACTTTTGAAGCTGTATGCTCAAAGAAGCGTAATTAAAAGAAAACCTTTTGGTCAAGAGACACCTTGGGAAAAAGAACTTAAGGATTCTTTCCCTTATGATGAAACGCCGGACCAAATAAAAGCAATCTCAGATATTAATGCTGATTTTCATAAACCTTATCCTATGGAAAGACTTATCTGTGGAGATGTTGGTTTTGGAAAAACTGAAGTTGCTATGAGAGCAGCTTTCAAAGTGGTTCAAGAAGGAATGCAAGTGGCCATTTTAGCTCCAACAACAGTTTTAGCTCAGCAACACTATAGTACTTTTCATAATAGACTTTCTATATTTCCTATAAGAGTAGATGTAATAAGCAGATTTCAATCTAAATTAAAACAAAGAGAAGTTCTAAAAAATCTTAAAGATGGTCACGTTGATAATTATAATAGGCACGCACAGACTTTTACAAAAAGATATTAATTTCAAAAATTTAGGATTATTAATTGTTGATGAAGAGCATAGATTCGGTGTTAAACAGAAAGAGAAAATAAAATCTATAAAGAAAAATGTAGATATTTTAATGCTTTCAGCTACGCCTATACCAAGAACGCTTTCTTCAGCTTTGTCTGGATTTAGAGATTTATCTCTAATAGAAACACCTCCTTTTGGAAAACTTCCTATAGAGACAAGTCTTTCTTTATACGATGAAGATATGATAAAAAAAATAATTGACGCTGAGCTTTCAAGGAATGGACAAGTTTTCTATGTTTACAACAAAGTTGAGACAATTCTGACAAAAGCAGACAGTCTCAAAAAACTTATTCCTGGCATTAAACTTGGAGTTATACATGGTAAAATGAAGTCAAAAGATGTTGAAGACATAATGTGGAAATTTACGAACTTAGAGCTTGATATCTTACTTGCTACAACAATAATAGAATCTGGTCTTGATATTCCTTCGGTAAACACTATGATAATAGAAGAACCTGAAAATTTTGGCTTATCACAACTTTATCAGCTTAGAGGAAGAATAGGAAGAGGAAGAAATAAAGCTTATTGCTATTTGTTTTATAAAGATAAAAATTTAAGTGATGAGGCTATTAAAAGGCTTGAAGCAATGAAAGAGTTTAGCGAGCTTGGCGCCGGATTTAGACTTGCTCTAAAAGATTTGGAGATAAGAGGAGCTGGTGGTATACTTTCTCCAAGCCAGCATGGTTTTGTAAAAGATATAGGATATGATATGTTCTCAAAATTTTTAGAAGAAGAAGGAAAAAAAGTAAAAGGTGATATATTTGATACAAAAGAAAATAAAAAAACAACGTCAATAGATTTACGTATAAATGCATTAATCCCAGATACTTATATAAAAGATGAGAATATAAGAATTTTATTTTACAGAAGGCTTTCAGATGCCGTTGATGAAAATGCATTGGAAATCGTTAAAAATGAATTAACTGATCGTTTTGGCAAAATTCCACATGAAACTAAACTTCTATTTGAAGCAGCAAAATTAAGGCTTGCTGCCCAAAAGTTTAATATCGAAACTATCTCTGAAGACGATAGTTATATCTATTTGTATTTCTATCAAGATTCTGTTTTTTCAAATATAGATATTTCAAAATTTGTATCGGATTATTCATATGTTTTAGAATTCATCTCTGATAGACATTATGCTTTTAAGCTTAAGAAAAGTAAAATCTTAAAAAGCTCTATAGAGTATGTAAAGAGTTTCATCACGAGAATAGTGTTTTATATGCATTGATTATATTGTAACAACTTCTTTCAATCCGTCTCTCATTACTCAAGCTTACACCCTATTTCTTTATTTTCTCCAAACGCTATTGCCAACAAACTTACTTCTCTTTCTCCATACTTCTCATAATACTTCTTTCCCTTTATCTGTGCCATTGCTTCTTTTAGCAACTTCTCTATCTTCCTTCCTTTCCCATGTTTTATTTCCACTACTATCACTTCTCTCCCTTTCTTCAACACTACATCTATCCTTCCTTTATCTGTATTTACTTCTCCTTCTACTTCATACCCTACTACCATCATTAACATCATCAACATCGAGTGATAGTAAGCTTCTTGGCTTATATGCAAGTTACTAGGAATATTGGCAAACAATGTCCTTAAACTCTCTTCGAATCCTTCCCTATCTTTCCCTTTTATCTCCTTGCCTATCTTTACTCTTACACTATTTATTTCAAGAGATTCTCTTTTACTGTAATTCTCTATCACATTCGTTATAAATGCATT
>JAITJN010000047.1 GCA_031278895.1 Candidatus Endomicrobiellum guadaloupense
AAGTATGACATTTACCGTAAGACCTCAATAGTGTAAATAACAACATTTTTAAACCCAATAATCAACCTGTCTTTTTTTGAAGTAAACTACACGATTTTTTTATTCTCTATTTTTCAAAGAGGGATGGGGAAGGGTGTAGTTTGTTCTTTGGATTTTCAAAGAATAGAATATATATATATTATTTAAGCAGTATAATAATAAAAAATGTTGGTAGGCAAGCAGTATTTAAGACGAATATTAGTACTCTACCACAAAAGTTTTACTATGTCAAGTGAATGTAGAATATCATCACGTTTTGCGTGGGATAAGAATAATAATAAGAGAACTAAAAAAACAAAGATGAATTGGAGTTCGGGAAAACAATCTCTCACTAAACATCTATCAAACACTGAAACTTATCCTCCATATTGAACATTATCAACAGGATTACCATCTCCTTTAATATGCTTCTCCACATTCTTAAAATGGTATGGGTTAATTGATATTTTGGCGAGCAATACTCATCATAAGCTTAATTCTATTGATTTGGTTGACCTCGCTGGCTCCAGAATCATAATCAATAGCGGCTATATTTACATCATTATAGCGATATTTCAATTCTTTCATAACACCTCTGCCAGTTATATGATTTGGTAAACAACCAAATGGCTGTACACATAAAATATTTTTTGCACCATTTTCTATAAGTTCAAGCATTTCAGCAGTTAAAAGCCACCCCTCACCTGTTTGATTGCAAACAGAAACAATATCAGAAACCTTTTTTGCCAGGTTCTTTGTAGTTTGTGAAAAACTAAAATTCTTGCTTTTCTTCAGTGCTTTTCTTATAACAGATCTGAGCATCTCAATATATCCACTTGTTATGAGAGATATTATTTTGTTTTTTAAGCTCCCTTCAAGATATTTGTGTTTATAGGTATCATCTAGTAAAAAATAAACCATTGTATCCATCATATTAGGGACTATTACCTCTGCACCTTCTTTTTCTAATGAAGACACTAGTTTATTATTTGCTATCGGATGAAATTTAACTAAAATTTCTCCGACAATGCCTACACGCGGTTTTCTAATTTTCTTGACCGCTATATTGTCAAAATCTTTGACTATTTCTTTTACAGTCTTTCTAAAATTAAACCAAGTATTGTTGCTTATAATACAAGAAAGACGTCTTAACCATGAATTTGCTAAAGCATCTGTTTGGCCTAAGTAAAATTCATAAGGTCGCATGCGATTTGAAAGTTTCATAATTAAATCGCTATATAGAATAGCTAAAATAAAATCTCTAATCATAGAGAAAGAAAACCCAATTGATTTATTTTGTGAAGATTTTGAAGTGCTCAAAGGGAATATTTCCACTTTTTTAAAGCCAGCTTTATCAATTGCTTTTCTTAAAAGTCTCGAATAATTTGTAGCTCTACAACCACCACCTGTTTGAGAAATAACTAATGCAGTTTTATCTAAATTATATTCTCCTGAGTTTAAAGCATTGATAAATTGCCCTATAATTATTATAGCCGGATAACAAACATCATTGTTTACGTATTTAAGTCCTTCTTCAATATCACTAGCAGAAACATCAGATAGAACTTTTAATTTTACCCCATATTTATTAAAAACTGATTCTGCTAAACTAAAATGTATAGGAGACATCTGTGGACATAAAACTGTGTGAAAATCTTTTGCGCTTTTTACTGTTTTTAAAGCATTTATATTTTCTACCTTAGGAATATCTCTCTTAAATTTTAAGCTTTTGCGCTCTTTCATAGATGCAAACAAAGAGCGTATTCGTATTTTTACTGCTCCAAGATTAGAGCCTTCATCTATTTTTAAAATCGTATAAATTTTACCTCGTTTAGAAAGAATTTCTTCTATTTGTTCAGAAGTTATTGCGTCTAACCCACAGCCAAAAGAATTGAGTTGAACAAGTTCTAAAGCATCAATCTCAGAGACAACCTTAGCAGCGCGGTATAATCTTGAATGATATGTCCATTGGTCAACAAAATTGATTTCTGACAATTTCCCAGCTAAATGAGAAACAGAATCCTCAGTAAGTACTGGAATCCCTTGCGATGCTATTAAATCTGCAATGCCATGATTTATACTAGGGTCTAAATGATATGGTCTACCGGCAATAATAATAGCAGGTGTTCCTTTTCTTTTAACTTCATTCACAAGACATTCGCCTTTTTCCTTAATATCTTTTTTAAATAAATTAAGCTCTCCTCTAGCTTTTAAAACTGCTGCTATTATTTCTTTCTTACTTATTTTAAATATTTCGAACTCATCATTAAGTCTTCGTATCAACCTTTTTATATTGTTAAAAGGCAAGAATGGCTGTAAAAATTTTACTCCGTTTTCTTTTAATGTATCCATATTTAGACGAATAACTTCAGGATACCCAGAAACTATGGGACAATTATAATGATTGTTTGCTTCTTTAAATTCTTTCACTTCAAATGGAATGCACGGATAGAAAATTGTTTTTATTCCTTTTTTGACAAGATTTTCTATATGACCATGAACCATTTTTGCAGGGAAACAAACAGTCTGAGACGCAATGCTGTTAATACCATCATTAAATACTACATTCGAAGATTTATCTGATAAAACAACTCTAAAACCAAGATCTGTAAAAAAAGTAAACCAAAATGGATAGTTATCATACATATTTAAAACTCTTGGGATACCTATTTCTCCACGAAAAGCTTTATCAAAACTCAATGGGTTATAATAATCAAATAAACGTTTATACTTATACTCGTACATATTAAATACATGAGATTGTTCTTTTTTGTTTTCAAAAGCGCTTTCACATCTGTTGCCAGATATAAAAGATTCTCCATCTTCAAATTTTAGAATATTTAAAAGACATCTATTCTCGCAACCTCCGCAGCGTGCTGTTTTTGTATCATAAGAAAATTCTGCAAGTTTTTCTTTAGATATAAGAGATGTTTGAGAATGTCGATTTTTGAGCGCTATTAGAGCTGAACCAAAAGCTCCCATTAATCCTGAAATATCAGGCCTCACAACTTTAGTCTGTAAAACCTTTTCTGCAGCTCTTAAAATGCCATCGTTGAGAAATGCTCCACCCTGAACTACTATTTGATCTCCCAATTCTTTTGGATTGTTAATTTTTATAACTTTATATAAAGCATTTTTAATAACCGAATAAGCTAGTCCTGCAGAGATATCTCCAATACGAAAACCTTCTTTTTGTGCTTGTTTTATTTTAGAATTCATAAACACCGTGCATCTTGAACCTAAGTCAACAGGATTTTTAGCAAATAAAGCATGTTTGGCAAAATCTTGTATTGTAGAATTCAGCGATTCCGCAAAATTTTGAATAAATGACCCGCAACCGGAAGAACAAGCTTCGTTCAAAATTATTTTATCTACCAAATCATTTTTAACGTATATACATTTCATATCTTGTCCGCCAATATCTAAAATAAAAGATACTTTCGGGTTGAAATAGTGAGCAGCTTTATAATGCGCTATAGTTTCAACTTCACCGTAATCAAAATTTAATGCTGCTTTTATTAAAGATTCTCCATAACCTGTAACGCACGAACCAGAAATATATGCCCCTTTCGGCATCTGTAAATAAATATTTTTTAAAATATCTATAGTTGACTTTAGAGGGTTCCCTTGGTTAGACCCATAATGCGTATATACCATTGATTTGTTTTTGTCTATTAAAATAGCTTTTGTTGTTGTAGAACCTACATCTACGCCTAAAAATAGCTCTCCCTTAGCGTCTTTAAGGTTAACTTTTACTGCAGACGTTTTGTTGTGTCTGATTAAAAATTCTTTATATTCTGTCTCATCTTTAAAAAGAGGGCCCAGATTTTCTCTGCTTTCATTTAAATCGCTATCTGTTAAAGCTTTAAGTTTATCTTGCAATGTTTTAAGAGTATATTCTTTTCCTTTGCTTAATAATGCAGCCCCAAATGAAACAAAAAAATGAGCATTTTCCGGAAAAAATATATTTTCAGATTTTAATTTTAGCGTTTCTGTAAAACGTTTGCGAAGCTCAGATAAAAAGAACAGAGGGCCTCCAAGAAAACATACATTGCCTTTAATAGTATGGCCTCTTGCTAGTCCTCCTATAGTTTGATTGACAACAGATTGGAGGATACTTACAGCAATATCTTCTTTTGCAGCGCCCTCATTTAAAAGAGGCATAATATCTGTTTTTGCAAATACCCCACATCTTGCAGCTATTGGATAAATTGTCTTATAATTTTTAGCAAGCTCATTTATTCCAGCAGCATCAGTCTTAAGAGTTTTTGCCATCTGGTCAAGAAACGCGCCTGTACCTCCTGCGCAAGTCTCATTCATTCTTTGGTCTATTGATGAACCAGAAAAAAATGTAAGCTTGCTATCCTCACCGCCAAGTTCTATTATTACATCAGTTTTAGGGAAAAATGTTTTTACAGCTTTTGAACAAGCTATAACTTCTTGTTCAAAATCTATTCCAACTTTTTGTGATAAAGTTATCGCTCCTGAACCAGTAGTACAAATTGTAACTGAAGCTTCTTTGATATATTGAGGAGAGTCTTCTATTATACTAATTATAGTGCTTATTAGATCTAATTGATGTCTTTTATAATTGCAATATATAGTATTATTATTATCATCAAGTATTGAAAGTTTAACGCTTGTAGAACCTATATCTACCCCTACTTTAAAGATTCTATTTGTCACACTTATTCTCCAAATTAGTTTTTCTCTGCTGTTAGAGATTGCCTTGTCATAAAATTATACGCATGTTGCAAATGAAATCTGCGGTAAAAATAAATGATAGCACGTACTCTTGCGTCATATTTGATTCTACAAAGAAAGTTATCAAAATAACAAATATGCAGGTTCAACTTGCTAATGTTTATCAAGGTATAGAATTCCTTCTTTGCATATGTTAAAATAATATAGTTTTGATACATACTTAAATATCCAAGGAGACACTCAATGGATAATAATGAAATAAAACAAGCTGTTTTGTTAAAGGCACGAGCGGCAAAAGACGCAGCAGTAAAACTTGCTGCCATGAATGCCGAGCAAAAAAATAATATACTTACGTCAATAGCGGAAGCTTTACAACAAAATATGAAAGAAATCCTCTTTCATAATGAAATAGATGCGCAAGCGGCAAAAGAGGCTCAGATAACACCTGTTCTTATAGATAGATTAACTTTAAATGAAAAACGCATTGCAGACATGATAACTGGCATTAAAAATGTAATAGTTCTGCAAGATCCTATAGGGACAGTGATTGAAGAAAATACCCTATCGTTTGATATTGACGTAAAAAAAATAAGAGTTCCTTTAGGTGTTATAGCAATGATTTATGAAGCTCGCCCAAATGTCACGGTTGACGCAGCAACGTTATGTTTAAAAGTAGGGAATGCTATCATTTTGAAAGGCGGTTCCGAAATACTTAACACAAATAGAATCCTTGCAAAAATAATTTATGAAGCAGGAGTAAAAGCAGGTATGCCTGAAGGCTCAATACAGTTCATTGATACTGCAGATAGAAGTGCCGTGCAAGAACTTCTACATTTAGATAACTATATAGATTTACTTATACCTCGTGGCAGTGAAGAATTTGTCAATTTTGTAAAGAAGAATTCAACAGTTCCAATCCTATCACATGGAAAAGGTCTATGCCATACATATATAGATAAAGATGCTGATGTTGATATGGCTATAAATATAGCTGTGAATGCTAAATGCCAAAGACCTTCCGTATGCAACGCAATGGAAACATTACTTGTACATAAAGATATTTCAGATAAAATTCTTCCTAAATTATGTGAGGTATACAGCAAAGAAAATGTTGAAATTAGAGGGTGTGAAATTTCAAGAAACATAGTAAATACTATAAAGCCTGCTAATGAAGAAGATTGGAACACAGAATATTTAGATCTTAAAGTATCAATAAAAGTGGTTAATTCTTTGGAAGAAGCAATAGCACATATAAACAAGTATGGCTCAAAACACTCTGAAGCAATTGTAACAAACAATAAAGAAGCTGTAGCTACATTTGTTGTTGAAGTTGATGCTGCAGCTGTTTTTGTGAATGCTTCAACAAGACTTCACGATGGCAGTGTTTTTGGTCTTGGATGCGAAATTGGGATTTCAACACAAAAATTACACGCTCGCGGAGCAATGGGGATAAAAGAACTTACCACTACAAAATATGTGGTAAGAGGTAACGGAACAATAAGAAAATAATCGAAATAGAGGTTTATATGAAGCTTGGTATTGTCGGACTCCCAAATATTGGAAAATCTACATTGTTTAACGCTATAACAAAGGCAGGAGCAGAAGTAGCAAACTATCCTTTTTGCACTATTGATCCAAATGTCGGAGTGGTTGAGGTTCCTGATAACCGTTTGGACTTTCTTGAAAAAATATATCATACAAAGAAAAAAGTTCCTGCAGCAGTGGAATTTGTTGATATAGCTGGCCTTGTAGAAGGTGCCTCACAAGGAGAAGGTCTAGGCAATCAGTTTTTAGCACATATAAGAGAAACTGCAGCAATAGTACATGTTGTAAGATGTTTTGAAAACAAAGATATAACACACGTAACTGGAGAAATTGATCCTTTAGGCGATATAGAAATTATAGACACAGAACTTATTTTGGCAGATATGGACTCTGTTTCAAAAAGACTTGAAAGACTTCAAAAAACAATAAGATTAAACGATAAAAAAATGCTTGCTGAAAGAGACCTCGCCACAAAAGTTAAAGCTTATCTTGAAGCTGGAAACCCAGCTAGGACACTACAGTTACATGATTATGAAAAAGCATTATTAAAAGAATTCTTTTTAATAACAGCAAAGCCTGTTTTATATGTATGTAATGTTTCTGAAAATGATTTGCCAAAAACGGAAAATAAATACACTGAAATTGTAAAAGAAAAAGCTAAAAGAGAAAATACTCAAGCTATTCCTATTTGTGCAAAGATTGAAGCTGAACTTTCAGAAGACGATAGAAAAATTTTCTTAAAAGATCTAGGACTTGAAGAACCAGGCCTTAACCGCCTTATAAGAATTGGATACAGCCTGCTTGGCCTTGAAACATTCCTTACAGCTGGAGAAACTGAAGTAAGAGCTTGGACAATTAGAAAAGGATCTCTAGCGCCACAAGCAGCAGGAGTAATACACTCTGACTTTGAAAGAGGCTTTATAAGAGCTGAAGTTATGAGTTTTAATGATTTGTTTAGACTTGGGAGTGAAAAAGCAGTAAAAGATGCCGGGCTTCTTAGAAGCGAAGGTAAAGAATACGTAGTTAAAGATGGTGATATAATAGAATTTCGTTTCAACGTATAGAAGTGTTGTAATTATTGCTAAACTTTGGAGGTTTGATGGCTACTGGCCTTCTAATGTGGATGCTGTTTTGGTTGACTGTAGCAACTGCACTTTTTATTGATTTAGCAATACTTAACAAACATAAAGGAACTATAAAAACAAAAAACACAACGATAATGGTTTGTGTTTGGATAAGTCTTGCTTTGCTTTTTGGAACAAGCATATATTTTGCATTTGGTCGCGAAAAAGCATTGGAGTATTTTGCAGCATATGCCATAGAATACTTTCTTTCAATAGACAACACGTTTGTATTCATTATGATATTTTCGTATTTTTCAATTACTAAATCTAATCAATCAAAAGTTTTGATTTATGGTATTGTAGGCGCCATAATTTTAAGATTTATATTTGTATTTATCGGAATTAATCTCATCAACAACTTCAATTGGATAACATATGTTTTTGGTACATTATTAATATACACTGCAATTAAAATGTTATATGAAAAAAATAAGAGAAAAATAAAAACAAACTATTCCTCTACATTTACAATAATTAGAAAGCTGATCCCATTTAAAGATAACACTTGTAATAACAGATTCTTTATAAAAGAAAATAAAAAATTATATGCAACGCCAATGTTTGCTGCTTTAATTGTAGTAGAAATGAGCGATTTAATATTTGCTATGGACTCTATACCAGCAGTACTTTCAATTTCTAAGGATGATTTTATAGTATATTCTTCCAACATATTTGCAATAATAGGATTACGCTCGCTCTATTTTCTTCTTTCAAACTTTGTATCTAGATTTAAATTTTTACAAATAGGAATATCGCTTATTCTTATATTTGTTGGTTTAAAAATGTTAATTTCACATTATATACATATCTCTACATTATTTTCTTTAGCATTGATAATTGTGATTATGAGTATTTCAGTTTTTGTTTCAGTTAAAGGAAAACGCATTGATTAGTAGTGTATCTATTCCATCTGTTTGTATGTAACTATTCTTATCCAATAACATATCTTCTCGTACTCCTACAAGCCTAAATATTCTGTGTCTGTCTCAATAATATCTTAATCATATCAATTCTTTGTAAATACTCTCTCTAGTGACTTTATATGCTCTATACTACTCTCGTCTTATATAAATCTTGCTTCTAGTAACATCCTACTCTACGCATCATACTTGTTATCAAATACCTTTTCTTCTTGAGTTTATAGGTTTGATAGCAAAAGAAGAGATTGAAAGTGAAAAGTAAGAAATGGGTAAACTTTATATTTGCTATTCCCATATGCGATATCCTACATTATTATATTGTAACCCATTTAGAATTTTTGTAGAATTCATGTAGACTGTCAAGCGAGCTTTAGAGAGCTTTATAGTATAATGAACAATTGGAGACAAAATGCTTCTAAAACTCAACAAGTTTTTAGTTCTTTTTATATCCCTCTTTCTTCTTGTCTTTTTTTATAATATTTCCTACGCAGGAAGAACTGTCAACATAGATTTTAAGATATCTAGTCCTACTTTTTACGCAGCAAATGGAGATGATACTAATAATTATTCAGCACCTTTTGAGAAAGACTCAAATGATAATATTTTAAATTTGAATGTTACACCAGGAGCTAACTGTTTTATTTGTGGAGGAGCAGGACAAGGAGAGGTTGTTGATCTTGATAAGCCAGAGTCTTTATTAGGGGATGTAAGAAATAACACACTAAATGTAAATTGTAATATTGATTATGAATGTTATCTTTTTAGTGGTATGACTTCAACAGGTACAGTTTCACGTAAT
>JAITJN010000005.1 GCA_031278895.1 Candidatus Endomicrobiellum guadaloupense
CCTGGCAAATCAGTGGTGATAAAGGGAGATGAGAAGGTAGAGTATGAAAAAGTGATAGAGTTTATGGACAAGGCGAAGAAGGCAGGAGCAACGAAATTTGCATTGGCAGTAGAGATGAAAGATAAACATTAATAATGTGTATAAGAGATATAGGATAGGAACCCAAACAATAGGGTTCCTATTATTTTCCCCTTATATCTTTTTTTTCTTTAACCTTTTCTGTTCTTTCTTTAAAAATGACATATAGTCTGGAAACGGGACAATAGTTTTTGTCTTGCCTATCCACACATATGCAGATAAATCTGGTTGAAATTTAATTTTTATAGGGTTTGCAGGGTCTGCATTGTTTTCATCCCATGCTGATCCTATAATATTTTTATACTTTGGTTCTTTTGTTATTGGATCTATAACTTTATTTATGGAAACAAGTTTGTCGCCAAATATCTGTAACTGTGTTTTTACTATTTTTTCTGCTTCTTGCGGTTCTGGAACAACGTCTATAAAATTGATATGAAGCGTTGCTGCCATCTCAGGAGATCTTTCTTGAAAATCTACAGTATAATCTTGTCCTTCAATAAAAGTTCTAGAACAAAAAGCGCTAGCTATAAAATAAAAAATAAATATTGAAACAAAAAAAAATTTCATAGTTAAATTATACTCCATATAGATTGTCAACTGAAAAAGATTTTACAAATTTAAACTTTTGTAGTAAACTCTAGCGATACTAACAAAAGATAAAGAGGATAAAGATGGGTGCTATAGGGCAACCAAACCAGGTAAAATTATTTTGTGGAATACTATATTCTGATGAAGAAATAAAACAAAAATCATTTGATATTATAAAAGAAAAACTTGGTGGAATTGATTTTATAAGTGATGAGATGCTTTTTGATTTTTCAAGTTACTATAACTCTGAAATGGGCAATAATTTAAAGCGTTTTTGGATTTCTTTTAAGAATCTAGTCTGTGCATCAGAACTTGCCGATATAAAAGTTTTTACAAACTCTGTCGAAGATGGATTTGCTATAGATGAAAAAAGAAGAATAAATATTGATCCTGGCTATGTAACCCCAGCAAACATTATACTTGCGACAACTAAAGAGTTTAGTCATAGAATTTACCTGTCAAATGGTATATACGGGGAAGTTACTACAATATACAAAAAAGGCGGATATATAAAACTTCCATGGTCATATCCAGATTATTTATCTGATTTAGCTACAGACTTTTTTCTAAAAATAAGAACTAACTTGATGAAACAATTAACGAGGTAATGATGCCAATTATTTTTATAGTAATAGCAATACTATATTTATTAGGTTACATATATATCGCTTGGAGAATAACTTCAGGCCTTAACATAGAGCGTCCGTATAGAACATATTTTTATATTGTATTTTTTGTTTTTGGGTTTATAAGTCTCATTTCTTTTATAAATAATCGCCATAAAATTCCAATAGTTTCTATAATTGGACCTTTCGGATATATTTGTATGGGGATTTTAGGAATATTCTCCTCATTTTTACTAATAAATGATGGTATAAATTTCTTAAATAAGTTTGTATTTAAAATAAAAAACTTTAAATATTATTCAACTCTTACAGCTGTAATTATAAGTATGGCCGCATGTATTTGGTCTTTATTCAATTTTGCTTTTATATTAAATATTGAAGAAGTAAAGATAAAAGTTCCAAGTCTTCCTATAGATTCTTTAAAAATAGTTCAGCTTTCTGATATACATGTTAATCAGTTCTCTTCTCCAAAAACTCTTAATAAAATTTTTGACAAAGTTATGAAGTTAAGCCCAGATATGATAGTTATTACTGGTGATGTTATAGATATAGATATAGACAAAAACAACGAATATCTTAATTATGGTTTTGAAAAACTTAAAGCTAAATATGGTGTTTTTGCTATTACTGGAAATCATGAATATTATACAGGTGTTGATAAGTATTTCAGTATGCTCAATAAGTTAGGTTTTAAGGTCTTAAATAATGAAAGTGTTTTAGTTGATAATATTATTAATATTTCAGGAATAGACGATATAAGTAAACGAAACATCCAAAATATTGAAAAAGCTCTTGCCAATATTGACAGAAAATTCCCTATTTTGTTCTTAAGTCATCATCCAGATTCTTTTGATATATCATCCAATCTTGGTCTTAGCGTAATACAACTCTCAGGGCATACGCACGCAGGGCAGATTCCTCCAACAGAGATAGTTTTAAAGTTGTTTATGCAATATTGCTATGGATTGTATTACAAAAAAGATTCTGTAATGTATATAACTTCCGGTACTCGTCTTTGGGGGCCACCAATGAGATTATTTAATACAAGCGAAATAGCAGTTATAACATTAGATCAGTAAGTATTTTTTACTCAAAGTTAAATCCTACATATAGTGTTATTGTTGAATAATTAGCATCTCTGTTAACACTGTTGAATGCATAATTAAAATTATGTCTTGCATAAACTGCTTCTATTATAATGCAGTTGATGTTTACTCCCAATCCTGCAGCCCAATAAAGCCCTCCTGTTGCAGAATCTAGGAACCCCTTTGTCATAGGCATGCTGTAGCCAACTCTTCCTGATAAAAAGGCGTAAGTATCATCAAGACCACTCAAAGGTGTACGTATTTTTGCTCCAACATAAAGAGGGATACATGAGAGACTTCCTTCCAAGTTTTTATCTTTAAAGTTTCTCGGCAAGTCTATAAGTGCACCTGCTCCAAAAGCAAAAATATTCCCGAAATATTTAAAAAATTCAGCTCCAGCTGATATACCTACATTCATATTTTCATCAGTTCCATCTGTGTTAGTTGTGTTTTGGGGTTGTACTCCCAGCTTCGCTATAATTTCTTTATCATCGCTTGATTTTGCAATTGCAAGAGCTGTTGTTATAAAGAATAAAGTTAAAATGGTTACAATTTTTTTCATCTTTTCTCCTTCTCTGTTTGATACACAAAGTTGCACGTCTATTTATAATATTTTATTTTTGTCGTCTTTCCAGAGAGGCTTAATCGAGAATCCAGTATAGCTTTTGTCATTATTCACTTTTAACTTTGGATTGACAAGAATATACTAGTTTGTAAAGCTAAGTATTTGTTGTTATAATAACTCTATCATACAATAAAACGAAATAAAATAAAAGAGACTTCTATGCTTTCTCTTATTTACTCCGCATCGATTAACGGTATAGACGCCAATATCGTTGAAGTTGAAACTTACATTTCTTCAGGCATGCCTATATTTTCAATTGTTGGTCTTGCAGACATTGCTGTCAAAGAATCTCGCGACAGAGTAGCTGCAGCTCTCAAGAATTCTGGTTTTGATTTCCCAGCAAAAAAGATTATTGTAAATTTAGCGCCAGCTGATATAAAAAAAGAAGGTGTAATCTTTGATTTGCCTATAGCGCTTGGAATACTTGCTGCAAATGGCAAAATAAAAAAAGACAATTTAAAAAATTTTTGTGCAGTAGGGGAATTGTCTTTGGACGGAAAAGTAAGAAGGGTCAAAGGTGTTCTTCCAATTTCTCTTATCTTAAATAAAAATCAAATAGAAAATTTTATTGTCCCTTTTGCAAATAGACAAGAAGCATCTGTTACTGGTAAAACAAATGTTTTTCCATTTAAAAACCTTATTGAAGTTGCTAAATTTATAAATGGTGAAATTGATTGTAATCCTTATGCTCAGGATAAAAATAATTTAATCTGTTTTCCAGAATGTGAATATGACTTTGTTGATGTTAAAGGTCAAAAGAACGCAAAAAGAGCTTGTGAGATTGCAGCAGCAGGTGGGCATAATATGTTGATGTCTGGTCCTCCTGGATCTGGCAAAACCATGATAGCAAAACGTATTTCCAGTATACTTCCCCCCATGACTTTTGATGAAGCTATTGAGACCACAAAAATATGGTCTGCAGCAGGGCATGCCTTTAATGGTGGCTTGATAAACAACCGTACGTTTAGAAGTCCACATCATACTTCTTCAACAGCAGCTTTGGCAGGAGGTGGAGTTTGTCCAAAGCCAGGTGAAGTTAGTCTATCTCATAATGGAGTTTTGTTTTTAGATGAGTTTGCAGAATTTAGAAGAGATGCGTTGGAAGTTTTGCGACAGCCGTTAGAAGATAAAAGGATAACTGTTTCTAGAGCAAAAAATAGCTTTACATTTCCAGCATCATTTATGCTTGTAGCGGCAATGAATCCTTGTCCTTGCGGCAACTTGGGACATAGAGAAAAAGAGTGTGTTTGCAATCCCAATCAAATAAGAAAATATCAAAGTAAAGTTTCTGGGCCACTAATGGACAGAATAGATATCCATATTGAAGTTCCAGCATTAAAATTTTCTGAATTATCAAGTTTAACTTCAGAATCAGAAAATTCATCAAATATAAGAGAACGTGTTATCAAAGCAAGAGAGATACAAACATTAAGATTTGTAAATACCAAAATACACTGTAATGCGCAAATGCAATCAAAAGAAGTAAAGAAGTATTGTGTTTTAGATGATAAATCTTATGATATGCTAAAAACGGCAATAGACAAATTAAATTTTTCAGCAAGGTCTTACGACAAAATTTTAAAAGTCTCAAGAACAATTGCAGATTTAGACTCTAGCGATAATATTAAAGCAGGTCACATAGCCGAAGCAATATATTATAGATTTTTTGATAGGTTGATTTAATTAAAATAAATTTTTTAAAGCACAATGTATTCTTAAAAAGTATTCATTTGATGTCTCATAATGCCCCTAACAAAAGAGTAGGAGAAAAATTTATTATCTGCCTTCTTTTGTTAGGATTATAGCATTTTAGATTTTGAATTTGTATCCTACGTTTAAAGCAATAAAGAACAGTGTAGCGTCCATCTTTGTATCCATGGCTGGAGTATTATATTCTGAACCAAATTTGTACACGCCAACAGCCCATTCAATAATTATGCCGACAGGAAACTCATATCCTGCAGACAACCCATAATATATTCCTCCTGTATTCTTCTCTGATATCTTACCACTGGACTTAATTATACCTTGATTTTTCGAGAGATTTAATGAATAGCCAATATTTCCTTTTATAAATATTCTATGTAATAATTCATGTTGTGAGGGAAAAGGATTTACTTGTAGTGTAAAGTAAATAGGAAGATATGAAAGTAAAATGAAAAGTTCTTCTTTGGGTTTTAAGTTGGGGAAGTAACTGAGACCTAATCCAAATTTAAATAAATCTTTATCTTGAAAAAAAATGAGAACAAGGAATAAGATATTCTAATGCAAAAGAAAAGCCATGGTCAAGATCAGTAGAGATAATACCTCCTGACTGTTCATTGTCAATTCTATATTTAAGTTTAAAATCACTGGCACCTTTAATTATAACCCCTCCTTTTAAGTTCAACTCGCCAAAATGGTCAGAGGCTAAAGCGTATACTCTCCCACCCACGATCAACAAACTTGCTGCAAACAATGCTGCTACAATTTTTTTCATGTATTGTCTCCCATGATAAAAATCAAGATTAGATTTAGGAACCTACTCTGATTTTTTATTTTGCTTTCGATATCTTTTTATTCCAATACCATATGCTGAAATCCGCAAATACTCATCCTTTTTTAGTGTCATCTATATTATCTCTAACATCTTCCTTTTCTTTCAATCCGTCTCTCATTACTCAAACTTACACCCTATTTCTTTATTTTCCCCAAATGCTATTGCCAACAAACTTACTTCTCTTTCTCCGTACTTCTCATAATACTTCTTTTTCTTTATCTGTGCCATTGCTTCTTTTAGTAACTTCTCTATCTTTACCTCTTTCCCATGTTTTATTTCCACTACTATCACTTCTTTCTCTCTCTTTAACACTACATCTATCCTTCCTTTGT
>JAITJN010000006.1 GCA_031278895.1 Candidatus Endomicrobiellum guadaloupense
TTCTACAAAAATACCTGTCAATCATAAGTTAGTGACATTATCCCTTCTTTATCACTGTTAGCAATCACTATTAGCAAATCTTCTAAAATATACTCTTTTTTTAGTCTTAAATCAAATTAGTGTAGAATATCAGACACGACAAACGCATGAAAGAAAGGATTTGACTCTTAGTATATATTTTTCATGCGTTTGTCGCGCATGAACGCGTACAAGTTATTGACCGACTTTTAAATAATTAGGTAAAATAGCAAATGTTGTGATCTTTCAATTAACTGCGAGGGAAAATCCTATTATGATAGAGAACGCTTTAAGAAAAACGCTTATTTTTGGTCTTCCTGTTTTTTACTTTTTGATGGCAATATCTTTTTATCTTGGCACATATGATTCCGCACAAATAAAAATTACGATTTTTCATATAGGTGGATTATTCTTAATTATGACTTGGCTTCTCCTAAAAATAGAAGAAGCGAGCTTTTCTTTTTTTAAAAACAAATTTATTTATATTTTCCCAGTATTTTTATTATTATTGTCTGGAGCAGTTTCTTTTTCTATTTCTCCCTACAAACTTACAAGTTTAAATGAATTTCTTAAAAGATTTATATATTGCGGTATAGTTTTTATATTAGTTGATATATTTGATGATAATAAAAAGATATTAAATATAAAGAATTGGCTTATTGCCGCCTCATTTGTAGTATGTACTTATGGAATATTGCAGATCTTTGATTATCATTTGTTCCCTAAAGAAACATTCTCTTCAGGACTAGATCTATTTGTTTGGAGGCAAGCATTTTCCGAAAGAATTATGTCAACTTTTGGCAATCCTAACTTTTTTGGTGACTTTTTAATTGTCATGAGCGCTATAACTCTTGCTTTGTTTGTTTATAAAAAGAAATTCTATATTGCAACTTTATGGTTTATGATTGCAATATGTTCTTATCATACAATGTCAAAGGGAACATGGCTTGGCTTGGCTTTTGGACTTGTTGTTTTTGTTGTACTGTATATGTTTATATTTTTGAAAAATAAAATCAGCAAAAAATTGTTGATTATATTAGCAATATGTGTATTAATTGTTTCATCTTTTACAATCTTTTCTATATATAACAAAACTAGAGAGAGAATCGACAGTGCCTCATTTAGAGTATTTACATGGCTTTCAACTTGGGAAATGCTAAACACAAAACCTGTGTTAGGTACAGGAATTGGCACATTTTATTTAACATATCCATCTTGGAGAAGACCTCAAATATTTTTTATTGAAGGCAAACACAATACTGAAAGTGATCACCCAGAAGATGAATATCTTGAAATGTGGTATGACGAAGGGATAGTAGGGCTTACAATTTTTCTTCTTCTTGTTATTTCGGTTTTAGTGTTGGGTTATAAAAATATATTATATTTACGTATAAACAAAACAACAAAAAATGGCCCAATGCCTTTCTTGCAGCTTGGCATTCTTTGTGCTTTTGCTGCTAAGCTTGTCCATGATTTTGTTTGTGTTTCTTTAAGATTTGTATCTTCCGGAGTTATGTTTTGGCTTTTAATAGGTATAACTTTATCGATTGCAACAAATTCTATAAAATATGAAAATACTATAAAAAACTATTTGCCTTTTCCAATTAAACTAGTTTTGCAAGTGATAGTTGTTGCTATTTTTGCTTTTGCGATTATGTTTACAAAAAATTATTTTACTGCAGATTTGCTACATGCGAAGGCTATTATCCTTTCTAGAGGAAGGAATTGGGACAAGGCGCTTTCTACATATAGTGAAGTAAATAAAAATAATCCTTCTTATGTAATGGCGAAATATTTTAAACTTAATGTACATATGGATAGGTGGAAAGCTGGTGATGATGTGTTGGCAGAAAAAACACTTCAAGAACTTTGGGATTTGGCACCAAACTTTGTACAATCCAAGTGGTATGCAGGAATGATGTATATGAAAATGTTTAACGATAACAATCTTTTACTGAAAAAATATATAGATGAAGGTAGATCCAGAGACATTATTGTTAAACAAGAAAAAGTTATAGCTGAAGCTTTTAGTAAGGCAGAAAAATATTATAAGCAGTATATTGAGATAGATCCAATTTTTCCAATGTCATATTATGGGCTTTCGTCGTTGTATGCTCAAGTTGGTAATTTTGAAAAATCCGAAAAAATTTTATTAGATCATTTGGAGTATCCGAAAAGACTATTGGAGCATCCTCACGACTTATGGATTGAGGATTGGAGTTCTAGACGGAAAAACGACTATTCGGAAACCTATAATCAGCTGGGATATTTGTACTTGGTTCAAAGGAAGTTTGACAAAGCAGAATCTATGTATTTAAAATCTTTGGAGTTGAGTTTTAAAAACATAAATGCTAAAAAGAATCTTGCCTTACTTTATGGTGGATTAGGCAGAAAAGAAGAAGCTTATAACCAATGGATTGAAATCCATAAAATAAATCCTAGAGATAAAGACGCTATAGAGTATATAAAAGCATTCACCGCTGATAAAGAACTAAAAACGAGGAATTAGTTAGTATGAAAATTAGCCCAGACATACTATTTAACATAGCAGGATTTCCTATAACAAACACAGTCATTACCACATTGATTAGTGATGTAATCCTTATAGTTTTGGTTTTTATAGTTGCTAAAGCTATTTCTCTTAAACCTGGGAAAACTCAAAATGCTTTTGAAGCTATTTCAGATTATTTTAGAGAAACAACTGAAGGTATTGCTGGAGAGCGTGCAGCTTTTATATATCCATGGGTAGTGTCATTCTTTTTATTTATAGTAATTTCAAATTTAGTTGCTCAAATACCGGGATTTGAATCTATAAGATTTTACACACCGACATCTGGACATCATGGGCATGCTCTCTTAAGAGCAGCTACTAGTGATTTAAACCTTACATTGGCTTTGGCTGTTACATCTGTAATAGCAACACATGTTCTTGCTGTTAAACATACAGGTATAAAGTTTTATATTAAAAGATTTATATCGTTTAAAATTTTCCCTATATTTTTGTTTGTTGGACTTTTAGAGGTTGTAAATGAATTAGCAAAGTTTATATCTTTTTCTTTTCGTCTATTTGGAAATATTTCTGCAGGGGAAAAAGTTATGGCCACAATGTATGGGCTTTGTCCATTTGGACTACCGCTTCCGTTTATAGCTCTTGAGCTTATGGTTTCCGTTATTCAAGCTATTGTGTTTGCTATGCTCACCATGGCATTTATGCATATTATGACAGATAGATCACATTAAATTAAGGAGACAGAAAAATGAATCTCACGCTCACAGGTGGAATTATTATTGCAATCGGTGGACTAGGCCCTGCATTAGGTATAGGTATGATTGGAGCAAAAGCAGTTGAAGCTATTGGTCGTAACCCTGAAGCTTCAGGCAAAATAATGGTAAACATGCTTATAGCAATGGCTTTTGCCGAATCTATAGCTATTTATTCTCTTATTTTTGCATTTTAATTTAAAAAAAGAGATAAAAAATGGGAATGATACAAAATTTTGGTTTAGAAACTAAATTGTTTTTGTTTCAGCTTATAAATTTTCTTATCATAGTGTTTATTCTTAAAAAGTTTTTGTTTAATCCTTTAAAGAAAATGCTTGATGAGAGAAAGCGCAAAATAGAGCAATCTTTGCAAGATGCACAAAATGCAAAACTGGCTTTAGAGAATGCTGGCCAAGAAAAGAAGAAAATCCTTGCAGATGCTAAAGTAGGTGCTGACAAGTTGATGGCATCTGTAAAAGCAATAGCTGATAAAGCAAAAGAAAAAGCCTTGGCAGAAGCAAAGTCTCGTTCACAACAGATTATAGAAGAGGCAAATAATAAAGCCTCTGCTGAATTTGAAAACATGAATAAGCAAATAGGTAGGATGTCTGTTGATGTTTCAAACAAAATTTTGTCTAAAGTTTTATCAGACTTGTTTACTGAAGAAGAAAAACAAAAATTAATGTCTCGCGCTTTGGAAAGAATAAATGAAAAGATCACAAATTAAAGAACTTGCAAAATCAATAGTTGAATATGACGAGTTGTCTGATAAAGATTTAAATTGGCTTTATTCAAATCTTTCAAGGCAAGAGCTTAAGACGTTTACTCGCTTGTTATCCAATGAGATAAAAGATAAGAATGTTATCGCAACATTTGCCGGAGAACTCAGCAACGCCAATAAGAGTAGAATTGAAGCTATGTTTTCCGGGGAAAAAATTGTTTTTAAACGCGATGATGCATCTGTAGCTGGCGGTGTGCGTTTTGAATATAGCGATTTCATTTTAGATTACAGTGTCTCAGGAATAACAAGAAGAATCTTAAATGTCATAAAAGAGAGATTATAATGAAACCGGAAGAAATAATACAGAAAATTGAAAAAGAATTGTATTCTGCTAAAACAAATCCAGAGCTTATAAATTTCGGAATTGTAGAAAGTATTGGTGATGAAATTGTAAAAGCTTCAGGACTCTCTAACGCGGGGTATTATGAAGAAATAGAATTTGACGATGGCTCTGTAGGCTTTGTTTTAAACATAGACGAAGATTTTGTTTCTATTGTTCTTATAAAGAATACGGGACATGTTTGTCGTGGAATGAAAGTGAAATCTACTGGAAAAATTTTAAATGTTTCTGTTTCAGAAAAGCTTATAGGAAGAGTAGTTAACACTCTTGGCGAATCTATAGACGGCAATGAGCTTAAGCATGACAATCCTGCTTATTATCCAGTTGAAAAAATAGCGCCTGGAATTATTGAAAGAAGTCCTGTTGATACGCCGTTAAAGACAGGAATAAAAGCTATAGATGCTATGACGCCGATAGGAAGAGGGCAGAGAGAACTTATCATCGGCGACAGAGGTACAGGTAAAACTGCTATAGCTGTAGATGCAATAATAAACCAGAAAAAAGTTGATATGGGTTTAAAAAGAGTTATATGTATATATTGCTCAATAGGACAGAAACAGTCTAACTTAGCCTCAATAGTAGCAAAGTTGAAGGAAGAAGGTGCTATGGACTACACAATAGTTGTAGCCGCAACAGCTTCTGATCCTGCTTCAATGCAATATATAGCTCCTCTTTCAGCTTCTGCGATAGGCGAATATTTTATGGATAAAGGCGAAGATGTTTTAATCGTTTATGATGATTTGACAAAACATGCTTGGGCATATAGACAGATTTCACTCTTAATCAAGAGACCTGCAGGTCGTGAAGCTTATCCTGGCGATATCTTCTACTTGCATTCAAGACTTCTTGAAAGATCTGCAAGAATGTCTGATAAAAGAGGTGGTGGCTCGCTTACTGCACTCCCTATTATTGAAACTCAAGGGAATGACTTGTCAGCATATATCCCAACAAATGTTGTTTCTATTACAGATGGCCAGATATATTTAGAAGCAGATTTGTTCAATGCAGGTATGCGTCCGGCTATTAACGTAGGTCTTTCAGTATCTCGTGTAGGTGGTGCTGCTCAGACTAAGTCAATGAAACAGTTGGCTGGCCCTGTGAGACTTGAGCTTTCACAGTTTAGAGAACTTCAAGCATTCACACAGTTTGGAAGTGATTTAGATGACGATACATTGAAACGTCTTGAAAGAGGAAAAAGAATTTCTGAAATTCTTAAACAGCCTCAATATAGACCTTATGATGAAATCTCTGAAATATTGTCAATCTTTGCTGTAACATCTGGACTTCTTGATAATATAGATGTTGGTAAAGTTGTAACAGTTGAATATCAAATGATAGATTATGTCAAAAAGACTTACCCTGATACAATAAAAAAACTTTCAGTTAATGCAAAAATAACTGATGAATTAAAAACAGAACTTGAAAAAGAAATAAATGAATTTAAGAGTGTAAACAACTATGGCTCAGAATCTGCAACAGCTTAAAAAAAGAATTAAAACTTCAAATAGCATTGCGCAAATAGCCAAAGCCATGGAAATGATTTCGGCGTCTAAAATACGTAAAGCCCAAGACTCCGTAGAAAAACATAATCCATATGCTCGTAAAATTAAGAGTATAGTTCAAAGAATTATAAATGATCATGACTTATATTCTAAAGATGTGGAAAAGTTTTTAAAAGAGATTGATGGAAAACGTCTTGTTTACATTGTATCTCCTGATAAGGGACTTGCTGGCGGCTTGGTTGTAAATCTATTGAAGGCTGCAAGCTCGTATTTGCGTTCTGATGATTATATCGTAGTTGTTGGTAAAAAAGCATCTGGAGATATAACTCGTCACAGCTATAATATTCTTGCTTCTTTTGAAATGGGTACAAAATTCCCAAGTTATGGTGATATTTATCCTATGATAGATATAGCAAAAAAGTTTTATATTTCTGGGGAAGTTACAAAGGTAAGTGTAATATACACAGAATTTAGAAATATGCTTATACAGAGACCGGCGATTGAAGAAATTTTTCCTGTAAAGCCAGATCAAGAATTTAAAGATGATGCTACTGATTATCTGTTTGAGCCAAGTCCTTTGCAGGTTTTAACAGATTTACTCCCTTTTTATTTTGAAGTTGAATTCTATAGCGCAATCATGAATGCTTACGCTTCTGAACAAGCTGCAAGAATGACTGCTATGAAAAACGCAAAAGATAATGCAAATGATATTTCTGCATCATTAACCAACATCTATAACAGGTCCAGACAAGAGAAAATTACTAATGAATTATTAGATCTTGCTAATGGGCAACAGGGAATGTAAAATGGAAAATAAAGAAAAAGGATTTGAAACTCAAGGGACAGTTATAAGAGTACAAGGCGCTGTTGTTGACTTCAAATTTGAAGGGTATGTGCCTGAAGTGTATGAAGCTTTAACTATGAAAATGCCTGATGGCAGCAATTTAACTCTTGAAACTATGTTTGAAATGGATAATTCAGAAGTAAGAACTATTGCTATGGGTTCTACTGACGGGATGAAAAGAGGAATGAAAGCTGTAAGAACTTTTGCCCCAATTAGCGTACCGGTTGGAGAGAAAACTCTTGGAAGAATATTTAATGTTTTGGGCGAGCCCGTAGATGCTTTAGAAACAATTGATGCTTCAGTTAAAAGATTGCCAATACATAGACCAGCTCCAGCTTTTGTAGATCAAAAAACTACGCCTGAGATGCTTGAAACTGGTATTAAGGTTATAGATTTGATTTCTCCTTTTACTAAAGGTGGGAAAATCGGTATTTTTGGTGGTGCAGGTGTAGGTAAAACAGTTATCGTTAAAGAGCTTATAAGAAATATAGCTGCAGTGCATAACGGACATTCTGTTTTTGCAGGAGTAGGAGAAAGAACCAGAGAAGGAACTGATCTTTGGATGGAGATGGAAGAGTCAAAAGTTATGGACAAAACAGTTTTAGTTTTTGGACAGATGAACGAGCCTTCTGGAAACAGAATGAGAGTGGCGCTTACAGCTCTTACAATGTCTGAATACTTCAGAGATCAAAAAGGTGAAGACGTTTTGTTGTTTATAGATAATATATTTAGATTTGCACAGGCAGGTAGCGAAGTTTCTGCACTTTTAGGAAGAATGCCTTCAGCCGTAGGTTATCAGCCTAATCTGGCAAAAGATATGGGGGACTTACAGGAAAGAATTACATCTACAAATAAAGGTTCTGTAACATCAGTACAGGCTGTTTATGTTCCTGCTGACGATTACACAGATCCAGCCCCTGTTGCAATTTTTACCCACTTAGATGCAACTTTAACCCTTGACAGAGCTATTATGGAACAGGGGCTTTATCCTGCCGTTAATCCTCTAACATCTTCATCAAGAATTTTGGATCCAAACGTAATTGGCGAAGACCATTATAATGCTGCTATGGCTGTTAAGAAAATATTACAAAAATATAAAGACTTACAAGATATAATCGCAATTTTAGGTATGGACGAACTTTCTGATGAAGACAAGATAACAGTTTCAAGAGCAAGAAAAGTTCAGAGATTTTTGACTCAGCCTATGTTTGTTGCCGAAACTTTTACTGGCATTGAAGGTAAATATGTCAAAATTGAAGATACAGTAAGAGGGTTTAAAGATATTATTGAAGGTAAGTACGATTCATTGCCAGAACAAGCTTTCTATATGGTAGGCTCAATTGAAGAAGCTATTGAAAAAGCTAATAAGGTTTTTAATAGAAACTAAAGAAAGCAGGGAAATATGAATAAATTTGAAATAGAAATTCTATCGCCGCAAGGCCTTGTTTTTAAAGGGGAAATACGTTCAGCTTCTTTTCCTACTGTAAGCGGTATAATAACAGTTTTACCAGGACATGAAGGACTTGTAACTAAGTTAAAACATGGAGAGATAATACTTGACTCTATAAATGGCTTGAAGAAAATAACAGTAACAGGCGGTTTTGCTGAAGTTACAAATAAAAATATTAATGTGATCGCAGAATTTGCTGTGCATTCTGATACGTCTAATAAAAATAAGATAGAACAAGCTGTAAAACTTGCTAAAGAGATGAAGGAAAAGAGAAAGAATTTTATTGATATGTCTGCTATAGAGACAGAGTTGAAAAAGTCTGTAGCTGAACTTAAGTCAGGCATTAGTTCAAAGCGTAGATAAAAACATAATCCCTCATTCTTAATTTTCGCAAATTTCAAATATAGGCTTGTATTATTTTTGCTTTTAAATTATTTATATTCCAGATAGGAGTAAAAGTTATGTCAGGCCATAATAAATGGGCAAGTATTAAGCATAAAAAAGCTGCAACAGATGCAAAAAAAGGGAAGGTTTTTACAAAAATTATAAGAGAGCTTGTAGTTGCAACAAAAGAAGGTGGAGCGCAGATTGAAAATAACGCTCGTCTAAGAAAAGCTATTGAAGATGCTAAAGAAGCAAATATGCCTCAAGACAATATAAAGAAAGCAATACAAAGAGGCAACGGTGAAATACCAGGCACAATTTACGAAGAAATGGTTTACGAAGGGTATGGTCCCGCAGGTGTTGCTTTGATAGTTGAAATAACTAGTGACAATAAAAATAGGACAGCTTCGCAAATAAGGAAGTTGTTTTCAAGTCATAAAGGAAATCTTGGCGAAACTGGCTGTGTAGGATGGATGTTTGATAGAAAAGGATATATAACTGTAAAGAAAGCAGGAAATGATGAAGAAACAGTTATGAACGCAGCATTGGAGCTAGGTGCTGAAGATTTTAAAAGCGAAGCTGACAGCGATGTATACGAAATTATAACATCTGTTTCAGATTTAGAAAATGTAAAAAAAGCTTTAAACGAAAAAAATATACTTGTATGCTCTGCTGAAATTTCAATGATTCCTCAAACTCAAATAGCTCTTACAGGTGACGATGCCAAATGTATGCTAAAGCTTATGGACTCATTAGAAGAACACGATGACGTTAAAAATGTATATGCAAATTTTGATATTTCTTTAGAAGAAATGGAGAAGATAGAAGAATAATGATAGTTCTTGGAATTGATCCGGGCCTTTCTCTTACAGGCTGGGGGGTTGTTGAAGCTTTTTCTAGAGATAAAATTACCCTCATAGAGTATGGCTGTATTAAGACAATGCCTCCCGGTCCTCTTGTAGAAAGGCTTCAAATAGTTCACAATGAGCTTCAATCTATTATAAACAGGTATAAGCCTGAAGTTGTTGCTATAGAAGAACTATTTTTCTTAAAGGCAGCTAAAAGTGTAGCTTCAGTTGGGCAATCTAGAGGCGCAATAGCTTTAACTATCTCAATGAACAAAATTCCTTTATTTGAATATAACCCAAGATGTGTTAAAATGGCTCTTACAGGTTATGGTTCTGCAGACAAACATCAAATGCAGCAAATGGTCAAAACTTTTTTAAAGCTTAAAGAAATTCCAAAACCAGATGATGCAGCAGATGCTTTGGCGATGGCAATATGTCACATAAATACCATCAAATGGTAATGTATCGCGTTTGTCTTTTGATATTCTGCTTTGTTGCAGGGGACTTCATTTACCTTTAATAGTAAACTTCAGCATCTTGAGCCTTGTACTTTATGGTGTGTACTATTTGATTCGGTAATTTATTTGAAAGGATTTTATGTTAGATTATATTTCTGGGGTTTTAGAGTGTAAGTCAACAAATAGCATTACTATAGATGTCAACGGTATTGGTTATGAAATTGCCGTTGCGGTATTTACATTTTCTAAGTTGCCAGAAAGTGGCAGTCAAGTAAAAGTATATGTTGTTGAGAGTATTTCTGGAATGTATGGTGGAGTCATATATTTATATGGTTTTTTGACTAAAGAAGAAAGAGATATGTATCTTCTAATAAAAGATGAAGTACGTGGGACAGGCGCTAAAAAAGCGATGGAATATATAGATAAAATTTCTAAATCTTTTGCTGATTTTAAAACTGCTATAATTTCAAAAAATTCAACTATGCTTCATTCTGTATTTGGTTTTACAAAAAAAACTGCAGACAAGCTTATCTCAGCCTTAAAAGACAAAATAGCAGAAGTAGAAGTGTCTGGCAGTGGAAAGTTGTCTGGTGTTGCTTTAATTGAAAATAAATTGATTTGCGAGGCTATAGAAGGACTTATATCTTTAGGATATAAAGACCAGCAAGCAAGAAACATAGTAAATAGAATATACGAACACAATGAAAATATAACTTTAGAAAATTTAATAGCTAAATCCCTGCAGGAATTATAAAAATGGACGAAATGGAAAGGATTGTTGAATCTGCCAAAACTTGTGAGGAAGATAGAATAGAAAACTCCTTAAGACCTCAAAGTCTTGACGATTTTATTGGACAAGATAAGCTTAAAAAAAATCTCAAAATTTTTATAGAGGCTGCAAAAAGCAGAAAAGAAGCTTTAGATCATTGTTTGTTTTATGCTCCTCCTGGACTTGGGAAAACTACCCTTTCACATATAATTGCTAAAGAGATGGGAAGCAATCTTAGAATGACATCAGGGCCTGTTTTGGAAAGAGTCGGTGATTTAGCAGCAATTCTTACAAATCTTTCTGAAGGCGACATATTTTTTATAGATGAAATCCACAGAATTAACCATCTTGTAGAAGAGTCTTTATATCCTGTAATGGAAGACTTTGAGCTTGATATTATAATAGGACAAGGCCCTTCTGCAAAAACTATCAAGCTTCCTGTCCCTCATTTTACATTAGTAGGCGCTACAACTAGAGCAGGGCTTTTATCTAGTCCTTTAAGGGACAGATTTGGCATAATAGAACATTTAGATTTTTATGATATAAAAGATTTAATGCGCATAGTTAAACGTTCAGCATCAATTATGAATATAGCAATTGATGATAACGCAAGTGAAGAAATTGCAAGACGTTCTCGCGCAACGCCAAGAATCGTCAACAGACTATTAAAAAGGGTAAGAGATTTTGCAGAAGTTAAAGGCGGCAAAATTACTTTAGACATAGCAGAAGAAGCGTTAAATGCTTTAGAAGTTGACAATTCTGGTCTTGATAAAATGGATAGACTTATACTTACAATCTTAGTTGAAAAGTTTGGCGGAGGCCCTGTAGGTATTGATACTATTGCAGTTGCGATATCAGAAGAGTCAGATACAATAACTGATGTATATGAGCCATATCTTATACAGTCTGGTTTTATTGCAAGAACATCGCGAGGAAGAATAGTTACTGAAGCCGGCTACAAACATCTAGGTATTGAAACTCCAAAAAACTTCCAGAGAGAGCTAATTTAAATAGAAAAATGAAAGAATCTGTTAAATTAAAAAAGAAAGTTTTATTACATATATGTTGCGCTTCTTGCTCAGCTTCCGCCGTAAAAATATTAGAGAACGTTTACGACATATCTTTTTATTGGTACAATCCAAATATTTATGAAGAAGAAGAATATAAAAAAAGAAAAGAGTCTGCTATTAAATATGCAGCAGAATTAAATATTCCTTTCTATGAAGATCTAGATTTCTTATATAATTATAATAACTGGAAAGATAAAAGCTGCCAAGAGTGCAAACTTTGTTATATGTTTAGACTTGAAAAAGCATGTAAGTTTGCTAAAGATAATGGTTTTGATTTTTTTAACACTTCATTGCTTTCAAGTCCATACCAAAAACATGATTTAATAAAACAAATCGCTTTTGATTTGTCAGATAAATTTGAAGTAGAATTTTTATATTGTGACTTTAGACCTGGTTTTTACGAAGGGAAAAATTCTTTAAGACAAAAAGGATATTATATGCAAAAGTACTGCGCATGTAATAAATCTTATAAGGAAAGATTTAGTAGAAAATGAAGATCAGGCTTTTATTTAAAATAATAATACTTATAGCTTTATTTTGTTTCTCTAATTCTTATGCGTTTGATATGGATCAAGAAAACATAAAAATAGGGATTATTCTTGATGTGTCATCTTTTACAACAGGGAGTTCTAAATACTTTTTTGTTTCCGATTCGTCAAATAAAAAGTTTAAAATCACTAGAGGAACAATTAATATTGCTTGCTCTAAAAAAGGTATTCGTATAGGCAAGTATGACCTATCTCTTCCTGTAAAAATAAAACCATCAAATGGCGCTATTTTTGCAAATTCTAAACCCTACAGAGGTTATATATTATTAATTAAGTCAGGCAAAAAGATAAACGTTATAAATGTTTTAAACATAGAAGATTATGTCAAAGGCGTTTTACCTAAAGAAGTTAATTCAGGATGGCCAAAAGAAGCATTAAAAGTTCAAGCTGTTATTAGTAGGACTTATGCCATAGCTAACTTAAATAGTCATTCAACGCAAGGTTTTGATCTATGTTCAATGACGCATTGCCAGGTTTATGGTGGGCTTGGTGTTGAAACTGAAAGTTCAAATCAAGCAGTTTTAGAAACAAAATGGGAAATCCTAACATTTGAAGGAAGGCCTGCACAAACAGTTTTTCATGCTACATGCGCCGGGCATACTGAAGATCCTAAATATATTTGGGGGTGGGAAGAAACTCCTCCATACTTAAAAGGTGTAAAATGTCCTTATTGTTCTAATAGCCCGTATGCAAGATGGGAGGAATCTTTAGATGAAAAGGGTATAAGGGCTAACCTTAATCTTAAAGATATTAATATAGGCAAAATAAAAAAGATTAATATTAAAAGAAAAACACCATCAGGTGCAGCAAAAGAAGTAGAAATAATACATTCAAATGGAAAATGTGTATTAAATGCTTATAAATTTCGTCTTACTATTGACGCGTGGAAAATAAAAAGTCATTTCTTTGATTACATTAAAGTTAAAGACAATAAAATTTTCTTTAAAGGTAAAGGATGGGGACATAAAGCAGGTCTATGCCAATATGGTGCAAAAGGTATGGCAGAAAAAAGAAAACATTACACCAAAATTCTTCGTCATTTTTACCCTGGTACAAAGATAGAAACTGTAAACTTTAAATAAGGATTAATTTTATAATGACACAAGAAGATAATTTACTAGCTAGTTATAATTATGATATTCCAGAAGAGCTTGTAGCTCAAAAACCTGTTGAAAATAGACAAGAGTCAAGACTCTTTGTTATAGATAGAGGTACTCAAAAATTTTATCATAGACATTTTTTTGATATTGGTGACTATTTAACTTCTGGAGATTGTCTTATAGTCAATACTACAAAAGTTGTTCCGTCAAGACTTTTCGGCAAAAAAATAAGCGGGGGAAAAGTTGAACTTTTATTTCTTGACCCATGCCAAAAAGATGATAATTATAAAGTTTTAATGAAACCATTTATTGGTATTGGTAAAAAAGTATACTTTGATAATGATTATAAATGTGAGATAATGTCAAAAACCGAGCAAGGTGAAGCTATAGTTAAATTTAATAAACCAAATGTTTTAGATTTTTTACAAAAGCAAGGAATAATGCCTTTACCTCCATATATAAATAGAAAAGGGGAACTTGCTCAAAAATTATCAGATTTTGACAGGCAAAGATACCAAACTGTTTATGCAGAAATTTTGGGCGCAATAGCCGCGCCAACAGCTGGACTTCATTTCACTGAGAATATACTTCATAAATTAAAAGAAAAAGGCGTAAATATTGCAACTTTAATACTGCACGCAGGCTGGGGTACTTTTAAGCCTATAACAGCTAAAAATCTAAATAACCATAAAATGATGTCTGAAAACTTTGAAATAGATGAAAAAAGCACTGAAATTATAAATACAGCGATTAGACGTAAGAAAAAAGTTGTTGGAGTTGGAACTACTTCCGTTAGGGCTTTAGAATCAACTGCTGATTTTTCAAGTTTTGAGGAAAATGGAGAAATCTTGATAAAAGCATTTTCAGGAGAAACCTCAAAATTTATATATCCTGGATATAAATTCAAGATAATAAATACTTTGGTTACAAATTTACACCTTCCAAAGTCTACACCTCTTATGATGGCAAGTGCTTTCTCTTCAAGAGAACTTATTCTTAAAGCCTACAATGAAGCTGTAAAAAAAAAATACAGATTTTTCTCTTATGGCGATTCAATGCTTATCTTGTAAACTCTACAAATTCCTTCCTCAAAAAACAAATAATTTATTAACTTCTTGACTATAATCAATTCATATAGAGAAAATTTAAATATTTAAATTCCAACGCGTGACATGGGAGATTGATATGAAAAAATTTATAATATTTGTTTTGCAAGCAGTTTCTTGGCAATAAATAATCTGCACAGCTATCTGTCACACATTGGCAGATAGCTGTCTAGTGTTAATTACACTCCAACATCATTTTGATCCGATGATAAAAATTGACAAAATACTCTTAAAATCATAAAATTATTATCAATATTTGTTGATATTTCAACTATTATTTAGAGGTTAAGGATACTTATGACTTTACTTAGTGTATTTATATATGTTGTAGTTTTTATTTTCTCTGCTATTATTCATGAGGTTTCCCATGGATATGTTGCACATTTAAGAGGCGACAACACTGCAAAACTTATGGGGCGTATTACTATGAACCCTTTATCTCATATAGAACTATTTGGTAGTATTCTGCTTCCAGCAATGCTTTTATTTTTAAAATCTCCAATACTTTTTGGTTGGGCAAAGCCTGTCCCCATAGACTCAAGAAATTTTAAAAATCCAAAGCTAGATATTCCACTTGTTTCCTTAGCTGGACCATCTGCGAATTTATTGCTTGCATTGGTTTCTGGTCTTGGAATCCGCTTTATAGGAATGTTCCCTAATTTTGAAGTAGGGTTTGGAGCTTCAATACAATCCTTCTTATATATAATGCTTATAATAAACGTTATTCTTACAATAATAAATCTTATACCTATACCCCCATTAGACGGATCGAAGGTTGCCACTTATTTTATGCCAAGAGATGTAGCAGTAAAATATATGAATCTCAATTCTTTTATTTGTTTAATAGCGTTACTTTTGCTATTATCTTCAGGTGGAGGATGGACTTTGCTACATCCTGTAATTAATTTTCTTGTAGTAACTTTTAGCGGGATTCCTTACTAATTTAAGCGAGTTAAAACATGAAAAAGAGGATATTGTCCGGTATGCGTACAACCGGAAGACTTCACTTGGGACACTATTTTGGGACACTTCGCAATTGGATTAAACTTCAAGATGAATACGATTGTTATTATATGGCATCAGACTTGCATGCTTTAACTACAGAATATGCAGATACATCTAAAATCACCGAGAACATTTTTGAGATGGTTACAGATTGGCTTACAGTAGGTTTAGATCCAGAAAAATCAGTAATTTTCAAACAGTCTGCAGTACATGATCACAGCGAATTATTCTTAATACTCTCAATGATAACGCCTTTGGGTTGGCTGCAAAGATGTCCAACATATAAAGAGCAAATAAGAGAAATAAAAAATAAAGATTTAAATAATTATGGTTTTTTAGGATATCCAGTCCTAATGGCTGCAGATATTTTTCTTTATAAGGCAAACTTAGTGCCAGTAGGTGAAGATCAGCTTTCTCATTTAGAATTTACACGTGAGCTAGCTAGAAGATTTAATAATTTTTATGGAGAAGTTTTAGTTGAACCTCTTGAACTACTTTCAGAATCAGCTAAAGTTCCTGGGATTGATGGGAAAAAAATGTCCAAATCTTATGGAAACTCTATATTCCTTGGCGAAACCGATGATGTAATAAAAGAAAAAGTAAAAAATATGTTTACAGATCCTCTAAAAATAAAAAAAGATGACCATGGTCATCCTGATGGCTGTGTAGTTATAAAATTCTATGAAATATTTTCAAAAGGTTCTGATAAATACCCAAGTTTTAATCAAAAAGAAAAAGATTGTAAGGCAGGAGACATAGGTTGTTCTATATGTAAAAAACAGCTTACTGAGATGCTTTCTGATTTTATGAAGCCATTAGCTGAGAAGAGAAAAACTATTATTTCAGACAAAGCTTATTTAGAAAAAGTTGTAATAGAAGGTAGTAAAAAAGCTGAAGAATATGCTCACAAGACTATGACTGAAATCCATAAAGCATTGAAATTTTAGAGGACTGTTATGGCATACGACATTCATCTTGATGCTTTTGAAGGGCCTTTAGATCTTCTTCTTCACTTAATAAAGAAGAATGATTTGGAAATAAACGAGATAAAAATAGCTGAGATTACAGCTGAATATATCTCTTATTTGGACTTAATGAAAGATCTTAATATAGACGTCGCTGGCGAATTCCTCGTTATGGCTTCTACCCTTATGCAGATAAAGGCAAAATCTTTGCTTCCTTTTGAGAATGGAAAAGATGTAGAAGAAGATGATAGTTTTGATCAGCTAAAGAATAGATTACTTGAATATCAAAAATATAAAGAAGTTGGGAAACTGTTATCTTATAAAATTACGGAAAATTCTCAAGTTTATTATAGACCAGCTCCTGTAATAAGCAAACAAGATTTTATTTTAGACGCTACTGTTTTTGATTTGGTGAGCAGCTTTCGTGACGCATTGATAGCTCTTCCAGAAAATATAAAAGAAATTATGTATCAAGAAATTCCTATTGAAAATAAAATTAGAGAACTTCTTGATATTTTAGAAGGAAAACAATATGTCTCTTTTACTGAAATATTGAAACTCCAAAGCACCAAAATGGCACTTATTGTTTGCTTTATGGCTATTTTGGAGCTTATAAAAAATAAACAAATTGTTGCAAAACAGTCGGAATTATTCTCAGAAATTAGAATTTATAAAGTTTACAACGATGAAAGAGAATTAAATCAATCCAATGAAGACAAAAATACTTTTGAGTTTGTTGAAAACGGATATCAGGCGGAGCAAACAGAACAAGTAGAGGAAACTCCTGCCACAAATTTGGAGTTAGTTCCAGAAACCGACAATACGATTCAAGGGGAATAAGATGGAAATGTGTGAAGTTAAAAAAATTTTAGAAGCATTACTTTTTGTTTCACAAAGGCCTCTAAGTTTAAAAGAATTAAAGGATATAATTAAATCAAATTTTTCTGACATTTCTAATTTAGAAAATATTTTAAATGAACTTAAAGATGAATACGCTATTCTAAATAAACCTTACGAGATTAAATTCGTTGCTGATGGTTGGGCTTTTGCTACAAAACCCGAATATTCTCCTTGGATAAAAAAACTTCTAAAAGAAAAAACAGTTTTAAAACTCTCTCCATCAGCTTTAGAAACGCTTGCCATGATAGCATATAAACAGCCAATAACAAGAGCAGAAATTGATGAAATTCGTGGTGTAGAATCTTCTGGAGTAATAGACACTCTTATTGAAAGAAAACTTATAAAAATCGTCGGAAGGAAAGAAGTTTTAGGAAAACCTTTACTTTATGGGACAACTCAAGATTTCTTAAAACACTTTGGTCTTGCGCATTTAAGTGAGCTTCCACTTATTGAAGACATGCCTAAAGAAATGCAACAAACGGATAACATTCCAGAACCAGAACTTCCTTTTAACACTGAAAAAGTTGAAGAAAATAATGCCATAGTAGACACTGCTGTATCAGAAGAATTTGATGCGCCACAAAATAACGAATTGATAAATTAAGATTGTCTTATAAAAGTATATTTGCTATATTTTAACTAGTTGATACTTTACAACTCTTGAGAGGAAAAAGGACTATTATGTCTGAACAATCTCAGATTAGTTTAGATGTATCTTTGTTTATCAACAACCAATATGTTACAGTTAAACAAATAGGCAAAGGTGGTTTTGGTCTTGTATGGCAAGCTTATGACTTTAGTCTAAAGAATTTTGTTGCAATAAAAGAACTCCTTCCTGAATTTTCTGATCAAAAGTTTGTAGAGATGTTTTACAAAGAAGCACTCATCGCTAAAAATATTATACAAGATAACATAGTAAGAGTAAGGCACTTTTGGAAAGGTGGCAATGGGTCTTATTACCTCCTTATGGATTTTGTAAACGGTAGTGATCTTGAAAATATTATAAAAAGATGTAATGAATATAAAATAAAAATACCTTGGGAATTTTCTGTTTTAATATGCATAAATATATTAAGGGCACTGGATTATGCCAACCGCATAGCTAAAGACCCTATAACAGAAAAATTTTACGGATTAGTCTATAGAGACATATCGCCTGGAAACATTCTTATTTCTTATGAAGGGAATATTAAACTTAGCGACTTTGGTATTGCAAAAACTGCTGACGAAATAAATTTTGGCGTAAAGCAGAAAATTGTAACAGGCAAAACTTCTTATATGTCTCCAGAGCAAGTGAAAGGTATAACTGATATTGATCATCGCTCGGATATTTTTTCTACGGGAGTAGTATTCTACGAAATGCTTACCGGAAAACAATTGTTTTCTGGCAGCAGTGATGAAATAAAGTCAAAAATTATAAATAAAGACTTTGATATTAATTTACTAAATGATCTTGGGCTACCTTTTGAGATAGTAGAAATTTTGACTAGATCTCTTCAGAGAGACAAAAATGCAAGGTATGGACGCTCAATTGATATGTATCGTGATTTAAGAAGAGTTCTTAAGGGTATTGAAGATGAAGAGATCATTTTAGATTTAGCATCCTTTATATTAAAGATAATGGATAAAGAGCATTCTGAATCAGTCCATATTGCTAATCTTGTCAAATTTTTGGATAAAAAAGAAATAATAAGTAATCCATCAACTATTAAAGTTAATGTTAATGATTTCACGGTTGGGTATATTTCAATAGAAGAAAGCAATCCAAAAATAAATCAAACACCAATTTCAGAAACTCCTATTGAGCCTCAAAGAGATCAAGGTCAACCAGAACAAACAGAAGCAAAAGGAAAGACAGTCTTTGAAGAAGTTGGAGACTGGTTTATAACTAAAGTCACAGTCCTTAAGGATAAAGTAATAAAAATTATCATGAGTTTTGTTATTGCTACATTTATTTTTTTAGGACTGGATATTTTCCTTCATATTACGCCTTTTGGAAAAAATGTATATTCACGATTAAATCCTCCTGATGTTATTATAACAACAGTTCCTTCTGGCGCTACAGTAACAATGAAAACGAAAGATGGAGACATTGTTGTTGAAAATGCAAATTCATTATCACCAATAGCTTTAAGAAAAGTACGTCCACAGTCTTATATAATTACAGCATCTAAGAAAGGCTTTAACACTGTTGAAAGAGTTGTAAGAATTGAAGAATCTACAAAAGATAATAAAACAAAACAAGAAAAAATAGAAATAATATTTGATTCTGATCTTAATATAAATTCAGTACCTCAGGGAGCAGAAACATATATAGATGGCAATAAATATGGAGTTACTCCATGTATTGCTCATCTTTCAGCAAGAGCGCATACAGTAAAACTTCTATTTCCAGGGTTTGAAGAATTAGGATCTGAAGCAAAAGAATTTATTGAAGGACAATGCGGTGTGGATTTCTCAAAAACAGAACCAAACGAAATATTCTCAGAAGTTGACAAAAACTATTGGGATACAGAACTTAAAACAGAAAAAGACAAAACAGCATTTTATATTAAAGGGCACTTATTTAAAAACTTTTCTTTTGCTTCAGACCCAGAAAATATGATCATTCATATAGTTGGAGAAGAAAAACCTCGTGGAAATACACCTCTAACTATTCATATAAAAGCTGGCTCTTATAAAGTGAAAGTGTTAGATCCAAATGGACAATATGCTGAAGCAACAGAGGATATAACAGTCTCATCCGATTCTCTAAACATATTAAATATTCATATGAAGAAGAATATTTCCTTTAGAGTAACAGCAAAAGGTTCAGATGACTTTTTTACCGCAAAACTAAAAGTTGAGGGAAATGACTTCAATGAAAGTAAAGATATAAGCGTAGGAAAACCCATAATAATACCTATTCCTTCAGGCGAATATAAAATTACTTTTACAGCTGAAGAGTTTGAACCTTATGTAAGAAACAATGTTAATGTTGCAAAAATCAGCTCAGTAAATGCTGAGATGATCTATTCTCAGATCCCTTTTAGCATAGTTGTAGTTTCTTTAGATTCTAATGGTAAAGAAACTCCAGTAAACAATGCTTTTATTTGGATAAACAGCAAAATTGCAGGCAAAGTAAATTCAAAAGGCCTATGGGAAACTACAGTTCACAGAGGTGCAGTTATAGAAGGAAAGGTTGTAGCTCAAAAGTTTATTGAACAAGAATTTAAGCTTACCGCTAGTCCAAATAAGAAAAACATAAATAAAGTAACTTTAATATCTGAAAATTCTCCAGATATCGCATCAGTTGATATTTCTGAATTAGAAAATGCTGATGCTCTTGATGCTCAAAAATCTCAATCTAAAAATGATTCCATAAAAAAGAATAACAAAGTGTCAGTAAACTCTTCTAATAAAAAACAACCAATTAAGAATATATATATTAATAATCACAAGTCTTTAGAAAAAGAGGAAACTGTTTCCGAATCTACATCAAAAACTTCAAATAATGATAATGAACTAAAAACAGTAGTATGTCCTTATTGTGGTTATGTAAACACTATACCCGCAGGTAGAAAGCTAAGATTTTGTGTTAATTGTGGAAAGCCGCTTAGATATTAGTTTTTAAAGTCTACTCTAAATCCATTTGTTGGAGCGGAGAGGTTTATGAAGAAACTTGTACTACTTGCAGCATCATTTTGCACAGCGCTTGCTTTGTGCAGCATTATATTTGCAGATTCACCTAAAACAATCTCTTTTCAGGGAAGAATAACTGACAATTTTGGAAATCCAATAACAGAGAGAGGGGAATTTAAGTTTATATTTCAAGATGAAATAAATTCTCCAACTAGTTTTTCAACATATGCTTATGTTAATCGTGGTTTATACAGTGTTAATATAGATGTAACTGATCTTTCAGATATAGATTTCGGAAGCAATGTGAGTGTTGCCATTTATTATAATGACAACGAAATGGGAACGACTAATTTAACTGCTAGTCCATATGCGTTTGTATCAGAATCTTCTACATATGCAAAATTTGCTACATCTATTACAGGTTCCATTGATGGAAATTTGATTGCTAATAACACAGCTTACTCTACAAGTGCTTATAAAATACTTGTCGCCAGTGCACAATTTGCAGCAGCTATAGGTGCAAACCTTGCAGAAATATATGCTTCTAAAGAACACCTTGAACCAGGAGATGTTGTAGAAATATCTCCTGATGCAGATAATAATATAGAAAAATCAAAATCCCATGACTCCACTAGAGTTGCTGGCGTAGTATCTACAAATCCAGGATTATTAATAAATTCAAAAGAGCTAGGATATAGGCTTGCTTTGGTAGGAAAAGTTCCTGTTAAAGTTACAAATGAGGGTGGAAACATAATGAGAGGGGATTTGCTCACAACATCTTCAACACATGGACATGCCAAAAAAGCTACAAACCCTAAACCGGGAACAATAATAGGAAAAGCTTTAGAAAATTTTAATTCTACAGAAGGGACAATACTAGCTTTGGTAAACTTGCAATGATAATGATAAAGATATATAAATTAAAACTTCATAGCAGATTCTTATTATTGCTATTTTTATCTTTCACTGTTTTTGCAACAGCTGAGGGAGTTGAAGGCGATATTTCCCTTTCAAATGGCGGGCAGTTAAATCAGAATTCCAGCTATCAACATATGAGTTCTATAAATAATGGGATAACTTTCCCTGAAATTCAGACTTTTAACTATACGATAAGCGCTGGTGTTGTTACATCTTTTGTCTTTAGTAATAACAATATTTCATTTGATAATTTAACACTTAATAATGCGCCTCTTATCAGTGGAAGCACTGTTCCAGCAAACACAGTAAGTATAGGAGCTACTGTAACAACAGCAAATGGATTTATAAGAGATATTGGGTATGCTGTTTCACAAGATTTAAGTAATATGGAAAATTTTACTGTAATTTACAACAATGGAAATTCTGAACAAACAGTAACATTTTCTACAACAACTGATAAACTTAAAAAAGGAGTAAATTATATACAATTGTGTGCTCATAATACATTGGATGCAGATGGCCTTAAAAGTGGTATTTTTACAGTTTATGTAAATAATACAGATGAATACATAAAAATTATTGAACCAGGACCAATAGCTTCACGAAATCCAAAAATCAGAGCAGCGCTTTATTCAGCTTATGGAGTTGACGAGTTAAAAGTTATAGTACAGATTTTTCCAGGAAAATCTACAAATACTGCAAGTATATACTATACAACAGGGCAGGGACATTTTGACGGCCAAAAATTTCTTTGTTTCACTTATGATGGCAGATCTCTTAGAGACAAAGAACAATATACACTATCAGTTGGGTTTACGGACAATAAAGGAAATTTTGTAGGACCTCAACTTGTAACATTTAGTGTTGATAATGACCCTATTGCTCAGCTGTTGCCATATCCGTCACCTTATAACCCAAATAGCGGCAAGCCAATGAAAATAAAATATATCTTAGCTGAAGCAGCTTCTGTTACTATAAATATTTATGATAGAGCTGGAAAGTTTATAAGCAAGGTGACAGATAAGTCTTCAGGAACTGAAGGCGCAAATTATGCACAATGGAATGCAACAAGCTATGCTGGAGATAGTCTAGCAAACGGTATATATATTTGCGAAATAATTACTAATAATGGAAAAGAAAATAGGAGATATAGATCTTTTGCAATATTAAAAAAATAAAATATGACAAAACTAGTAAGAATTAATTTCCTTATCCTAACATTTACAACATTAGCGGTAAATTCTTTCGCTGCATTTGGTGGCGGTGCCGCATTTTTGAAAAAAGGTGTAGGTGCAAGAGCGCTTGGCATGGGTGGAGCATATACTTCTCTTGTAGATGACGTCAGTGCTATTTATTGGAATCCTGCTGGTTTTGCTCAAATAAAAAGATACAACATGTCTGTTATGGGAGCATCCGGTGCATCTGACGAATGGACTGGACTTAAAGATGTAATTCCAAGCCATACATTTGCTGCTATTTCAATACCTGCATCAAAAATAACAGATATTTTAGGAGAATCTATTTTTGCAATAGGTTTAATAAATTCAACTATAAATAATACTGTAAAATCCGAAGAAATAGATGGAGGAAATGACGGAATTGAGACAGGAAAGTTTTCTGATACTCAAAATACAGTTTATCTGTCTTGGGCAATGCCTATCTTTGAAAATATAAATAATTTATATGTTGGTTTGTCATTTAAATATATTTCTGAAAAAATGAGTTCAATATCTGGAGGGAATGCTTTAGGCTATGATATGGATGCAGGAATTCTATATATATTTTTAAAAACTTTAAATTTTGGATGGGTTTTTAATAAAGGCGCAGCTCTTACTTGGGATGGAGGTCATACTGATAACGCACCGTTAACGATAAAGTTTGCTATTTCAAATAAGTTTAATATTGTTGAAAAGCTTAACATCATAGGCGCTGTTGACTTTGTTCAGGTGCAAAAAGAACCTTTATTAGCAAATATCGGTACAGAAATTAGTTATTCTGATATTTTAACAAGTTCTTCATTTGGTTTAAAAGCACTCCATTTAAGAGGAGGTATAAATTCTTATGCTTTGGAGAACCGATATAACGTAAAAGACGATATCAATAGAAACTTAACATACTCTTTGGGTTTTGGTATAGATTTAATTATATTTGGCAGCGAACTACGTGTTGACTATGCTTTAAGTATGGGTAATATTTTTGACCAAAAAAATAAGATTTCTTTGAGTTTATTTTTTTAGAGGTTTAAAATGACAAAGAGGCTTTTAAGTGTTGTAATCGTTTTGTTATCAAATCTAAATATTCAATCAAATCTTTGTTTTGCTGCAAGACGAGATGTACAGGACCCTGTATTAAGAGAAATAATTAACGAATTTGGAAATAAAATCCCAAAATTTACAAACAAATATGGAGATAATGTATTTGTTCAAGATGGGTCTGTCACAAGAGGAGATCTTATTATTGCTCTGTACGAATATGATAAAAAAACAAAAGGATTATCAAGTGTTCCTGATGGAATGAATACACAAATAACTAAAAATGAATTTGAATCTCTTAAGAATAAAGTTACTGCCCTTGAAAAAAACGGACGTTTGCCAAGTGGGCAAATTTCTTCAAAAAATAAAGAGCATACAAATATTATAGAAATAATAGCTGATTTAGAACCAAATATGCCAATGATTTTGGATAATTCATTAAAATATTCAAAAGTCTTTAATGAATTACAACAAAAAGTAAAAGATGGCGTAGGCAACACCGAATCATCCTTATCAAAAAGTTCATCTATTTCAAAAAAAGAACTTACTGAACTTAAAGAAACTTTATACCAACTACAGTCGGATTATGTTTCTCTTTCAAAGAGATTAGATAAATTAAATTCATCTTTACCTGAGTCAGAGCGCTCTGATAAAAATAATAATTTAGAAATGATTCGTCTTTCCAAACAATTAAATGAAATGAAAAAGACTATAAATCCTTCTGGCAATGTATCTTCATCAGGTAATGATAGAAATACAGGAAAGGTTGCAGGCGTAAGTCTTGGTTTAAGTATGATAGCAGCGTTATTTGTGGCAAGACAATAAATAAAAATAGGAGTTGGAGATATGGCAAAACTACTATTGAAACGAAAAGCTGAGATCCTTGGAGAATATTTATTAAAACATAAAGATAAAATTTTTATAGGCAGCAAAAAAAGTAATGATATAGTTATAAATGACAAAATTGTTTCTGAATTTCAGTGTTCTATAATTCTTATTGGTGGTAAGTATTTTGTAAAAGCTCAAAATACTTTAACAGGAACAAAAATAAATGGGATAATAATATCAGAACAGGAGTTTCATCCAGGAGATCAGATAGAAATAGCTTCATACTGTATTTTGTATATTGACGATTCTGCAGGAATACAAAGTGAGTATTATTTGCTTGGCATATACGGTAAATTTGAAGGTAAAAAATATATAATCAACAATTTGGAGACATTTATTGGAAGAGAAAAATTCTCTCCTACAGGTATTGAAAATGACATTATTCTTTCTGGAGATATGACTATTTCAAAAGGACACGCAAAAATAACTTTAAATGGAAATCAATATGTTATTACAGACATAGGAAGCACTGGCGGAGTAGCAGTAAATGGCGTTAAAGTTGGGCAGTTAGACAGCATGAACATTAACCCTGGAGATGAAATCTCAATAGGTAGATCAATATTTAGGTTTGTAACTTCTGTAAATGAAGATTATTCCTTCCCAGTAAAGCAACATGTTCTATTGTTAAAGATAGTAAGACCAGTATCTATCATTTTTACTATAATTGTGATTGTATCTTCAGCAGCTCTCTCAATTTTTGGTTGGTCCGGAATATCCTCTCTTACTAAGTACAAAGAAAAATTATCTCTTGAACTCAATCTTAATTTTAAAAAAGAGGTGCCATTAAAAAGAAGTGAAGTTTACGATATTACATCTACACCAGCAATTGGTGATATAACAGGAAATGGACATAATAGTCTTGTAATGCTTAGTGCCGCAGGATTTATATATGGCTGGGATCTTGTTACAGGACAACAACTTTGGAAACAGATTGAACTATTTAATTCTGATATAACCTCTCCAATGCTTATTGATGTAAACAACGACGGAATAAAAGATATTATAGTATTGTCTGACTCTGGACTGATTTTCATATTTGATGGACAAACTGGAAACATAATAAGAAAGGAAGTGATTGGCGGGATAATTTCAGAAATGACTCCTTTAGTTGCAGATTTAAATGAAAACGGGAAACAGGATATTGTTGTATGTTCAGAAGATGGTACAATCCATTTTCTCTATAATGTAGGATATGAAAACGACTATGAAAAATATTCAGATTTTGTTGAAGGGCCTCTTCTTGCAAGTCCAGTACTCTATAAAGCAAAAGATATCTCTCCAATGGTTGTAGTAGCAAACAACAATGGTAAGGTATATTTTATAGATGGAAAAACAAGGGCAAAAAAGACAGTTGATCTTTTTGAGAAAACAGGGAAAGCGCATCTTATTGCAGGAGCTCCTGCTGTTGGGGATATAAATGGTGATGGAATTCCAGAGGTTGTTGTTCAAACAAATATTCCTCAATATGTCTCTGCTATAGATGTAAAAAACTTTAATGTTTTATGGACTTTTTTTGTAGAACCTACCCCTCCTGCAGACTTAAGACATAATGCTACTCCTCTAATTTCGGATGGTAATGTATTTGTAGTGTCTGGCAATGGAACAATTTATAATTTAAAAGGCAAGACTAGTTATCCTTCTGGAGAACTCTTGTGGAAACTTAAGATTCCAAATGGCAAAAGAATGATAGGTTCACCATCTAAGTTTGATTTTGATAAAGATGGCCATGATGATTTTGTGATAGGATCTGAAGAAGGGGAAATAAGTGTTATAAAAAACAATACAAAAAGAAAAGAGTTTGAAATTATTTCTGAAATTAAAGCAAGCAATAGTCCAATAACTTCTCAACCTTTGATTGTTGACGCATTTGGAACTGGGAAATTAAACATTCTATTTGTAAACTCAAATAATGTTATACAAGCAATAAACACTAATGCAAAAACTATGAAAAATTTTACTCCGTGGGCTATGTTTCTAGGAGGACCTTCTCATACACCAACACAAGATATTTCAAAGTATAAACTAAAATACATGTCTATGTTCTTTGGTGGGATTTTAATATTTATATTGTTTATAACATTTAAAGTTTTAAGGTCAGTAAAGAAAAACTCTAAAAAGGTTAATGTCAAATTTCTATGAAAATTTCGTATTACGCGAAAACTGATGTTGGTGCGGTAAGAACCGAAAATCAGGATTTTTACGGAATAAACCCTGACAAAAATTTTTTTATTGTATGCGATGGTATGGGAGGTGGCGCTGCAGGAGGATTTGCAAGCAGAGCTGCTGTAGAAGTAATGCTAAAATCTTTTGACAAACTAACTTTAGACAATATAAAAGCTATTACAGGAAACGGAGGACTAAACGTCGAAAATCTCCGCCCAGCTGTATCAATAATGCTTGCAAACAGATATCTGAATAATTTAACTCTAAAATATCCAAAACTTAAAGGAATGGGAACTACGACAGTTGCCACAAAATTTGAACCAGAAACAGGTTTGTTACGCGTTTATCATACTGGGGATAGTAGATTATACAGATTTAGAGCAGGTGTTTTAGATCTTTTAACAAAAGACCACTCTAAAATAAATGAGCTAATTGATGCTGGAAAAATGAAAGAACAAGATGTAAAAAGCGCTGAAATACAAAGTATGATAACTAGAGCTGTTGGAACCGAACCTACAGTAAAAGTTGATTATGTTACTTATGAAGTAAAAGAAGGTGATTGCTATGTAATATGTAGCGATGGTCTTAATAGCGAAATAAATGATAATGTTATAAAAGATATAATTGAAAAAAATATTTCTGATTTAATATCTTTAACTAATAATCTTATAGCTCAAGCCAATAACGCAGGCGGCAGAGACAACACTACAGTCATAGCTCTAAAGATAGAAACAGATAGGCAAACAACACAATCACAACCCGGTTCTATAAATAGAGTAGTAACGCTTAGCGATAACTCTCAAAGGCAACAGTTACTTGAAGATAAACTCTTATCAAGCTTTGCAAAATTTTTTGTATTTACTCTTCCTAAAGAAGCTAAAGATTCAATACTTAAAAAACCTTTTATAATTGCAATATTTATAGCAGCATTAGCAGTTTGTTTAGTGCTTATATATTCGCATTATTCAAAAGAAGAGAGCAAGGATTTTACAGAAATTACAGGTAAAGTTTCTGGTATTTTGCTTGATATAAGAGAACTGAAAAAAGGACAGCTTGATACTATAAATGCTTCTACTGACAAAGTCTCTAAACTTGAATTGCTTCAGGAAACAGTAAAACAAGAAAACGAATACACTACACCACTTCCTGAAGTACAAGTTCTAATAGAACAAGTTGATGGTCCAAATAAATTTATTGGTATTTCAGAACTTTCTCCTATTATTATAAAACTTCCTGCAGGTATTTACAAACTATCTTTAAAATATTTAGATTTTAAAATTTTAGATGATAATTATAACTTAGTAGATTCTTTACAATTGCCGATTGAGTTGTCAGAAAGTTTAAAACCTAAAATGGTGATAATGTTACCCGGAGAAAAGGAGAACAAATGAGGAAGAAAAAAATATTTATCATTGATGACGACATAACATTTTTGAATTCATTAGAGGTGGTTCTTCTAAAAGATTTTGATGTTGTGAAAGCATCCACGGGAGAAACATTTTATGGTGTTTTATCAAAAGAAAAACCAGATTTAATTCTTTTAGATGTAAATTTGCCAGGGAAAAATGGTTTTGAGATTTTAAAAGAATTAAAAGCAAATGGCAAATTTGCTCATCTGCCTGTCATTATGATTACTGGAGATGTAACTGTACATATAGATAAAGCATTTTCCGCTGGAGCGGATGATTGTATATTTAAGTCTATTAATATTGAAGATCTTATGTCTTGCATACAAAGACTTATAAAATGAAAAAGAAAATTTTTTCAGTTGTTGCTGTGTTCATATTTTTAAATAATAATCTTTATGCTTTAGCAGCTATTTCTGCTGATAATATTTCACTTTTAAATTATGACTCAGTTTCTGAAGGCGTTGGTGGATCTGCCTTAGCATTTTCTCAAAATTCACTTTCATTTATCAACTCACCATCTTCAAATTATGATGTTTTAGCAGCAAGGTTGGATTTTGCAGGAATAACGATATCTGGCAATATTTCTGGTGGATTGTGCTCTGTGATGCTTCCTACTGTAATAGGAAATTTTACAATAGCTGGATCATATAATAAATTTTCATCGTCATATATTACTATTCCAGATGGACAATCCCTTTCAAATAATTATTTAATATATTTAAACTATGTTTTTCCCTTTATTAGAAAAAGTCCAGTTTATGAAAATATAGGAGGCATAGGAATAACTTTAAAGGACTATAGCTTTAGCACTCAAGACAATTCTAAGATTGCCTTTGCTTTTGATATAGGTGGACAGTACAATATAAAAGTTATAAGCGAGAATTTATGGGCAGCTGCAGTTTTTAGAAATGTTGGTGATAAAGTAAAGATTTCTGAATCAAAATCTTTTGATATCCTCCAAAATTTTAATTTTGCCTTGCGATACAACTTTTATGGTTCTTTAAAACCTGCAATTATGTGTGATATACTTCAATTTTTTAAAACAAATAAAACTGGGTATGTTTTTGGCGCTGAAATTGCACCTTTCTATCCTGTTATTTTTAGAGCTGGATGGAGAGACTACAATGACTCAATATTTAAAGGTGTTACTGCTGGACTATCACTTAATTTTGATTCTATAAATATAGATTATGCTTTTTCATCTATGAATTCTGGCTACGATGTAAAACATACAATAAGTATGGGCTTTTTGATAGGGAATGTATTCAATGCAAGCAAATCTTATGACTATTATCTAGGGATAAATTTTAATAAAGCTAAAGAGGCATATAAAAGAAAAGACTATATAAATGCAAGGCAAATATTTGAAGAAATTCTCATTTTATACCCTGAGCATGAGCCTTCTAAAGACTATTTAAAGAAAATAGCATATGATCTAAGCTCCAATGATAGATCATTAGAAATCGCTATACAAAAATATTTAGTTAAAGCCAACCATGAGTTCAAAGCAAATAATCTTTTTAAAGCCCAAAGGTATTACAATAAAATACTTGGGATTGATACTGAAAATGTTGAAGCTCAAAATGGGATTAAACAAATACAAACAACTTTTAAGCAAATAGAGCAGCAAAAAAACAGTCAAAAAAATGCAGATAAAATTATGTTGTTATGGAAAGAAGGGGTAGAATTGTATAACGATAAAAATTTTGTATTAGCAAAAGAAAAATTCAAACAAATTATTGATATTGACTCAGAAAACGCAGGAGCTTTAAAATACTTAAATCTTATAGAAAATAAAATAGAAAAAGTCTCTTCTTCGCAGATGAATACTGTTTTTAAAGAAGCAATGGAATATTACAAAAATAAAGATTACGAAAAAGCTGCACAATATTTCAATGCAGTGTATACTACGGACCCAAATCGTAATGATGCAAAAAACTACTATGACCTTTCAGTAAAAGAATTCAAGAAAAAATCAAAAAAAAGTCTTTAAAGATAAGCTTAGTGTCAACAATTTGATAGGATATAAGCTTGATTTTATAGTATAATAATTCTGTTTGAGAGATACCCAAAAGATGAATATTCTAATTGTGGCGTCAGAATGTGTTCCTTTCGTTAAAGTAGGAGGTCTTGCTGATGTTGTTGGGACTCTTCCAAAATATTTAAAAAAATCTGGTCATGATATAAGAATAATATTACCAAAATATCAGTCTATAGATGGCAACAAATACAATCTTCAACACCTACCTTATAAACTACAAACCATAGTTGGCAAAGACACTGAAAACTTTAGATTAAAATATTGCCTTACAAAAGGCAATATAACAGTCTATTTCATTGAGAATATGCATTTTTTTAACCGACATGGAGTGTATGGAACAGATGGACTTGATTATGGAGACAATAAAGAACGTTTTATATTTTTTCAAAAAGCAGTGTTAGAATCTGTTAAAGCTTTAATGTTTACGCCAGATATCATACACTGCCATGACTGGCAAACGGGACTAATCCCTGCATATCTAAAAACAAATTTAAAGAATGATGGATTCTTTTGGAATACATCTTCGATTTTCACCATACACAACATAGCTTATCAAGGACAATTTGATGCAGACACAGTAAACACAGCAGGCTTTTCTTGGGAAGACTTCAAGTCAGATAAATTAGAGTATTACAACACTATCAACTTTATGAAATGCGGGATAAAGCTGTCAGACGCAGTTTCAACCGTAAGTCCTACATATGCCAAAGAAATAAAAGATTTTAATGGTAGAGGAATGGAAATTATCATAAATTCAAGGCAAGACGAAATTTACGGTATTCTAAATGGTATAGATTATGATTATTGGAATCCAGCAGTAGATAAATATATAAAGGCAAACTATTCAAAAAATGGTTTTAAAGGAAAAGTTATCTGCAAAGAAGAACTACAGAAATTATGTGGTTTTGGGATAAAAAAAGATGCTTATTTACTTGGTTGTGTATCAAGACTAGACGAACAAAAAGGATTTGACATAATGATTGATGCATTTTACAAACTAAATAATACTGATATACAATTTGTTGTTTTAGGTTCAGGGAATCTTGAAATAAAACACTATATTCAAGAAGCTGTAAAAAAAATACCTAGCAGACTTGCTGCATTTTTTGACTATGATGAACCATTGGCGCATAAAATATATGCTGGCTGCGACGCTTATATGATGCCTTCAAAATTTGAACCTTGCGGTTTAAGCCAAATGATAGCATTAGCTTATGGAACACCTCCTATTGTCAACCGTACAGGCGGACTTTCCGATACAGTAACATATTATAATCATTTCACAAAAGAAGGAAATGGCTTTGTGTTTAATATAACTTATGGCGAAAATTTTGTACAGACAATACTAAAATCCAAAAAAATATTTGAAGATAAGAAAAATTGGAATGCCTTAATGAAAAATGCTTTTGAAAGCAATTTTTCATGGGATAAATCATCCATTGAGTACGAAAAAATGTATAATATAGTTTCGTTAAACAAAAATAATGAAAATATTTTTATGAGGAGTTAACAAAACGGAGTATTTATGAAGAATGGAAGAAAAATAGCCCAAATTACATTTGAATCATTAAAATTAATTACTTTAATCTTTCTGGGTGGGGTCTTTGTTTTTATTGCAAATAATTACTATCAAATTGAAAATTATTCTAAAGATTTATCTGAAGAGCTAAATATATTTGTTTTTTTTGATAAAAACTCAAAAAATGATGAAAAAGTACTAGAAAAACTAAATTCCATAAACTCAGTTTTAGTAAAAGAGTATGTAGATGCTTCTCAAGCTTATAAAAAGACAGTTGAGAAGAATCCTATTTTGAATAATATTTCTTTACCTAATGATATAAACTCCATGCAATCCTATGCAGTTGTTAAGCCAAGATCCATACCGAATAATAACTTTTTACTTGAAATAAAAACTACTTTTAGCAATATCGCTGATATTGAAGAAATAGTATTTGATGAGTCTAACTTTCTTCATTATGCAAATATTCAAGAACGACTGTTGTTGTATAAAAAAGCATTCTCCATTGTTATTTCAATCTTTTCTGTATTTTTAATATTAAAATTTGTTTTGATATATATTTCCGGGGTAAATATTTTTAAACAAGCAGAAAAATTCTTTATCTATCTTCTATCGTCTTCCTCAGGTTTTTTATTATTTTGGAGTATTTGCAAGTATAAGCATTATAGTTTATTAGCTCCAAAAGTATCTATAGTAACAGTATTAGCTTTTGCTTGCGTGCTTGTACTTATGCTTGATAAAATAGAAATAGAGTAATACTGATATGAAAATATATAATTTTGTAAGTATTTTTATTGGCTCGTCATTTATATTAAATATATATGCACACATAGCTTGCGCTGAGCAATCAAAAACTAAACAACTTTCCGATATAAAACAATCAATAAGAAAAAAACAAATTGAAAAAGAAAAACTTATTTTACAGGAAAACATTTTTAAAAAAGAATTTAAAGTTATTAATAATACCATTATCCAGACAGAAAAAAAATTAGAAGAAGTTTCAGAAAATATAGAATCCGCTTCAAAAAACTTCAAAAAATCTGCAAAAGAATACAATGATGCTTCTTTAAGAAAATCCAGTTGGCATAAGACTGCAATTGAGGAGTTAAACCTTTTCCATAAAATGATATTTTCAAAGTCTTATAATAGAGAGCCTTTGGAGTATAAATTAAGGATACTATCTTTGAAATACTGTCAAAATAACTTTGAGAAAGAAAAAAAGTCTGCCAAAGATTTAGCTTCTAGGATGAAAAAATGGGGGGCCTCAAAGAAAAATCTTATACTATTAAAACAAAAAGAAAGCGAAGTTGTAGCTCGAAACAAGAATCTTTTAGAAGAAAAAAACAGAAATCTCAAAACAATTGTAGATAAAAGACGAAATGCTGAAAAAGCAATAAAAGACTTAAATGACACTGCAAAAGCATTACAAAAATTAATAAATAAAATAAATTCTGAAAATATTAAAAAGAAAGAAACAAGAGTAGGTCCATCTCAATCACGGATAAAAAGAAAAAAATTTCTACCATGGCCTGTTGAGGGGAAAGTAATCTCTAATTTTGGCAAAATTAAACATCCTGAGCTTGATACATATATACTTAATAATGGTATAAAAATAAATGCTTCTAACTATGCTAAAATTAAAAGCATAGATTCAGGTAAAGTAGTTTTTACAGGAACTTTCCGCTCTTATGGTCAAGTTATTATAATAGACCACAGAAACTCTACTTTTTCAGTTTATGGCCTCTTAAATAAAACTTATGTAAAAGAAGGGCAAAAAGTATCCAAAGAGGCAGTTATTGCAGACATCGGAAGTGGAAAAGATGCTGTCTTATACTTTGAGATAAGACAAAACAATATACCTGACAATCCCATTCTATGGCTAAAATAATATCTTGCTTTGTATATTTGGAGAATTAAATGGATATCTTAAAAAAATTGTCTTATATTATTCTATTTCTGTTTTCTCTAAATTTACAGACTTATGCTGCAGGTGACGAAGCTTATGAGAAGCTAAAACTTATGATAGATATTATGGAAGTAATAAACACAGATTATGTTTCAGAAACAAATACTAAAGATTTGACTGTTGGAGCTATAAAAGGTGTTGTCTCTGTGCTAGATCCATTTTCTCAGTATATGGAAGAAAAAGCTTATAAAGATATGAAAAATGAGACAGAGGGTGCATATAGTGGTGTTGGTCTTAGGATTACATCAAAAAATAACTATATAACGGTAGTGTCGCCTCTTCCTGGAACACCCGCATATAAAGCGGGCATACTTCCAAATGACATAATTACAAAAATCGACGGCAAATCTACAAGTGGAATGACTACAGACGAGGCTGTTGATCGTATGAGAGGGAAAGCTGGGAAAAAAGTTAAACTTAATATTGCCCGAAGCAATATTTTTGATGAACTGGAATTTAATATTATAAGAAAGAAAATAAAGATAGAAACTGTCAGGTCTATAATGATTGATGAGGGCATAGGATATATAAGACTATCTGAGTTTAACTCTCAAAGTGATGAAGATATAAAAAAAATTCTTGATACCTTTAAAGAACAAGATATGAAATCTTTTATATTAGATCTAAGAAATAATCCTGGAGGACTTTTAGATTCAGCAATCAATATAGTAAGTCTGTTTATTGAGGATAAAAAACTTGCTCTTACCACTAAGGGGCGTAAAAAAGAAACAGAAAGAAAGTATTATACAAATGGAAAAGCTAGCTTTACAGATATTCCTTTTGTGGTTCTTGTAAATAGAGGGTCTGCATCAGCCTCTGAAATAGTTTCTGGAGCTTTGCAAGATTTTAAGAGAGCCTTAATAATAGGATCAAACACTTTTGGTAAAGGCAGCGTTCAAACAGTTATGCCGCTTCCAGATGGTACCGCGCTTAGACTTACTATAGCAAAATATTATCTTCCTTCTGGTCGACCTATAAGCCATTCAAATGAAAAGAATGCTAAAAATGGTATAACTCCAGATATTGCTATTCCTATAACAATGGAAGAAGAAATAAAATTATATGCTCAAAGTGACATGATTTTTTTAAAAAATAAAGATGATGAAAAAAAGGATATAATTGAAGACAGAGCTTTAAATAAAGCTATAGAACTTATAAAAGAAAATAAGATTAAAGATCTTCTAAGCTCTAAAAAAGAAGTAGTATAGGAGAAGCACGTGTCAGGTAAAAATAAGAAAGAAAGCATATTGGTTAAAATATATCTGATATTCCTGTTTGTTTGCGGTATAACTGTATGGCTTGCTATACAACCAACAAATAATAATAAGATCTCAACTGATGTTATTTTAGATAGCCAAATAGTTGATATTCTTATACATAAGAGAGTAAAGCAAGAAGATATTTTAAAACAATATATTAGGGAAAAAACAACGAGTGTCGCTCAGTGGAATGAGTTCTATAAAACGATAAAAATTAAAAGGAAAGTAAAAATTAAAGAGTTTGAAAAATCTTTTAGAAGTCTTGCACGCTCAATGAAGCTAGGCTTAAGCAGAATAGATAATTCTGACGGTTCTGTAACATATAAATTTTATTCTCCAAGCAGAACGTACTCAAATATTACTTTTGTTAAGAAAAAAGGTCATAACTAAATATGAATATATTAGCTATTGAAACATCTTGCGATGAGACTTCGGCTTCTTTGGTTTCAAACGGAACAAAAGTAAAATCCGTAGTTATTTCATCTCAAATAAAAATACATGCTAAATATTTTGGTGTGGTTCCAGAACTTGCAAGTCGTGCACATATAGAAAATATAAATCCCGTAATTACTGAGACTCTAACTAAAGCAGGATTAAGTTTTGGTACTTTTTCAAAAAAGATAGATGCAATAGCCGTTACAGTGGGACCAGGCTTAGCTGGAGCTTTGCTAGTCGGTGTTATAGCTGCAAAGACAATGGCAAGCATTTATCACAAGCCGTTGATACCTGTAAACCACTTGGAAGGGCACTTATACTCTTCTTTTATTGAAAATAGATCAATAAGACCTCCTTTTTTGTGTATTATAATATCAGGTGGACATACAGAGCTGATATTAGTAGAAGATTTCGGAAAATATAAAATTCTTGGTGCAACAAGAGATGACGCTGCCGGAGAAGCCTTTGATAAGGCGGCAAAGATGTTGGGGTTAGAATATCCTGGAGGTCCTATACTAGACAAAAGAGCTGAATTTGGAAATCCTGACGCTATTAAATTTACAAGACCATACATGAAAGGAAGTTGGGATTTTTCTTTCTCAGGTATTAAAACAGCTCTTTTAAACTATTTAAAGGCTAATCCAGTAAAAAATAAACGACATTTAAATGATATTTGTGCTTCTTTTAGACAAGCCATAGCAGAAACAATCTGTTATAAAGCTTTTGAAGCTGCTGAAAAGTTTAATTTAAAACAAATTGCTTTAGGGGGGGGGGTAAGTGCAAATTCTCTTATACGGAAGATGTTTGACCAGGAAGGGCGAAAAAACAAAGTCAAGGTTTTTATACCGTCACTTATTTACTGCACAGATAATGCCGCAATGATAGGCTGTGCAGCTTATTTAAAGCAAAAAGAATGCGGTTTAGGTTTAAGTTATACTAGACTCCAGTTAACTCCAACTCCTTCTTTGCTTTTAGAAAACTGGTATTAGCTATTTCATTCGCTATTTGCAGGGTAAACCTGTGTCATCCTTTGCCTTTGTCATAATCTTGTGTGCAGTCTAGGACCTAGCAGTTGTGCGCCGTCTCACTTGCTCTTATCACTTGGTAAAAGTCATGTAATGTCCTTTTTACTTCTTTTTTAACTCTTTGCTGGACAATAACCATACTTCTCAATGCAAAGTAGAAAATGAACAAAAAATTCAGATATACACTTAGACTTGCAAACAACCTCCTCTTAATTTTGAAATAACATACATTCTAGGACACTCTTAGAGCTACTTTTAATTTTGACTATATTGCATACTTAACCTTAACCATTCCTAACAATCCTTCTCTCTTTCCTACAAAGCTTTCTCCTTTTACTTCCAGCTTTAACCTTTCACTTATGTCCATTTTTACTCCCGCTTCTCCTATCATTGTCATTCCTTCAAGACTTACCTTTTCTATTTCCTTCCCTTCTGCTTTCGCTTTGATTTTTCCACTTAACTCTTCCTCTAACCCTACTCCTATATACTCATTCTCCCCTCTTGCTTTTACTTCTTCTATTCCAAATCTATTTTCCGCCTTATACTCTCCATTACCATATTCACAAAATACTCCATATCCTATTTCCTCTTCTTTCCTTTCTATTCTCTTTCCTA
>JAITJN010000037.1 GCA_031278895.1 Candidatus Endomicrobiellum guadaloupense
GTTGTCGAAGATGTTATTAGATGACGAATAAGTAAGTAAGTAAAAGATAAATATAAGAAAAAGAAAGAAGATGTTGAGTTTTAGAAAAAATAAACACCTTCTTTTTATTTGGCGAGAAATAGTTAATTACTTTTGTAGTTGTAAGGGACATTAAATTTTGTCACTTTTGAATAATTTTATAGAATACTATAACTTGATTCTGACATTATATTGGCAAGTCTCTATGAAGAAGAAGGAGATGGTGATGAACAAAAGCTTTTTGTTATTGTTATCATTTGTATTCTTACTGGGCATATCTTCAAATCTTAGTGCTCAAGGAGCAAAGGTTCGAGGTTATTCTGATAAAGATAAATCTCCAATGCCGTTTGCTGTGTATGTTGAAAATAACTCAAAGCAAAATCATTTTGCTCCATCAGGTTGGATGGGTGATTATGGTGATATAAGACTTGATTTAGTTAACAAAGAAAATACAAGGAGTGGAAATTCATGTATAAAAATTGTTTATAGTGCAAAAGCGACCCAGGGTGCTGGTTGGATTGGGATATATTGGCAACAACCTCCAAATAATTGGGGTGATAGAAAAGGTGGATATGATTTAACTGGAGCCAAAAAACTTACTTTTTGGGCTAGAGGCGCTGTTGGTGGTGAAAAAATTGCAGAGTTTAAAGTAGGCGGTATATCAGGAGAATTCCCTGATTCAGATTTTGCTTCTATAGGACCTGTTGAACTTACAGATATTTGGACAAAATATACAATAGACTTAAAAGGCAGAGATCTAAGTAATATTATTGGTGGTTTTTGTTTTGCTGCGTCCAAAGATGATAACCCGAACGGTTTTACAATGTACCTTGATGATATAATATACGAGTAGCCTATATTTTTTAAAAGACAGAAGTTTGTGTCAAGACTTCTGTCTTTTTTGTGTCTAAAGGGTTCTTAATGATTGATACTAAAGAAATATTGAAAAACTTTACTTCGTATATAGTTGTTGAAAAGGGATTGTCTAGGAATACGGTTTTGGCATATAGGATTGATATTTTAAAATTTATTGATTTTGTAAAAGAAAAACAAATCTTTCTTGAAAATTGTAAACATCAAGATATAACAGATTTTTTATGGAAAGCAAAAATTGATGGATTAAAACCGAAGTCTCTTTATAGACTTGTAGAGTCTTTAAGACAGTTTTATAAATTTTTAGATTCTGAAGATATAATTAAGACTAATCCAACTTTGTATTTATCTTCTCCAAAAATTCCAGAAAACTTACCTAGTATGCTCACATTTGACGAGGTAATACTTTTATTAAATTCAGTTACAGATGAAGATGAAGTAAACATAAGAAACAGAGCTATGCTTGAGCTCCTATATGCCACAGGATTAAGAGTTTCTGAGCTTATAAATCTTAAATTTTCAAACATAAATTTAAATGATAATTTTTTAAGAATTGTAGGCAAAGGTTCTAAAGAACGACTTGTCCCTTTTGGGGAAAAAGCTAAGAGTTTTATAAATATTTATCTCTCAAAAAGAAAGCCTTATGTAAGTTCAGAAGATAATGTTTTTATTTCAAGACTTGGAAGAAAGCTTTCCAGGGTAGAATTTTGGAGACAATTAAAAAATATAGCTAAAAAAGCTAGGATTAATAGAAATATTACGCCTCATACTCTAAGGCATTCTTTTGCAACACATCTTTTAGCTGGTGGGGCGGATATTCGCTTTGTTCAAGAGATGTTGGGGCATGCTTCAATATCTACTACCCAAATTTATACTCACCTTGATAAGGATAAAGTAATACAACAGCACAGAACGTTTCATCCTAGAGGATAAATCATCAAATATTTAGAGTTTCGTTCATACTTCCTGTGCGATAGCCAAGAAGATCTACTGAAATATAAATATATCCCAACTCTTTTAATTTACTGTAAACTTTTTCTCTATTGTTTTTGTTCATAAGAATTTCAATTCCGTGTTCATCTGTTTCAATTCTTGCTAGATTGTTATGATGTCGTACCCTCACTTTCCGTAAGCCTATATCAAGAAGTGCTTGCTCTGCTTTATCTACCATGGATAGAGCTTCAATAGTAATTTTTTGTCCATATGGAAACCTTGAAGATAAACACGCGAAAGATTGTTTGTTCCAAGTTGATAAATTTTCTCCTTTTGAAAGTTTACGTATTTCACCTTTTGTAAGATTTGCATATCGTAGAGGGCTTTTTACTTCTAGCTCAGATACAGCAATAAGGCCTGGGCGATAATCTCCACTATCATCACTGTTTGATGCTTCTGCTACATTTTTGATCTCTTTTTCTTTTGCTATTTTCCAAATTTTTGAAAAAAGTTCTTTTTTACACAAATAACAGCGGTTAGTAGGATTATGTAAAAAACCTTCTATATTCAACTCTTCAGACTCGCATATTATGTGTGTTATTCTTTCTTTCTTACAAAAAGCAATTGCTTCGTTAAGTTCTCTTTTAGGAAAAGAGTAAGACTTTGCCGTTACAGCTATAACTTTATTGCCAAGTAAATCATGAGCTGTTTTTAATAAAAATGTTGAATCAACTCCGCCAGAAAACGCTATTATGAGATTATCCAATTCTAAGATATATTTTTTTAGGAGTTCATATTTTTGTTCTATATTCATTTATTTTATCTTTATAGTATTTTTTACTTTATCAAAAGTTATGCCTTTCAAACTAGCTATTTTTGCTATATCTTCAAATTCAGACTTTAATTTCCTTATTCCAAAGCCTTCTCCTATTTTAATACATACATTCCCGTATGGTGTTTTTTGTAAAGAGGTTTTGCGGTTTAAAATATATCTGTCACAAATAGTTTTTCTTACTCCAAAGGTTGTAGTGTGTTCTAAAATAAGTCTTGCAAAGAAATCTGCGTTTTCTATATTGCATATGCATGTTAATAAAATTCCAGGACGATTTTTTTTCATTTGGAGATGCGTATAAAAGACATCTAAAGCACCTTTGTTTAGGAGTAAGTCTAAAACAAAGCTTAACGATTCTCCAGTGATATCATCCATATTACACTGTAACTGAACTACAATATTATTTGTAGAATTTATATTTTTATTGGATTCTCCTAAAAATGCACATACACAATTTGGTATTTCGAATTTATGTGTTCCCATTCCATATCCTATATTTTTTATATTCATTACAGGCATTTGCCCAAAGCGGTTAGCAAAGTATTTTATAATTGCAGCGCCTGTAGGTGTGCATAACTCTCCTTTAATATCATTTGTATAAACAGGAATATTACGTAAAATATGCGCTGTCGCAGGAGCTGGTACTGGAAGAATGCCGTGCGCGCAATGGACATGGCCTTTCCCTATATTTATAGGAGAAGCTATTATTTCTTCAGGTGAAAGTCTTTCAATAAGCAGGCATACTCCTACAATATCAACTATTGCGTCAATTTCACCAACTTCATGAAAGTGTATTTTAGTTACAGCTTTACCATGCGCTTTCGCTTCAGCTTGAGCAATTATAGTGTATATGTTTAGAGCGTTGTTTTTAACATTCTTTGAGACTTTTAACTTTAATATAGTACTTTCAATTGTTTTTAGATTTATATGATTATGCTCTGAATGATGTTTGCAGTGATGAGTATTTTCATGGTTATGTTCATTTTCTTTATGTCCGCAAATGCTTACATGGATTTTCGTTCCTTTTATAGAACATTTTTCATCAGTTTGTGCTATTACCTTTACATTATTAAGACCAAGTAAGTTCATCTCTTTTAAAAAAATTTTCTTATATTTGTCATTAACTAATTCATACAATGCAGCTGCCAACATATCTCCTGCAGCACCCATAGAGCATTCCAAGTAAAGAGTTTTCATTTGATGCTCTCCATTTTATTGATACGGCTTGCAATAAATCCAGCTCCAAAACCATTGTCTATGTTTACTACAGAAATACTGTTTGCACAAGAATTAAGCATAGCAAGTAAAGCTGAAAGACCTTTGAAATTTGTCCCATATCCAACGCTTGTAGGCACTGCTATTATAGGACAACTTACAAGACCTCCGACAACACTTGCAAGTGCACCTTCCATACCAGCCACTGCTATTATTACCCTTGCCTTCATAAGTATTTCATATTTGGATAAAAGTCTATGAATTCCAGCTACGCCTACATCGTATATTCGTGTGACATTACTTCCAAGCACTTCTGCTGTTATTGCAGCTTCTTCGCATACTGGCATGTCGCTTGTCCCGCCTGACACTATAACTATATCACCTAAGAGTTTAATATTTTTGATACGTTTTACAATGGCAATTTTTGCAATTTGGTAGTATTCAATATTTATTTGTTTTGCTAGAAAATCTGCAGTTTTTTTAGATACTCTTGAGATTATAATATTGGCTAAATTATTGTTGAGCATATTTAAGGCAATATCTAATATTTGTTCTTGAGTTTTTCCTTGTCCGAAGATAATCTCTCCACAGTCTTGCCTTAAACCTCTATGGTAATCAATATTTGCAAAACCCAAATCTTTAAAAGGAGCAATTTGTAAACGCAATACAGCATCTTCAGGTGAAATAATGCCTGATTTCACCATTTTTAGAAGACTTAGAATTTCTTCTTTATTATTTATTTTTTGCATACTTTTATTTTGCTAAGGATTTTATCACATTTGTTGTAATTTTAAACAATATATAAAGTATACATAGTCCAATAATTCCAGCTAGAAATGTTGATGCATAATGATTTTCTACAAAAGGGAAAGAGTAATTTGAAAATAAAGAAAATGTTTTTTTTGCTTTATCCTCAAAGCCATAATTTATAGCAAGAGTCTCTAAAGTATCTGGAAGCTTTGAAGCAAATAAGCTTGCTAAAAGTACAGTAAATATAGGAATTATGAATACTAAATTCTTTTTATTCATTGGGTTGTCCGTTTATGCTTCTAAATACTTTAATTAATGCAAGCGTTATTAGAGTTTCAAGGCAAGCCATGCCTAAATGTAAGTTCATCATATCTTTAAATGCTGTTGAAAACATTATTGAATCAGATAATTCAAGTTCTAAAAGACATACTAAAGAAGCTGTCATAACTGAGAAAAAACATGCTATAAAAACACCAGGATAGTGGCTTCTTCTTGAAAAATATTTATATACATAATAAGATAAGAAAGAACCTATAAATGCCATGTTAAAAATATTTGCTCCAAGAGCTAAAATTCCTCCATCTGAAAAGAACAGAGATTGTGTGATAAGAACAAAAGAGATTATTGCAAAACCTGCGAAAGGGCCTGCAAGGATAGCAGCGAAAACCCCTCCAAGTAAATGGGCTGATGTTGCAGATTTTACGGGAATATTAAACATTTGAAAAGCAAATACCCATAACGCTATTAATGCTAATCTCTGAAAATATTTATTTGCATTTTCAGAAAATCCAAGCTGAGAATCAATACCTGTTACTGAAACATTATTCGCGAGTACTCTTGATGATGCAACAGTTACACTTTTTGATATCTTACTCAGGCAATATCCAAGCATGCTAACACTTCCTGCAAGCAATCCTACTGTCAAATTATTGTTTAAAAATCCGTCAGGTATGTGCATATATCCTCCAGAATTAAGTATGATCACTTTTGTACTTTTGCTAATAGATATGCGCCTATAGCTAGAAATATAAAGTTTGGCAGCCATGCCGCCATAAAAGGTGACAGTATTAAATTTTTCCCAAGAGATACTGTTAAAGCTTGAGTTCCCCAATATACAAATGTCGCAGATAATGCGGCAAGAAAACCAAATATCATATTTGTTCTTCTTCCAATCCCTATAGCAAAAGGTATTCCTATCATCATAACTATAACATGGGCAAAAATAGAAGAATATCTTTCATATAATTTTATTTTTGCTTTTATTGCTGATTTTCCGAAAATCTTTAGCTGATTTATATATTTAATAAAATTAGTTGTATTCATGCTAGTATACGGTGGATCTTTAAGCGTTATATCTTCGGGAGTAATATTTATGTCAGAATTATATGTTTTAAAATAAATCTCATCCCAAAAATAGCTTTCAAATCCACGCATAACACCGTTTTTAAGTATCCAAGTCCCGTCTTCCCAATCAGCTTTTTCAGCTAAGATAAGTCTTTTTAATTCAAAGGCTTTACTATATCTTTCAAGTACAATGTTTTCCATTGTATTTGCTTTTGTGTCTAAATGTCCAACAGTTAATCGTATATTATTTTTTAATGCTATTATTTGATTATAATAATCCGTTTGTATATACTCTTTTACTTTTTCTATTTTCTCGCTTTTTAATTTTCTTGTATATACAGATGTTTTTGTAACAAGAAATTCTCTAGCGGCAATATCTGCAAGTCCTATTATAAAACCAAATATAAGAAAAAGGGAAATAATACGCCACATATTTATTCCAGCGGCTTTCATTGCAGTAATTTCGCTGTTTTTTGAAAGATTTCCAAGAGTAAATAATGAGGCTAGAAGAGTAGCTATTGGCAAAGCTTGGACAATCCATTCAGGAGCACTTGTTAGTGTGTGAGCAACCATTATACCAAAAGATACCTTGAGTTCCATGTAGTCTTTTATTCTTCCAAGTAATTGTGACACTATGACTACGATTGAAAAAGCCGCAGTTGTAAATATGAATATTCTAATGAAGTTTTTTATAATATATTTATAAAGAATTTTTATCATCTTTTTACCATTTTATTAAACGAGTAAATTCCCAGTGATCCAATTATTAGATCTGGTAGCCATAGTATTATCCCTATAGGGAGATATTTTTTTTCTCCAATATTTACTGCAAGAGTAAACAATACATAATAAATAATAACTATAACTAAACTTAAACCAAAACCAGCAGCTTTGCCTTCTTTTCCTGTGCGTATTCCTATAGGTAGAGCTATAAAGATAAAAACAAGAGGAGCTAAAGCAAAAACCCAACGTATCCAATAGTCTAATAAATATGGAATAAAATCAAATTTTTGTTCTTTATATTGCTTTATTGTTTTAAGCAGTTTTGGAGATGGTATTTGAGAAGGATGTGAACCATCGTTGCTAATATTGCTCCCTATTGGAATAAAAAAGGAATAAGTTTTAAAAGTTGAATGAGTCATATTTGCCATATCAGAAGGAGAAGCTTTTTGCCAATATCCATTATAAAGAGTCATTTTAACTCCATTAGAATAAGTTTTTAGAGTAGCTGAAGACGCTGTTATACGCCAAGCGTCATTATCGTTTTGTGGCAAAACATTTTTAGGATTAGGAGTATAACTCTCAAATTTATATATGCTTACACCAATTAAAGTATTTGTGGCATTATTGACTTTATTACTGTATATGTTGTAATTCCCAAGAGTTTTTAGAGATTTTTCATCAAACTTTGCAAGCGGTTTTGTCTTTGCGACTTCTTGAAAATAAACTTTTAAATGGGAATTTAATTCTGGTGCAAAAAAATGATTAAAGAAAATTAAAAATAATGAAAGGCAGCATGCAAAAAGTATTATAGGCATTGTGAGCGTTTTATATCCGAGTCCTGCAGCTTTAATAGCAGTAATTTCATTGTCGGCTGATAACTTCCCATAGGAGAGCAATGCTCCAAAAAGAACTGCCATAGGTATTGATAATGTTAACACGTTTGGAAGAAAGAAAATAAATATTTTTAAAACTAACAAAAATGCTACGCCGTTGCCAATCAGTAGATCCATCATATCAAATACAAAATTTAATATTAGAAGAAATGAAAAAATAACAACACCAAAAATAAAAGAATGTAAAAATTCTTTTATTATATAAGAATGTATTTTTTTAACCATGTTTATTTGATAAAAGTCCTGTTTAAATATTGTCGACTAAGACAATTGTATAAAATTTGTGTAAAACTTTAAAGAATATTATAATCAGATATTAACAGATGATATAATAAAAGATATTAAATGATAGCTAAAAATTTTAAAGCTTTAGTTTTAATATTATCTTTATCTTTGTTCATTAATTCCGCAGGATTTGCGGAGTATAAATCTTATGCGACAAAATACAGCGTACTGGGCAGTAGTCAAAAAGAAATTTACAGTCAATTTGATGAGTACGATATATTTCACGATATTGAAAGTACAGAGCCTTCTGGAACTATAATTTCGCAAGATAAAGAAGAGCTGCCAGAATCCGTCCAGGAGATAGCAGGCCAAGAGATATTGAATTATTTTAACGATAAAAAATACTCAACGATGGAATATTCTCATAAAAGTTGGCTAGAAAAAGATAAACGTTATGAAAGATCTCCAAATACAGATTTAAAAAATCAGTCTTTACCACTTCCAATAACAGCTGATCTCCCATTTGATTCAAATCTTTCTCTTTCAGGAAGAAAACTTATAGGTTTTAGCCATACATCAAGAGTATATAATAAAGAAGAAGCAGGGAAAAGGAAAAATAATTCAACATTTAAGATGGAGCAAGAATTACAGATGAAAGTTCTTGGAAGTATAGGGGAAAGATTAAATGTTAATATTGACTATGATGACACTGTAGACAAAAAAGACATATCTCTAATTTACAAAGGCAAACGTGGCGAACTTGTAAAAGAAGCAGCTTTTGGAGATATTTCTATTTGTATGCCTGCTACGGAATTTACTGGATATAAAAAAGAGTTGTTTGGACTAAAAGTTGACACAGAATATAAAGGTTTTGGCTTAAATGGTTTTTTTAGCAAAACAAAAGGCTTATCTGAAGTAAAACGTTTTACAGGAAGTACTCAATTAGAAAGAAAAATTATCGCCGATACAGCTTATGTTAAATTGAAATATTATTCGTTACTAGCAAACGGCGAAGTGAGAACAATTAAAAACGGCTCTGTGAAAGTATATATAGACTATCAAAAAAATGATCCCAAATATAATTTTTCTTATCCGACAGGTGTCCTTCTTACAGACATAAACAATACAGCAAGATTTAATTATACAGGTAATTTTGTAACTCTGGTACAAGGCCAAGATTTTATTGTTGACTATACAACAGGTATGCTTGGGTTTAAGACTACTTTGGTTGGCAATTATGTTGTTGCTGTAAGTTATGACTTTAGCGATGGGACATCTCTTCCTGATCCAGCTATAATAAAAGATGAGAATAATACCGCAGGGATTACTACAGAACTTAAAACAGTCTATGATTTAGGAAACTTAAAAATAGTTCGCGATAATGGAAGAGGTAACTTTTTGCTAGAAATAAAATATTTAAATGATTCTGTCCCTGTAATCATTGATGGAGGAATCCCCGTTGCGTCTTATCCATCAGATATTACGGTTGATTTTGAAAATGGATACTTCAAACTCAATAATAGATTACACAACTCTTTATATAGCAGTGGAGAACACAAGTATAACTTTTTAACTGAATATCAATATACGATTAAAATACTAAATTTAAGACCAGGAATTGTTCCACGTTCTGAAAAAATTATTGTTGATGGAAATACTTTGAAAAATGGTGATGATTACATCATTGATTATGATATAGGAATTTTGACTATAAAAAATGATGAAGTGATAAAAGAGAATTCTGTGATGGACGTTTCTTACGATTATTCCATTTTTGGTGCAGGAAATGAAACATCTCTTGTAGGGGCTAACACAAGATTTAAAGTAATAGATAATTTTTCAGTTGGAGCAAGCATAATACATAATTTTACTGCGAAGGGAAAAGAGCTTCCTGATATAAAAAATACTCCTACTAATCTTACAATTAGTGAATGTGATGCAAAAATTACAGATTTAGACATAGACTTATTAAATATGAGCCTTAACGGCGGTGTTGAATATGCTTTAAGCTCTTACAACAGCAATACTGCTGGAAAAGCATTAATTGATTCTATGGATAATTCTGTTAGAGAAGATATGGCGAATATGCTAGAAGAAAATTGGTTTCATAGTGCTACAGGGTACCCAACAGTAAGAAGAAACTTAAGAGACTTGTCTTGGAGAAGTTATGAAATAAATCTTAGAGATATTGATCCATTTTTAGAGATTAATGATGGAGAAAGACAAATCGTTTTAGACGTTGATTATGACGTTAGAGTTTCATCAGAAATAGCTTTTTCTCAAAAACTTTGTTCAGGATGGGAGGGAATAGACTATTCAAAAAAACTCTATGTTGATATATGGATTAACGATCCGAACTCATACTCTCATGATGTTGTTATAGAGTACGCTTCTTGCATAAATGAAGATTCTGATGGTTGTGGCGAGCTCGACACCGAAGATACTGATAATACAGGAATTTTGAGTCCATGGAAAGATACAGGGCGACCTTATCATAATAGAGATGGAACGGTTTCATTGATAGGCGCTTATAACGGTAAGCTTGATACTGAAGATATAAACGGAAATGGAATATTAGATATGGAAGATGAAGTAGCAGAAAGCTTTTCTCTTTCAGATCCAAGTGTTACTGTAATAAACACTAATCCAAACGGTTGGAGACAATTAAGAATTCCAATAGATATTAATAACAATAACAGAGATATTTGGAGAAATATAAGAATTTTACGTGTGAAAATATGCCAGACAAGAGGTCTTACAGGCAATCAAGGAAGACTAAGCATCGGTAAGATATCAATATCAGGAAACAGATGGGAAAAAGCAGGTTTGAATTTAAATGATTTCAACATTTCTTCTATAGGCAGATTTGACGTAAACTACAAATCTCTTATAAATAACAGATATTATTTAGATTTATACGGCATAGAGAACACAGTAAAGAAAGATGAAAGAGCTTTAAAGATAGAATATACTGCTTTAGGATCACAAGAACAGTTTTTAGCAAAATCAGTCTATTTAGGCGAAGCTCTTGATTTGTCAAAATATGAATCTTTAAGGTTTATGGTGTATGCAAAACCTGAAAATGAATATGCTGCATTAGGCGATGTTATAATATTTAGAGCAGGTGGGAATGATGATAATTATTTTGAATATAGAGTTGCTGTAACAAATGATGCGTGTTGGCAAGATTGGAACTTAATTGTAATAAACCAAAATGCTATTGGCACAAATGCATATTGGTCAACATCAGATCCAAATGCTGAAATTATTGTACATGGAAACCCATCTTTAGATACAATTTCGCAGTTTGTTATTGGTGTGGAATCTTCTGATATAGGAAATAAACGTCAAGTATGGTTCAATGAGATACATGTTACCGGGACTAAACTCACAAATGGTTCTGGTTGGAAATCCGGAGGAGATTTACAGTGGAGAGGCAATGATGTATTAGGAACTATAACCGTTGGGGCTTCTAAAAAAACAATTGATAGAGATTTCCGTAATATTACTGCTGGGGTCTATAATAGAGACTTCACTGAAGAAAATGCTTATTTTGATTTTGAAGGTTTAAAAACCAATAGCCCTGCAAAAATATTTCCTTTAAAAACAGGAATCTCTAGGGTAGAGACAATAACTCCAAGAGTTTCAGAAAATAAGTCAAACTTGGTTTCTTTAAATGAGGATGGTCGTGTTATAAAGTATTGCGGATATGCTGAAACTGATTTAAGACCAGGAATAAGGTTTCCAAAAATTGGATTAAAGTATGATCGTTCTATTATAGACACGTCAAAAATTAAACGTTTAGAAGACAAAGAAACTTTATCAGGAGCGTTTGTTTATAATGTCCCTGTCAATCTTATAATATTTCCAGTGAACATATCTGCAGATGCAAAAACTTCAAGATCATATTTTAAAATTTACCCTGAAATTCCTATAGAAGTATCAAAAGAATTTTTAGGAGTAGACAAAATAAGGCAATATTTAGATATTTCTAATTACCATACTTTAGAACAATCAAACATACTAGCGTTGAAATGTCCTTTTAAATTTACGAAAGGTATTACTTTTTCTCCTGGATATACAATAAACATAGTAAGGGAAAAAAATAGAGATTTCCCAATAGGAATTGAATACGATAAATCTTTAAACCAAGGTGTGGGTGCAAGTCTTGTCTTGGGTCTTGCAGATTGGTTTTCTCCTGCACTTACATATAGTATTAATACTAAAGAGAATTATAATGTTCGTACAAGTACTAATTCAGAAACTCTTATTATACCTGGGCAAAAGAAGTATATAGAAAGGAATGGTATTGGAGAAGTTTCTTGGAATTTAAATGTTTATGACATTACTTCTTTTAGGCTTTTAAAAACTTTATCATTTTCATCTTACTATAAACTTCAAGATTTAGATTCTTATGACAATGTTGACAAAAATTTTAAATCAATAGGCTGGACAAGTAAAAAACTTTGGGTAAGAGACAATCCTCTTATGGATATACAACCTTTTTATTCGTCAAATACTTATACTGTTAAAACAATTTTAAATAGAAATGATATTCGTTTTACAGGAAAATATATGCCTTTTGAAGCATTTTCTTTTAGAGGATTTTTTGCCCCATTAAATTCTCTAAGCGCAAACTGCACTTATACTCAAGGAAACGAAAAATCTTACAAAACAGGCACAAACAATAAAATATGTACAATAATATGGCCTGATATTATTCTTGGAATATCAAATGTTGATAAGTTTTTTTACCAAATGCATATTTTTGACGATACTCAACTCAATTTAAAATATAACAATAAAAGTGTAGTGGCTTACAATGTTTCTTATATTGATAGTATTATGAGAGGATTGGATTACAGATTTAAATTCTTAAAGATTTTTGATTTATATCTTGCTTTAGAAAATACAAAGTCTGAAGAATTATCTTATAGTACTTTGAAAACTTTGTTTGATTCTTGTGCAAATAAACATGTATTTCAGAGTGCTCTAGGTCTAGGGCGATGGCGATTTAGTTTAAGATATGAAAATGAGGAGCGTTGGCAAAAAAATGCTTCAGGAAAATATTCGTCAAATGTTTGCAAACATTCTTATGTTGGTCAGATAAATGCGGATTTGCTTTTTACATCTGGAATAAGACTTCCTTTAATAGCAAAAGCAATCCCTTTGAAAAACAGAATGATATTCATTTCAAATTTAAAGTATATAGACCAAAAGTCAGATGTTAATGTTGAAAAGGATAATAATATAAATTATGGGATTGCTGCTAATGCCGATTACGAAATATCAAAATATTTTAGATTTATTGCTGGATTAAGTTATGACAGATTTGAATTTAGATACAACAATGATTTAAATTATTACGACTTTACAGTTATAGCTAGACTGACAATACAATTTTAGAGAGTTTTAGATATGAAAAAAGTTTTCCTAGATATCGTAAATTTATTTTATCCAGTTACATGTTCATTATGTGGAGAAGACTTAAACCCCATATTTCAAACTAATATATGTAATAGGTGTAGAAATTCTTTTAATTTAATAACAGGAAATATTTGTCAAAAATGTGGTGTTCCTTTACAAAGTGAAGGTAAATTCTGTTATATATGTAAAACAAGACCTAAAGAATATATATTTGATGAAATGCGCTCTGTTTATGAATACAAAGGTTCTATAAGAAAGCTGATTTTAAAGTTTAAATATTCTAATAGATCTTTTTTAGCAAAAGATTTTGCTAAAGAGATGTATAAAACAATACAAAACAATAATTTTTATAAAGAAACAGATTTTATTATACCAGTTCCTTTAAATGTAATTAGAAGAGTAAAAAGAGGTTACAATCAGGCAGCTTTGCTTGCAAACGAATTATCAGCTAAAGCAGATATTACTGTATTAAAAGATGTTCTGTTTAGAAAAAAAATAACAAAACCTCAGTTTAAATTATCAAAGACTGAACGCTTTGAAAATATAAAAAATTCTTTTTTTGTAAAAAATAGAAAAATTATAGCAGGTAAAAATATATTGTTAGTAGATGATATAGTTACAACTGCTTCAACTATTTGTGCATGTTCATCTGTTTTAAAATCTTGTGGTGCAAGTAAAGTTTTTATATTAACATTATCAAGAGATTAACTTGTTAAGGTAAATGCAAAAATGGAAAGGCATGCCTTTCCATCACTAAATCGTGTGGGAAATGCATTATTAAATCCAGAAGGTATACAAATTTAATTAATAAAATGAGACCACTCTAAAAGTTCACTTTTTGTTGCTTAAGTTTTCCATATAATTTATTATATCATTATTATATCAATTAAGTAGAGAAATAAGTTAAAATACAAAATAGGTAAGAGATGAAAAAATTTAAGTATTTATTGATTTTGCTGTTATGTGCAGTATGTTTAAATGCTTGTGATATGGCTGGAAGCAAAGAATTAGTTATAGAAATTATCATATAAATCCTTTATCTGATAGTGAAGTAGAGGATGCTCTTAAAAACCTTCTTGTAGAGATACTAAACTGCTATAGTTTTTTGAATATTAATGATGATATTTCTTCTATTAGAAGATCCATATTTACCGCGTCTGTAAGCAACCTAGATGTGGAACGTTTAAATCGTATTAGAGGAGCATTATTGGCTCCACCTCCAATACAGGATGATAGATGTTACAATATGGTTGCAGAACTTGTTAGAATCAATGAAATTCACATTGATGAGAGTGATATTTATCCTGTTGCATCTGCGATTAGTCGCATGTGTAGTTGTCTTAATGAGCATCTTGAGATAAATCTTTATACAATATATACTCTTGCTAATACTACAGGTTTGTTTTTTGATCTTGGAGTTATTAAATAGAATATAACAACTGGTATTATTAATTTAAGGACTCTTAATGTTCAACTAAATAGAGCTGCTGAAATAATAGAGCATATAAATTCCCTTCATATTGGTGCTGACATGTCAAACACATATAAAAGTATATTATTTTGTAAAAAAATAGTTGTTGCCTTATGCAATGGAGATCGTAATAATCTTAATCTTTTTACTAGACAACTTAGAGATAACGATATAGATATAATTGGAGATATTGCTAATGTATTAAACAATGATGAGCGTGAGCAGTTAGCAGAAGCACTTACAAACCTCCTCTCAAAATAAGTTTTTTTCATTTTATCTCATATAAAATTAGACAACTGCATAAATTTTTTGTAAACTCTCGTCAATCTTAGCTTTTCAATAACTTAAATTAAAGAAATCAGGACATAATGATTTGCTTAAAGTTTGTTAAACAATCAAGGGGACAAGCTCTTGTTGAAGCAGCTTTAGTTACCCCATTGCTTATTATTTTTCTTTTTGGAGTTTTGTGGTTTGCCAGTATAATCCTTACTTGGCAACAATTAACATCTGCTGCTCGTTATGGAGCTGATATGCTTGCCTACACGCCTTTTAGCGTAAAATATATAGAAGATGATATAAGAGATTATCTATGTGCTAAAAATACAATAGGAAGAATCATTGATCCAAAAAGACTCAGCATAAGAATTGAAGCAAATGATTATATTCCTATAAAATTTGATTTTGATATCACAAACATTTCTAGGTTTGCAGCTTTAAATCCTTTAAATATGTTCAACTCATTAAAATCTTTTGCTCCTGGAGCTGCTAAAAAATCTTTTGTTGAAATAAAATATTCTCATAAAATTCCAAGAATACTTAAAATAATTGGAAACGACAGCATAAAAATAACAGCTTGCGCGTCAGTTTTGTCTGGGACTGGAAGTATCGCAGATTTACGAAGGCAAAAATAAACTTAAATAGGGGCGAAACTATGAACTTTGGCTGGATTAAAAAAAACAAAGGGCAGGGAATGGTTGAGTATATTCTTATCATAGCTGTTGTTGTGGGTATAGTTTTTGTTGCATATAAGACTTTAGGGAAAAAAGTTAAATCCCAATTTGAGAAAGCTACTAAAACAATTCAATCAGCAGATAAAGTATAGTCTTATGAAAAGGTCTATAATAATTGCTTTAATCTGCGCGATAATTTGTGGAGTGTTAGCCTATTTGTTTTTGTCAGATTTAGAAATTAAATATAAATCTGCGACTGATCCTATTAAGGTTGTTGTTGCATGTCAAAGAATACCCCAAGGAATTTTAATAGAATCTAACATGCTTATTGAAAAAATAATACCTAAAGAGTACATGCAGCCGAAAGCTTTTCAAAGTTTAAGTGATTTGTTTAGAGAAGATGGTTCTGCTATTTATATATCTTTAAATACAATTGAAGAAAATGAACAAATACTTTCCACAAAAGTTTCAAAAACTAATCAAGATACTGGCATAAGTAATTTAATTCCAGATACTAAAAAGGCTCTATCAGTATCTTTTGACGGCGAGTCTTTAGGTATTCTTACTCCTGGCAATAGAATAGATATTTATGCTATAATTGAATACCTTGATAATGGCAAAGAATTGCAAGATATAGTATTTTCTGTAGCACAAAATGTTTTGGTTCTAGCTGTTGGAGAGAGCTGCATAGGGGCTGTCAAAAAATCTGATCAAGAAGATGAAGATGTAGCTAATTTAAACTCTGTAACCGTCGCTGTATCTGTAGAAGAAACTCAAAAAATCCTTATAGCGTGCGAAAAAGGACGCTTAAAATATGTAGTAAGACCTGCCGGTGACTTAGAAATATCTGATATAAAACCTTTAAAACTTTCGTCAATGATAAAAGATATTTCAAAAATATCTCCAAATTACACAAGAGATTTAAAGACAGCAAACCAAAGAGAAGTTTTAGAAATAATAAACAAATACACAAACATAAACAAACAAAAATAGAGGTTTAGATGTTTGCAATAGCGTCAAGCTGTAGTTTGCTGCAGAGAGATTTACTAGCTTATGGATTTTCTTGTGTGACGATAAGTAAAAAAGAATCTTGTATTATTTTGGACTTATCCATTCCTGATCCGAATCCTTTTTGGTCTTTTTATGGGAATGAGGTTAAGTACATAGAAGATATCTTGCCAGTTTTATCTGGGGCTAATGCTAAAATTTTGAGGGAATATCTAACTCCTTTCGGATTAAATTCTATTCTTGGCTTTAGAAATATTAAGTTGAAAGATGCAGATATTGGTAGAGTTTTATACTTAATATCATCTCTTAAAGAAAGTTTTAAATATATTTTTGTTGTTTTCCCAGATGATATAAGTGAAAATCTTCTAGCTCTCATACAAGAAACAGAGTGTATTCTGCTTCCATACACATCAGATGCGATATCTGTAAAAAATGCAAAATTTATTTTAAATCAATATTCTTCACTAATTCATGAATTAAATTTTGTTTCTTTAAAGCTTAATACAGGATATATTATTAATTTCGATAATAGTTTGCGAAAATCAAAATTTTTCAAAGATGGCATTGAGTCGAAGTTTGACTTTCATATCCAAGAGCAGATATTATCTACACAGTTTTCTTATAAAGATAAATCTAATAGTTATGTTTTAGCTTTATATAAGACACTGGACATTCTTGATGGTTTACGACGAGAAAGAGAAGGGAATTTATTGTCAAACAATTATTATCAAAATGAGAATTCTTATAGGGAATTGAGAGATGATATTCACAAAGCTCTTGTAGAAGAAATGAAAGAATATGTCAATGAAGTTGATAGCTCTAAACTAAAACAGATATCAAAAGATAAGATAAGTGAAATTTTAGATAGAAGACATCTTGTTTTGCCAAAAGATATTTCAGAAATACTATACAAAGAACTTTGCAATGATATTGCTGGTCTAGGAGTATTGGAAGATTTTATAGAAGATCCTTCTGTTACAGAAATAATGGTTAATGGGTACAAAGATATATATATTGAAAGAGATGGAAAAATAATAAAAACAAATGTTTCTTTCCCAGATGAAGAGCATTTAAAAACGATTATAGATAGAATAGTCTCCAGAATTGGTAGACATATTGATGATTCTTCGCCAATAGTTGATGCAAGACTTAAAGATGGTTCTCGTGTTAATGCTGTTATAAAGCCCATATCCTTGGACGGATCTGTAGTTACGATAAGAAAATTTTTAAAAAATAAAATTTCAATTGAATCTTTAATTTGTTCAGGCAGTCTAAATGAACATATGCTTGAATTTTTAAAAACAGCTGTCTTATTAAAAAAAAATATAATAGTCTCAGGTGGCACTGGAACAGGCAAAACAACACTTTTAAACGCCATATCTTCATTTATTCCAAAAGATGAAAGACTTATCACTATCGAAGATTCTGCTGAATTACAGCTTCAACAAGAACATGTTGTAAGGCTTGAAAGCAGATCAAAATCAACTGAAGGGATGGGAGAAGTTAGTATTAGGAAACTTGTTGTAAACGCTTTAAGAATGCGTCCTGATAGAATAATTGTTGGCGAGTGCCGTTCATGCGAAGCTATTGATATGATTCAGGCAATGTCTACTGGACATGAAGGGAGTCTCACTACATTGCATGCTAATTCTCCTTATGATGCTATTTCAAGACTTACTACTATGGTTTTGATGTCTGGTATAGATTTGCCTGAAAAGTCTATTATCTCTCAAATAGTATCAGCAATAAACATTATAGTTCAATTAAGTCGTTATTGTGATGGTTCAAGAAAAATATCCTCAATATCTGTAATAAATAAGACAAATGATGATAAATTATATGAAATTAAGCCTATTTTTCAGTTTGATTTAAAAGGTTTTGATGATGGTGTTCAAAAAGGTGGATTTAGTTTTACAGGTTTTATTCCAGATTTTATACAAAATGCATTTCAAAGGGGAATAACTATAAATGATGAGATATTTAAATGATAAAGATAATTCTCATTTTTTCTTTTGCCTTGTTTGTATTCTGTTTTGTATTTTTTCTTATAAACAAATTTAAATTTAACATAAATAAAAAAGGAAATTTTGATTTAAAGAGACTGTCTCAAAATAAAAAAAGATTTTTAATTTCTTTTATTATTTTTGTATGTGCTACTGTACTTTCTCAAAATATTATTTTTGCGTTAATTTTTTGTGTTTTGTATTGCTATTTTGATTGGTATATACAAGACAGAAATAAGCGTAAAAGATTGGCATTAGCGGATCAGCAAGTTATGGAAGCTTTAAATATTATAAAGAATTTTGTTATATCAGGACAATCCTTACAAAATGCTTTTATAGTAGCTAAAAATGAATTGAAATATCCTATAAAGAATGAATTTATAAAAATATCTGATAAGTTAGCTTTTGGGATGAATTTCGACAAAGTTTTAGAAGAGACATCCAAAGATGTTATTAGTAAAGAATTTAAGTTTATGATTGACGTAATCAGAGTGTCAAAAGATACAGGAGGAAGTTTAGGTAGTATTTTTGACAGGATATTAGATAGCGTAGTTCAAAGAACAAGCATTCAGTCACAAATAACAGCTTTAACAGCTCAAGGTAGAATGTCTGGAAATATTGTAAGCATAATCCCTTTTGTTGTTATATTTATTATGTATGCGATTGAACCGGAAATGATTGAATCTCTATTTGTTACATTGACTGGCAATATTTTGCTTTTAATTATAGTTGTTATGGTTCTTAGCGGATCGTTTATTATAAGAAAGATGACAGAGATAGAGTTATGATGATGATGATAATATTATTATGTATTTTTTTATCAATTACAGTATTTTTCACTGCTTACTTTATACTTTTAAACTTAAATAAATTAGGACTTGCCATAAAAATTAGAAGTAATAAAAAAAGAAAGCCCGATACTTTTGCGGATGTCCATTCTTTTTCTGTTATTGAAAGACTTGCTTATGCATTAGAGAAACTAAAACTTAAGAAGTTTGTTTATTTAATTGAAAGCAATGAAAAAATTTTACAATTACTTGGAAAGAAATATAGAAATCTAAACCCATATAAATTTTTTGCAATACAAATACTATTCATGTTTGTAGGTATGTTATTTGGCGCACTTTTTATAAGTATGAAGATATTAGTTATTCTTTCTATAGGATTAATATTTTTCTATTTACCTATTTTAAAGATTAAAGAAGAGTTAAAAAAAAGAAAAGAATCTATATTAAAACAATTACCTGAAATGTCGGAATTACTTTGTGTTATGCTTGAATCAGGACTAGATTTCTACGGAGCAAGTGAGAAAATTGGCTTAATCATAAAAGGACCTTTAATTGATGAGTTTAAATCTGCTTTAGCAAAAATTTCTCTAGGCTATGATAAAAAAAGAGCTTTAAATGAAATGGCTGAAAATACTGGGGTAGAATCTGTTTTTTATTTTGTTAGAACGATAAATACTGCTTTAGAGTCAGGAACGCAAATTTCAGATACTTTAAAACGAATGTCGCTTATGTTACGTAATGAAAAATTTTCATATGCACAAAAAAAAGCTCAAGAATGTCCAATAAAAATGCTTATTCCATTGACTCTATTGATATTTCCTACTATTTTTATAGTTATATTTGGTCCAATTGCAATAAACTTTATTAAAGATGGCTTTTAGTTTTATAAATTTTTTTGAATATACTTTTTCAAAAAATTTACTTTTCTCACAAGATATGTATAGTATATTGCATATACTAATATAATATATAGATGGATAGATAAAAAAATTGACTTATATCTTGGAGATTTGTATGAAGAAAGTATATAAAGTATATATGCTCATTTGCATCGGTTTCTTATTAAATAGTTGTAATAACTGTAATATTTTCTCATGGGCACGCCCTCCATTGAAAAAAAACTTGAGCATAATTGTCTCTCAAGGGAACGTTCTTATGGAGAGAGGAGACTTTAAAGGCGCTAAAAAAGAATATAGAAATGCTATTGAAATACAAAATGATCCTGAAACAGTTATGCTTTACGCGGCAGCTCTTATTAACGAAATTTTTGGCTATAATTTTGGTCAAATAGTTGTAGATATTTGTAATAATAATAATGGAAGACATATGTTGGATAGCCTTTCTCCTGAAACAATAGCCCGTGCTGATAGAGACTTATTGGAATTAGTTAATGCGCCTGATTTCTTCCCTTCAGTTTTTGATTCTTTAATCCCTCCTGCTGATAGCGACACAAACCTTAATGGAGCAGCTGTATATATTTTGGCAGGATTATTTCATGTTTTAAATAATCCTGCTATTAGAGATAGTATGGCTATAACTAATAGTTTTAGTATTCATTCCAGCTCTTTTCCAGTTAACAATAGTAGCGCAATGGATGCTTTGGAAAAACTAGAATGGTGTTTGTCCAAAAGTTTACAATGTTTGAATAATATTAGTAATCCTGGTCAACTTGTTTTAAATTTACTTCAAGAATTACAAGAAATGTATGCGACATGTATCTCTTTAATGTAGCAAGAGGAAGTATAGCAATGAAAAGTAAAATTACGATTCTATTAGTTTTTGTGGGTGCTTTAATTATTAATACTGCTGTATCTGCTGATCAACTAGAAAAAAGAGCTTTTATAAATGGATTACGCCCCATGAGTATGGGAGGTGCTTTTATTGCTGTTGCAGATGATGAGAATGCATTTTTTTATAATCCTGCTGGAATAACTGAGACAACTGGCTACTCCCTACAAGTTTTATCTATGGATGCTGTTTTGCTTACAGATACTTTGGATTTGTACAAATTTTATAAAGATAATGGAAAAGATATAAACAATTGGAGTGAATTGACTCAACAACAACAAGTAGAGATAGTAAATAAAATTCTTAATAATGCTTTGGATAAACCGGCAGGTATTTTGATTTCCGCTCCAAGTGTAACTTTTATAAATAAGCCTATAGCTATTAAAGAGAATTATTTAAACTTCGGGATTGGTTTATTTTCTTGGATAGAGTCAGTAGCTAAGTTTAAAAGAGGAGTCTTATTCCCTAGCTTGTACTATAATGCAGAGGTTACTGGAATTAGTATTATTCCTTTAGCTTACAAGATAACTTTTCTTGATGCTGTAAAGTTGCATAGAACGTTGTCTTTAGGTGTAAATTTCAAATATATGTACAGAATAAAAAATTGCCAAGATCGAGTTTCTCTTGACGAGATTCAAAATTATGAATTTCTAAATGCATTGTTAGAAGGGACTGCATTTGGAATGGATTTTGGGGTGATTTATCGTTTGAATACTCGCTGGAATTTTGGTCTTAATGTGACCGATATATTTACTACTTGCGTAAAATATAAAAATGTTTACAAAAATTCACAGGATTACGGGAAACGATTGAATGGAAGCATCAAGCCAAATCTTGGAGTGGGTATTGCTTACATCCCAGAAAAATTTTATTATTGGCCTGACAAATATCTGAATACAAATAACAATTTAATGTTTGTATTTGATATAATTGGTTTTACGGAAGCAGAAGAATATTTTATAGAATCGTTTTTTAAGAAAATTCATTTCGGAACTGAATGTAAATTAAGTCCATTTGTTATAAGGATGGGTTTTAATTCAGGCTATCCAACTGTAGGGCTTGGAATTGTTACAAAAATAGTTAATTTAGAGTATGCTTTTTATGGCGAGGAACAAGGTGCCTATGCAGGACAAAAACCGGCTTGGTTTCACAGAATGCAGCTCTCAGTTAAATTTGGCAATAACGATAAGTCAAAAAAATAATTAGTTCTCTGTTATTTTGAGTATAGTTGCAATAATTTTATTACCTTTATTTATAGAAATAGCAGAAATTTTATATCTTTTAAATTCCCCACTAACTCTATTGCCAGGCTGTTCATTTGCTGTTATTACAATTTTGACTATATCAGGATCTTTTACAGCTTCAAGTATATGCTGTCTATTTTTATTAATAGGGTGTTTTATTATTTTCCCTGTAGAATCATAATAATATAAAATCTCATTTGATGAATTTAATAATATAAATGCCAGGCTGTCTTTAATTGATGTTTCATAAGCATATTCAATAATTTCAATCAAGCATTCATTATCTTTTTTAAAAACTTCTATTATTTTTGAGATTTTATATCTTTCCGTTGTAAAAATATTTATTATTTCATTATATTTCCCATCTTTTACTGGTACATGATTGTTTTCAATACTTTTTTTTATTCTGTTGAAAGGAGAAAGTATTAGAAATTTTAAAAGGAGGTAGAGAATGACAGTAATCATTATTGTTACAGAAGATGCTATAGAGTAATATTTTATTTGCCAATATTTGGCTAGTTTTTTACTTTTTTTTACGGAAGCTATAGCTATAAGTGTGTAATCATTTCCTAGCGGTTCTGATAACAAGAAAAAATTATTATCTGGCATTTCTTCAATAAGTTCTTTTCTTTGTATAATGGCTTTATCGTAAATAGTTGAGTGTTTTTCTGTATTCCATTCATTTGTATTATTGTGTATGATAACCTTTCTGTTTGTATCAAGTATAAAGCAAGATACTATATTTTGAGAATTTGCGATCAACTCAATATTTGAAAGAAGATTAATATCATCAGAATTTTGAATTGATTTGTTTAAATGTGGTACAGTTATTTTTAATTCTGTTTGAGCCTTTTGCAATATTAGACTTTGTAGATCTTTTTCTTTATCTTTTGAAAGTAGATTTACTATTGGATAGAAAATTCCGCAAATAAACAAAAGTGTAGAGAAGGATAGGAATATTATATTCTTCTTCATAGCATTGATTATACAATATTTTTGCTTGGGCTTATGCTCACTTACGTTTCAATTAAAATACTGTACTTCTATAATTTTTGATATACTTTTTTCATGAAAATTTTATATTGAATAATATTTAAGAGATACAATTGGGCGATTGATGGAAGAAATAAAATTAAATATAAAAGTAGTTAAGGCGCAAACATTTTGGCAAAGATTTATAGGCCTTATGTTTAAGAAAAATATTAAGTATTCTGTATTATTTAAAAATTGCAAATCTGTACATACATTTTTTATGTGTTTTAATTTGGATGTTATTTTTCTGGATAGAGATAATAGAGTTATAAAAATTGTAAAACAATTGAAGCCTTTCAGAATAGTTCTACCTGTGAAAAACGCAGTTTCAATTATTGAGATACCTTCAAATACTATAGAGAATGTGAATTCTATTATTGGAAAGAAATTGATTGATTTTTAAATAAAAAATTAAAATTACAATTTTGACTGTATTGTTAAAAAATGGTATAATTCTCGTTATAAAACCTTGAACTTGAAACAAATCTACATAACCCACTTAAAAAAAGAGAATAATAAAGGGGATTGGATTAGTTAAAAGAATAATTGGAATAAAAAGTCTTACATTTTAGAGGAAAGTGTGGAAATGGAAAAAAAAGAGCAAGAACAACAAGTAACTCCCATAGAGCAAATAATTCAGCAAAGAAAGCAAAAAGCAAGAGATTTTGTAGCTTCAGGCATAAATCCTTATCCAGCTAAATACCTTTTAGATAAGAATAATGCGCAAATACAAAAAGAATTTGCATCTCTTGAAAAAGAACAGGTCTCAGATGTAAGAGTTAGAGCTGCTGGAAGAGTAATGACTTACAGAAATATGGGAAAAGCAGCCTTTCTTGACATAAGAGATGGATATTCTAAAATTCAGATATACGTAAGAGCAGATAAAGTTGGAAATGAAGAATATACGCTTTTTAAAAATATGGTTGATACTTCTGACTTTATTGCCGTTGAAGGGGTACCTTTTAGAACAAAAACAAATGAACTTAGCATAATGGTAGAAAAGTGGACAATGCTTACTAAAGCATTTAGGCCTCTTCCAGAAAAATGGCATGGACTTAAAGATACTGAAACAAGATACAGACAAAGATATTTAGACTTAATAGCTAATACTGAAGTTAAAGATGTTTTTGTAAAAAGAAGTATGGTAATTTCTGCTATAAGGCATAAACTTGAAGAGCTAGATTTTATAGAAGTAGAAACACCTATTTTACAATCTTTGGCAGGTGGAGCTAATGCAAGACCTTTTATAACACATCACAATGCTCTAGATATAGATTTATTTTTAAGGATCGCTCCAGAGCTTTTTTTAAAGCGTTTGGTTGTCGGAGGAATGGATAGAGTTTTTGAAATAGGTAGAAACTTTAGAAACGAAGGTATTGATAAAAACCACAATCCAGAATTTACAATGATGGAGCTTTATCAAGCTTATGCTGACTACAATGATCTGATGGATTTGACTGAGACCTTAATTAAATCTGCTGCAGAAAAAGTAAATCCAGAACTTAAATTGGAATTTAGAAGAGCAAAAATGTTTGATTTGATAAAAGAATATACAGGGCTTGATTTATTGCCTTATGTTGAGAGCGGCAAGATGTATGAGCAGATAAAACATTTAAATCTTGATTTACCGAAAGATGCTACAGATAAAAAGATTTTAGATCAAGTTTTTGATGAGAAAGTTATGCCTAATTTAAAGAACCCTACATTTGTTATGGATTATCCTGCTGTGTATTCTCCACTTTCAAAGGTAAAATTTGACCAACCTGAAATAGCTGAACGTTTTGAACTTTACATAAATGAAATGGAAATAGGAAACGCATATTCAGAGCTTAATGATCCTCAATTGCAGAAGACTAGATTTGCTCAGCAAATGGAAGCTAGGAAAAAAGGCGATGATGAAGTTATGCCTTATGATGAAGATTTTATTTTTGCTTTAGAACAAGGTCTTCCTCCAACAGGAGGCTTGGGGATAGGAATAGACAGACTTGTTATGGTATTGACTGGAGTGGAATCTATAAGAGAAGTTATAACTTTTCCAGCAATGAGAGCGGAGTAAATTTTTATGAGTGTAGTTTCAGTTGAGTTTTTTATAGCGATAAGGTACTTGAAGGCAAGAAGGAAAGCTCTTTTTTCTTTTCTTACTACTTTTATCGCTATAGGGGGAACAACCTTGGGTGTTGCTGCTCTTGTTATAACTCTTGCTGTTATGAGCGGATTTCAAAGCGATATAAGAAATAAAATTTTGGGTATACAACCGCATATTCTTGTAACAAGATCTGATGGCGGCTCTTTTGACAATTATCTTAGTGTGGAAAATAAAATAAAAAATAATATAAATATATCAAATGTGTCTCCATTTATATACAAGCAGGGTATTATAAGAGGTATTGATTCTGCATCTACATCTGGAATAATAATAAAAGCTATAGATTATGCCAAAGAAAATAAAATTTTAAACCTTTCAAATCAAATTGTTGTTTCAGATATGAAGTTTGATGGTGAAAATATTGGAGAAAGATCAATAATATTAGGTTGTGAACTTGCCAAAAGCATTTCTACAGATGCTGGAGATGAAGTTATTTTGATGTTTCCTACTAATTTTGGAAGTATTCCGAAGATGTATAAGTTTAATGTTTCTGCAGTAATACAATCAGGAATGTATGATTTTGATTCCTCTTTAGGTTTTATAGACTTAAAAGAAGGTCAAAGTTTGTTCTCAATGCCAGATTCTGTTACAGGCCTTGATATACACACGACTAATTTTGAAAAAGCATCTGTTACTGCTGTTGATCTCCAAAAATATTTATCTTATCCTTATAAAGTAAAAGCATGGCTTGATATGAATAGGAATCTTTTTTCAGCTTTAAAGCTTGAAAAAATAATGATGTTTCTTATTTTAGGGCTCATAATAATTGTTGCAGCGTTTAATATTATTTCTAATCTTTTGCTTCTAAGCGTTCAAAAGTCAAAAGAGATAGGAATAATGTCAGCTATGGGGTTTTCAAACTATTCTATTTCAAAGATATTTTTCTACGAAGGTCTTATTGTTGGTTCGATAGGGACAATTCTTGGAATAATTCTTGGTGTATTTTTAAGCGCTGCATTAAAATATCTTGATATATTTAAACTTCCAAAAGGTGTTTACTACGTTGATAGACTTCCTGTATCTATAGCTCCTTTAGATATACTTTTTGTAGCTTTAAGTGCTTTTACTATCTCTGTAGTTGCAGGTCTCTATCCAGCACGTCAGGTTGCGAAATTAGATCCTCTTGAAGCTATAAGATATGGTTAACGCTTTGTATCGGAATAAATATGATTATAAAAACAGAAAACCTAAATAAGCGCTACTCTAAAAAAGATTCTGCTGATGTTAAAGTATTGAACAATATAAATTTGGAAATAAGAGCAGGGGAGAAAGTTGCTTTAATAGGCCCGTCTGGAGCTGGTAAAAGTACTTTAATACATATTTTAGGATTGATGGATAGGCCAACTTCAGGGAAAGTTTATATAGATGGATTAGACTGTTTTAGCAAAGATGATAAATTTTTACGTAGCATCAGAAAAATTTCTATAGGTTTTGTTTTTCAGTTTCATTACCTTATGCCTGACTTTACAGTTTTAGAAAATATTCTTATTCCGGTATGGAAAGATAAAGAATCAAAATCAAAGCAAGCGCAAGATATTTTAAGTAAATCTGGACTTTTACATAGGAAAGATCACTATCCTTCTGAATTGTCAGGAGGAGAACAACAGAGAGTTGCAATAGCTAGAGCATTGATAAATAATCCACGTATAATTTTTGCAGATGAGCCTACTGGTAATTTAGATAGGCACACAGGGATCGAAATAGAGAAATTATTATTTGACAGCGCAGATGTGCTAGGGTCTACTCTTGTTTTTGTTACGCATAATGAAGATCTTGCTAAAAAATCTGATAGAACAATTAGACTTGATGACGGATTTATAGTCTAAATAGTACTTTTATTTACATATAAGGAGAAGAGACAATGAAAATTTATCTTGATGGGGAACTTGTTGAAAAAGAAGATGCAAAAATATCTGTATTTGATCACGGTTTTCTTTATGGTGATGGTATTTTTGAAGGAATAAGAGCATATAATGGACGAATTTTTAGATTGAAAGAACATTTAGAAAGACTTTGGGCTTCTGCAAAAGGTATTAATTTAGAGATTCCAATTAATAGGAAAGAGATGGAGAAAGCTATAATGAAGACTCTTTTGGCAAATAAGCTTTCTGATGCATATATAAGGCTTATAGTTACAAGAGGCTGTGGAGATTTAGGTCTTGATCCAAGAAGTTGTACACAACCTCCTTCAATTGTAATTATAACTGATCAAATTAAATTATATCCTGAAGAATTCTATGAGAGTGGTATGGAAGTTATAACAGTTTCAACAAGACGTATAAGGCAAGATTCATTGAGTCCTAATATTAAGTCACTGAATTATCTGAATAATATTTTGGCTAAAATACAGGCTGTAAGCAGTGGAGTTGCTGAAGCTATTATATTAAATTCAGAAGGATATGTTGTAGAGTGTACAGGTGATAATATATTTATAGTAAAAAATGAAGTTATTTATACTCCATCAGGTTCTGAAGGGGCATTAATAGGAATAACTAGAGATGCAGTCATAGAGCTTGCTAAAAATAGATCAAAGATTGCTGTAAAGGAAGGACGTATAAGTTTGTATGATGTTTATATAGCTGATGAGTGTTTTCTGACAGGTACAGCTGTTGAAATAATCCCTGTAGTCGCTGTTGATTCTAGAACTATTGGTGATGGCAAGCCTGGAAGAATAACAACTAAACTTATAAAAGAATTTAAATCATTAGCTCGTTCTTCAGGTACACCAATTAAATAATTTTCTTATAGCAGAGAATTGATTTTTAATAATAGATCAATTCTCTGCTGAAAAATTAAGGCGAGTATGCGAAAGATTATAATATTTTTTGTTGTCTTGATTTTACTTGTTTGTGCGTACTGTACAAGAGGATATTTTTTAGTTCCTTACTTGCAAAAATATATGAGCAGCAAAACAGGACATAATATATCAATTTCCACTTTCTCAGTATCTCCGTTTAAGTTATCTATTAAAAATATTAATGCCGATGGTATTGTAAAAGCCAAAAAAGTTACATTCAAATTAAATCTTCTTAAACTTTTTTTAAGTATTTTTTCCTCTTTGGAAAATATAAGACAAATTGAAATATCTAACCTTGAAATTAATTTAAAAGAAAATCCAGATACCACTGATGTAAAATCAAATAATAGAAAATCTATTTTGAATCTTCCTAAAATGGAGGTTGATGTTTATATTGATAAAGCAACTATAAAGCAAGGTTCCAGTGTTTTTAATCTATCTAATATTAATGTATATGTTAATAGCAGCACAATAAATATAGGTTCAAATTTACACAGTCTTGGAAGTTCTATTAAGATTGAAGCTTCATTGAAACAGAAACAAGATTATCTTTTTGACGGGTCAATACTTCTAGTATCTAAAGATAAAATGAACATGTTTATAACTTCTGAAGGGACTATTGATTTAGTCTCTTTTAATGCTAATTGGAATATAGTAGTAGTAAATCTTGATTATAGAGGTTTTGATTTTGAAGGAGCATCAGGCACTTTATTAAAAAATGAAAACGGTATTGATATTAAAATTGGCGGAAACTTTGGAAATCTTAAAGTAAATGGGTTGCTTAGCGACAAGACAGATATGTCTGCATTTATAGATATTTCACAGACCAATAAATCTATGTCAGGAAAGCTTAATATAGACTTTAAAAAGCAAAGATATTCAAAAGAATTAAGAATTAAATCATCAAAATTAAAAGTTTTTGATTTTGAACTTGTAAGCTTTGATTTATATGGAAATGAAAATAATAACGGAGCATATAAAGTTATTTGCGATTGTGGTTCGTCTAGAAAATTGGAAGGCGTTTATTTAAAAAATGGAGTTTATGAAAGTAGTCTATTTGTAAGAGATAAGAAAGTTGGAAATATAAAAGGAAATATAAAGACAGGAGCAACTATTGTTGATGCTAAGAATATAAGTATGATCGATATGCCTATAGTTCCTGTAATGGCAGGCAATGGACAAGGAACAATAGATATTTTTGGCAGTATAGATGAAAATTCAGGCAAAATAGATTTCATTTTCAAAAACTTAGAAGTATCTGGTATGAAGAGAGTTAATGCCGAAGGAGCGATACTACGCGATAGAAATAAATATATATTCAATTTTTGTAAATCTGACAACTCAATTTCTTTAAAAAATGTTATTGTTGATGGAAAGCAAGTATTCACAGATTTTAAATTTGAAAGAGTTAATCTTTCAAATGTTTCGCGTATTATAGGAAATTCTAAAGTCAATATTTCTGGAGTTGCAGACGGGCATATAAAGTATGAAAGTGGTATGGGAACAAAATTTGACATCAAAGCATTTAATGGAAAATTTTATGGAAATGAATTTAAAGAATTTAATGGGAAGGTAGAAGCATCTTTAAACAGGATAGATATTAAGCAGTTTGTTATAAAAAACAGCTCAAATACAAGTATAGTTGATGTGAAGGGATTAATAGGATTTACAGATGAGAATCCTAAATCCTCAGTATATATTGATTTGAATGGCATTCTTTTTCAAGGTATTAAAACTGATGCTCATATTGAATTTCATGGATATTTTTCAAATGGTAAAAATGTAAAAGGATTGGTAAGAGCTATTGATAGCAAAATAGGAGGAGTATCTTTCGGTACTCTTGAAGCTGACGCGAATATATCAACAAAAAAAATTAAAATATCAAATTTAAAGTCTGATAATGTGATAAATGCTTTAATATCTGCAAATTTGAAAAGAAATAAAATAAAATGTGTAATTGATTTCAAAGATATTAATATAGAAGGAATTTATCCAGGTATATCAGGATATTTAGACGCTTCAGTGAAATTTTCAGAACAATTAACCAATCCATATATTAAAGTTTCATCTTTGTTGAAAAAAGGCAATTATTTATCTAAAAATTTTTCTTTATCATCTGAATTTTATTATAAAAATGGTATTGTAGAAATAAACAAAGCAAATATTGCCTCTGATAAAACGGAAATATTCTTAAATGGACAATATTCAAACTCTGGACATTTATATTTAACCGTAAATAATTTAAACGATAAAATCATAAACACATTAATCGGTTTTACATTACCATTCAAAGGAGAACTATTTGGGAAAGGAAAAGTTTCTTTTCTTGGCAAGAATCCAGTACTTAATTTGTCTCTTGAAACAAAAGGCGCTTATATAAATTCTCTAAAGATAAAAGATTTTAAAGCTAAGGTTAAAATTGCAAATAAAAATATTGAAATAAGTTCTGCTTCTGCAAAAATATCTAATAGCGAGATAAGAGTTGATAAAGGTTTCTATAATTTAAACAATAGTAAATATTCTTTAGATTTATTTTTGTTAAATATTCACGCTGGTCCTGCAGATTTGTTTGGAAGCATAAAAGTATCTGGAGATATGTTAAAAGAAAATGGAGAATCTGTATATAGTGGAATAGTAAATATTAATAATTTATGGTTGAATAAATATAAATTGGATCATTATCTCTTCAATTATTCTTTTAAAAATGGGAATCTAAGATTGTTTCAAAAATCTGAAATAGAGAAAGATAAGTTTGATTTATCAGGCAAAATTATTTTTAGTGATACATTATATCTAAAGAAACTGAATGTTGTAAAAGGATCTTCATATTTTGATATGTCCGGAAGTTTTTCTAAAGAGTATATAAATTTTGAGATAGCGGGGTTTGGGATTGATTGGAGATTTATGGCTAATCTTTTTGGTTTGCCAGGTGATCCTGAAGGTTTGGCAGATATACATATCAAACTTAAAGGAAAACAGAATGCTCTTGAAGGGAAAATGTCAATAGTTTCATCAAATGGAACATTTATAAATGTTCCATTTGATAAATTTGGTGTGTATATAGATTTTTATGATAGTTTAGCTTATATAAAAGAAGCTGTAATTTCAAAGAGAAATAGTGTAGATATTTCTGTTAGCGGCAGCTTCCCTATTTCTTTTAGCGATGAAGAAATATCTAAAAAATTAGTAACCATAAAGTATGAGATTGAAGACAATAAATTAGACAGCTTAGATTATCTTTCTGATGGTTTGCTTTCTCCTTTAGCAGGAAAAATGATATTAAAAGGACATATTGAAGGTAGTTATAAAAACTTAACTAGCAATGGAAAGCTTTCAATTTATAATGGTGCATTTAAAGCTAATGATTACATTAATAAGATAAAAAATGCGTCGATTGAAATGTCTCTTACTGATAACTTGATTAAAATTGATAAGTTTACATTCAGCTCTGGTTCAGGTGAAGTAAATGTTGACGGCCAAATAAAGTTAAAAAATTTTCAAGTAAAAAATTTTAATATTAGAGCTTTTACTGAAGGGAATAAAGGAATTCCTATATATATACCAATGCTCCCTATTACTAAATTTATGGGGTCAAAGTCTATATTAAAGGATTATTCATATGGAGAACCTTTATTTGATATTAAAATGTCAGGTAATCTTGAAAACCCTTTGGTTTCAGGATATATTATTTTAGAAAATACTAGATTCACTTTCCCAGGTGAAAGTGATAAAAACTCAAATTTTGCAATACCTCCAGGTACAGAGTTTGATTTAGATTTGCGTACTGGAGCCAATACAAGATTTGAAAATTCTTTTGTTTCGGCTTTGATAAACGGATCTTTACATATAGGAGGTAATATTGATAGTTTGAAACCAGAAGGTACTATTGATCTTACAAGCGGAAAACTAAATTTTGGAATAGGTTCTTTTGACATAATAAGTTCAAAACTAGAAATATTTAGTGATAATAAAGTCTATATAACTGCTGAAGGTGAAACTATTATTCCTTCAAAAACTGGCGGAGATTCTGAAACTATAAAGGTACATGTCATGAGAAGTGAATTATTAGAATTATTGACTGGAGAGATTAACGATGCAATAAGTTTTAGTTCAAAAGACAATCCGAATATGGACCCTCAAAAAGCTTTTGCCAAAGCTATGGGGACAGATCAGGAGAAAGAGATAAATTCTTCAGAGTTTGAAGCTTCACCTAATTTTAGAGCAAAGCAACAAGTTCTAAGACGTATTGACCAAAATTTTTCAACGCCACTAGCAAAATTATTTTTTCGTAAAATAGGAGTTGCTGATAATTTTAAAGTTTCTTATGTTAGCACAGATGATACTATTTCTAATAATGACACACTAGACTTAGTTTATTTATTATCTGGAACAAGGTATACAATGGAGAAAAACTTAAGTAAAAATATTCTTCTTGGATATAACTTAACTTTTGATGAATTTAACAAAAAACTTGGATTAAGACATGATATAGAATTACGTTATAGATTAGCTCCAGATCTATTCTTAAAGGGAAATTTTGAGTTTGATCCTCAAGAAGGAACTAGAAATCCTGACAGATCAATAATGTTTCAGCATCAATTTAGGTTTGGACCATCAAAAAAACATAAAAAGCAAGTGGAGGAATAAAATGAGTAAGATAAGAGCAATGATATCATCCTTCTTGAAAGATTTTGAGAATTTTGCTGTTAAAGGAAACGCTATTGATATGGCTGTCGGTATTATCATAGGGGCAGCTTTTGGTAAAATAGTTGACTCTTTGGTAAAAGATATAATAATGCCTCCTATAGGGTTACTTTTAGGAAATTTTGATTTTACTAATTTATCTGTAGTTTTAAAAAGCGGAAAAACATTAAAAGACCCTTATGAGACTCTTGCTGCAGCTCAATCTGCAGGAGCTATAACGATTAATATAGGACTATTTCTAAATGTTCTGATTTCTTTTATAATAATAGCGTTTTGTGTATTTATAATGATAAAGTGTATAAGTAAGCTTAAAGAAAAGTCTGCACCATCAGATCAGGTTAACACAAAAGAATGCCATTTTTGTTGTTCCTCAATACCTCTCAGAGCTGTTAAATGTCCAGACTGCACTGCGGATTTAAATACTCAAAAATGACAATACGAAAAATTAGTCTTGTTCTAATAATTTGTTTTCTATCTATAACGCTCTCATATCCTAAAGAATATACTAATATAGATTCTCTTGCTCCTTCGATTACAAAAAGTCTTTATGAATTAGGAGTCAGAAGTTTTGTCATTTGAAGTATATGTAAATAAGTAAAACTTAAGGTTGCAATCTATGCTGCGCTTAGAATATTTTTTGCAGTAGATACAGATGTTTCCATTATTTTTGCTACATCATTTATGACTTCTCTAAACGATAATGTATTTATTAAATCACTTGTTACGACAATATATGTATGTAGCTTTTGATATGGATTATCTTGATTATGACTGTGTACAATAGGATCAATACTCTCTTCTTCATCAAGTTTTTCAATGATATCTTTTGCAAATAGTACTATCTGCTTATTTAAATTCAATAATGATTCACTGTTTAGAGATTGGTCTTTTTCAATTCTAAGTCTGGTCTGATCAAAGAAATTCTTGAGTGTTTCAGGAGATTCAAAAATTTTGTTTTCAACATCTGTAATAAACAATGCTGTTAAGAGAATTTTTAAAGTATCTATTACATCATGTTCGTTTATCATGTTAAATGTTTCTTCATATGATAAATTAAATGCTTGTAGATATTGGTTTACAACATAAGATTCAATAAAACCTCTTAGAAATCCTATGGCTTCCAGAACTGCCTCACTCTCAGAGCCTGTTTCATTATCGCTTGCTCTTTGTAGAATAATTTCAATGTGTTTACGTACAACATGGCTAACGCCTACGTTATTTAAGGTTATTTTAATTTCTTGAGATGAAATTGATGAAGGTTTTTGGTGCATTAAATTTAGCAGTTCTCTAATGTTAGTTGTAGTTGTGTCTATATTTTGCTCAAGTATTTTACGTCCTCTTTTGTAACCTGTATACTTTGCTTTTAATTGCTGTTGTTTGTCAATTACAGCTTCGCCAGAAGTATCATCAATTACTACTAGAGCTAATACATTGTATTCTCCTAAATTTGCAAGATGTTCTCTGAGAGATTTATTTTTTAGAATTATTGTATTTCTTTCAACTATAGAGTTTCCTTTTGAGACTTTCTTTAATGACTCAAGAACACTCATAATAGATTCAATATCATCAGATTCTTTCGCGTCTATACTTATTCCATCAAATCCTATTCCTAGATATGTTTCAAATATTTCTTCTTTGGCATTTAATAGATTCACCTGTATGTTAATCCTCATCCCAAATAAGTGCGCTTTAGTTATAAATTTTTTCATAATATCTTTTGTTGTTTCAGATGATAATTCACTAATGTCAAAATTATCAATATTAAGTATTATTGTAGTAGCTCCTTCTTTCTTTTTTCTTTCTAATAATGCATTTGTAAAATCTGTATCTGGAAGTTTTTGATATGTTAGTGTTACCTCATAAAATTTTTCATACTCATCTAATTTGAATAATCTTGTGGCTTTAATGTTTTGTTCTATAGTAATAAGATTTTCGGGTGTAATGACTAAATCTTCTACACTATATGTTCCTACTAATCCTGAATCTGTATTATCTGTTCGATATAATTTCTGCACACTTTCTTGAGTTGTTGTGTCAGGTGAAAAACCTATAAAATCCATCATTATTACACCTTCAGAGCTTATTCCAAGATTGGTTATGCTATTAAATTCTTGCATTAAAACAGAATTTGTATTTAAATCATTAGCAAAGAACTGGACTGCTGATGAAAAATTTTCAAATGAGTCTTGGCCATCCTGTAGTTTTAATCCTATAACCCATATACCTTCTTCATTACGTACATAAACTTCATAGATCAGATTGTTAAAAGATGTGTTTACGCTCATTTTATGAATATAATTTCTAGGAAATACATCTGACGAGATGTGTTCAACAACTGCAGATGAGTAGTTGCTTTCTTTTATAATTGTTTTTGCATACATAAAAGTACTTGATTCTTTTTCTTTAGAACCTGAAACAAATAAAGTTAATGGTTTTTTAATATCTGTTTCTATCTGCCATTCGTTTTGAGGTTTAAATAATGTAGAGACTATAAGACCTGCTATTTTTAGTGTAAAGGATAGTAGCATCATTAAAATATATTTTATTGAAGTATATAAATTTATTATATACAATACAAAGTTCATAATCTTCATAATAAGATCTAATACTTTTTTTACGCCATTATACTTTGTTTCTATAGCAGTTAATATTTCTATAATATCCATAGCCTCAGTTATTTTAGGTTTGAACCCAATAATAAGATTTTCCTTAGCAAGTGTTCTAAACAGTATTTCTAGTGCTAAGTTAATACCAGGGAATATTTTTTCAGCCCAGTAAATAATATCTTTAAGACTTGATACAAATATTCTTGACCCATCGCTTTTTATTTTTTCATCATTAGAAGTGTTCGATTTCTGAGAGTATTTAGGTAGTGATTTCAATAAATCAGGAATGGATAATAGTAAAATAACAATAAATTTTATTGATGTTATAAGGTTTAACTTCTTGTTGATTTCATTTTTTGTATTTTCAACTTTCGTTTGTGCTTCTTCATTCTTTCTATAAGTTGATAAGAACATTGCTATAGCGCCTGAACTGCTTATAAGAGAAACAAAATCATGTAATGTAGCAAGTATTAACTTCCCTCCATATCCTATTAATCCTGCAAGACCCATTACTACAATAAATTCTATAACATCTGAAAATGTGAGATTTGTTATTCCAGTTTTAAATATTCTGTATATTATAAATACTAGCGCAACTATAAAAGGAGAAATAATTATACTATATGCTGGGATTGTACTAAATAAACAAGATGTTACTACAAGACTAATGGTAATACCTAACATAAACTTGACAACGTTATCTACTCTCTTAATTCTATCTATACTATTTGTAACAATTGATTTCGATTTGTTTTGTAATGCTCTTTGAATTTCTTCAATTGAGATCGAAGTGACGTGTTTTTGAGGATACATTGTTTTTTTAAAAGTTATTGCTCTAAACAGATCAGCAAAAGAAACAAGAAGTTCTTCTAACCATTTAAAGTTATTGTGTATAAAAAAACGGATTTTATTTTCAGGATTTGCAAATTGTCTATGAGCTAATTCATGTTGAATAAAATTTATAAACAGTTTTTGATTAATAGTATTGTTTGCCAAAGGATCAAAAAATAATTGTCTAGCAAGGGTAAGATTTATATTAATTTTATCATTGAAGATGTCATATTCCATAACAATACCAGAACCAATGTTGTCTTTTAGTTCAATGATATCTTTTACCTGATCATATAAATCTTCATGAAGAGCTAATAATAATTTGCTTTTAATATATGTATTTACAGAAGTAGCAGGAATTTGTAAAGGAACCAGCTCACTTTCAGTTAATTTTGCATTTAAAATAGTATTTCTTTGCCAAAGCGCATAAGAAGCAACAATAGAAGAAGGAATAAAGATAAGTAAGGGAATAATCATAAAAGGTAAAGCCCACGACATCATGGGAATTAAGATTAAAAAAGGGATAGAGACAGTAGCAGAAATAAAATTGATCATAGCAGTCAATCCAGCAGTTTTAGAAGATTTAGCAAGAGGTTGTTGAGATGAAGTAGAAGGAAGAAGTGGTTGTTGAGTAAAAATGCCATCAGAATGATTGTAGATGTAAGTTTTATCGTTAATTTTGAGAGTTAAAGGTTCAGATTTAGAAGAACCGCCAGAAAGAGAGATAGAAATGTCAGAGTCTAAAGAAGAAGCAATTTCTTGTAAGAAGTCGCTCAAAGCTTGAGTAGAGTATCCTCTTTGAACAAGAACATCAGAAAGACCGATAAGGCGCTGATTTATATCATTTTGAGACATATTAAGAGCAGCTAAGGTAGTAGATAAAATTTTACTTTGTTCTTTAGCTAAAGAGTGATAAGCTTGTTTAGCCAGTTCAACGCCATCATCAACAGTAGGAGTAATAACGATAAAAGAGATGCCTTGTTTTGCAAGCATGTCATTTAAGTATTGAGTATGAAAGCCGCCAGTGACAACAACAGAGATATTCTTAGAGTTATCTAAAGATTTGATAACTTTTTCAGTATCAGATAATGAAGAATCAAAGTGAATATTAAGTTTGTGAGAGTCGTGTAGGAATGAAAGGTTGTCAAAGAAGTATTGATTTCTATCGATATTAACGTTATAGAAAGAGTCAACAAGAGTTTCATAAGGAGCAAGCAGAGAAAGTTTTTTGTTATCAAGATACTTTATATATAATCGTTTCCATTCTTTAATATGTTGTTTATACCAATCATAGTTGTCAGAAGTAATACTAGTAGAGAAATAATTATAAAATTCATCAGCAAACCATGATAGAAAAGCGACTTCTTTAGAGCCTTGGTCAGTTGCTAAAGCAATACTTAGTTGATCTTCAAGGCGTTCTTCTTCATCAAGCATAGAAATAGGGTTAATATTTTTATTAAGTTCAACTTGATTAAAGAGTTTGTTGAGTTCAGGGAAGTTGATAGAAAGGTCAATGTTGAGTTGTTTAGAGAAATTAATAATGAAAGCATAGAGTTTATCAATGTCCTTGAAGTTAGAAGATTGGTCAGTAATCATTTTGAAAGCTTGGTATGGGAGAGTTTGTTTAAGGTGTAAGATAAGAGATTTGAGTTGTGTAGAGGCTTGAGAATAATTGATTTTATCGCTTTGTTGAAGAAGAGCAATAAAAGTGGTGATATTTTTATAAGAACTATTATCAATTTCAATAGAGCCAGACTGTTTATTAAAGATAGGTTGAATATCAATGCCAAACCTTTGAGCATAATTTGAGATAAGAGCGTAGAATTTCTTAGGAGAAATCTTACCAGAGTGATAATCTTTAAAGAGGGATTCGATTTTAAGTTGTCGTTTATTGGAATAAATAGATCTAAGGTAAAGGATATCTTTATCAATACTAGAGAGGATAGAAGATATTTCGTTTTGAGAGTAAAGGATGTCACCGAACCGTTGAAGATTTTGTAGATAAGGGGATTTGTTTTCAAGGCCTTTGATAAGATGAGGGCGATTTGAGATAATGGAATAGTATTCAGGGCCAGTAAGCATACCAGTGTTAAGGATATTATTGACGATCTTTTGTTTAGTTTTTTTGTCTTTGATGTTAGAGAGCCAAGAAGTATCAACATCGCCAAAAGCCCCTTCCATATAGACATTTTTGACGCCATACTTTTTATCAAACAGTTCAATGATGTAAGCGATGTTCTTTTGTACGTTAGGGTGAAGGTGTAGGTCTTGGATATTGATGATGATGGTATCGCTGGCAGAGAAGTTGGAGTTAGTAATTTTGCCTAAAGAGTTTGGAATAAAGAATTCGGACAAGATGTGTTTGAATTGTTGGGTAGAGATGATATTGTGTAGAACTTGAGCAATACTTTGTCCGTACACGTATGATAGTAGAAAACAATTGACTATTATTAATGCTACTACTTTTGTTTTGGTTAAGGGTTGAAGAGTATTTTTGAGCTGATAAAATCTGTACAAAATTCTTTTAAGCTTTTCACTAAAAGAAAATAGGAATAACAAGTGGTTTTTCAAGAAATTCTTCATGAATCCCCCTCTTGACAACATTTTTAAGTTACTTTTTTATATTTCGCAATATTTTTTGTCTTTTAAAGATCTGACATTTAGAATTTTATTATATTTTTGAATATTTTTTAAATAGAAAAACAATCATATAAGCAGAAAAAGTTCCTATCAATGCTCCTACAAGAACATCTGAAGGAAAATGGCTTCCTGTGTAGATTCTATAAAATCCTGAGTAAAAAGCAAGTATTATGTATAAATACCAATACTTTTTAACTATTATAAACATAAAAGTACACAAAGAAAATGCTAATTCTGTATGTCCTGATGGAAAAGAGTCTGCATATAATTTTTCATATATAGTATTAATGTTTCCATCAAATACTTTTAATGGACGAGATCTTTCAAAATAATGTTTTAGAAAATGAACTATTACAGCGCCTACTATCATTACGCTTACCATAAGAGCAAGATTTGTCCAGAAGTGATCTTTTTTATTTTTCCAGAGAATAAATATACATATTGTAAGTATTATAATAAAACTTAGATTGAAATTTTTGTCGTCAAAATAAGAAATAGGAGCAGCAAGAAAGTCTAAATACTTAGACTTTAACCCTGAATTTATAAATTTAAAAATAAAGTGATCAAAATTTAGAAGTTCTTGTTTGATATCTTTTTTTTGTTTTATAGCTATGGTTGTATAAGAGTCTGGAAGTTTAGATGGATTAAAAGATTTACAATATGTAAAAAAGAAGTTTTTGATTTTTTTACCGTTTCTATATACTGGAAATGTTTCAACGTCTGCATATGATGAAAATACATCTCTATATCTAATTTTAGGATCTGAAAAAAAGTAGTCATTGCAGATATATAGAGCATTTTTATTTTTTAACTTCTCTAAGTCTCTTTGCCAAAAATCATAAGCATCTATTTTGTCACTTATACAAAATACCCTAAGCTCAGGGATACAAGCTGCAAGTTCACTAGCCAAATAACTCTTATATGTGAATATAAAAGGTCTTTCTTCTTTTGAGTAGGAGTTTACTATTTTTCTTATTTCGTTTCCTACTTCTTTCCAACCATAAACTTCATTTGTCACGTCAATTCTTTCTGATTCTGGAATGCCGTGTTCTATTTGTTCAATCTTGTCTTTTGGTATAAACTTTTCAACAGGGACAACTCCATACAAAACATGTAAAGGAACTATAATAATCATAAATAATGCCAACGCCCAAGCTGTATAAGAATAAAGTTTAAACCATTTTATATCCCAAAACTTTAAGGTTAGATGCGTAACATATATAGACAACCCCAAATAACCCATTGCAGGCCAATGAGGAAGTATTTCATTAAATGTTGCTATTGCATTAAAAAAAACTAAAACAGGTAAAGAGAAGCAAGAAATAACAAGAGCCGTTCTATCATTTTTCTTGTAAGCTTCCTTAATACATAAAAATGCAGCTACTATAAATATTAGAAATAATAATGGGGAAATATATCCGGCTTGTGCCCCAATAGACCTGCCAAAAAATATTAAAGAGAATTTAGGTAGAGAACTGCCAAATCCATGATTTAACTGAAATCCAAAAGAAGCCCAACTATTTTCTATATTCCACATTATAACTGGCAAAAACATTATGGCAGATAAAATAATTCCAAAGTAAGGCTCTTTTTTCTTAAACCAGAATCTATGTTTTGGAGAAAAAATAAGAAATAGAGATATTGAGAAAGGTATCAACACTCCATTATATTTAGAAAGCATTGCCAATCCTGTTGTAATGCCAAGCAAATACCAATAATTTTTATTATTAGTTTCAATTAGAGTGATAAAAATAAGGAGCGATAAAAGCCAGAAGAGTGCAAGTGGGGAATCTGGAACAGCTATTACAGAACCTAAGAATGAAAATACAGGGAGAACATTTAATAGTAGAACTCCAAAAAATGCTGTTCTTTCATTATAAAGTTTTTTAGCGCATGTAAAAAATATCCATATTGCAAAGAAGAATATTAATACAGTAGGAAACCTTACAGCAAATTCATTATTTCCAAAAATCAATGTTGAAGCTTTGATTATATATCCTATTAGAGGTGGATGATCAAAATATGAGAGATCCAAAAATTTGGAATATACCCAATAATGAGCTTCGTCTATTGTTAAGCCAATTTTACCTATTATTAAAAGTCTAAGTAGTGTTGAAACTATATTCACAATCCAAAACCATAATTTATAATTCATTTATTTCCCTGCTGTTAGTTTAAGTTTTAAAACTTTAAATAGATAAGTTATTAAAGTTCCGGGACGAAGTTTTGATTTCCCTGAAAATCTTGTAAGAAAAACTATAGGGTATTCTATAACTTTCAAGTTATTTTTTTTGATTTTATATAGAACTTCAGTAACTATAAAAGGATCGCTTGCAGTTAGTTTAGAAGCAAATTTAACAAGAGCTGCTCTTTTAAACATTCTATATCCGGAAGTAGTGTCTTCTATTTTGATGCCTAATACAAAGGACAAATAACGTCTTGAAAAACTGCTCACTAATTGTCTAATTAATGATCTTTCTTCATCTTTTCCGCCATTAACATAACGAGATCCTATAACAACATCGCAATCTTGTATTGTTTTTAAAAATCCTGGAATATATTTAGGGGAGTGAGAACCGTCGCCGTCCATTTCAACTATATAATCAGCGCCCATATCAAGAGCTTTTAGAAATCCGTCTTTGCCTGCATAACCTCTTCCTTTTTTTTCTTTTCTTAAAAGAAGATGAACTTTGTTGTTTATGTTTGACAGTTCTTCAACTATTTTATAAGTTTCGTCAGGAGACATATCATCAACAACTAAAACATCTACATCAGCTCCACAATTTAAAACATCTTCAACCATAAGTTTTATATTGGGAGCTTCATTATATGTAGGAATCATTACTACAGTTTTCATAAAACCTCTATTTCGGATTTCAAAGAATATTATACATATTCTTCTATTGCATATATAACATCTTTTGGCGGAATTGATTCCATGCAATTGTCAACTAAATCACACTCTTGCTTATAGCAAACGACGCATGTTTTATTGGACTGTATTTTTGTACCTTTTGAATATATTTCTATTTCGTTTACTGAAGTTGGACCAAAAAGAGATACTACATTTTTTTTAAGTCCAGCAGCAGCATGCAAGGCCATTGTATCACCGCATAAGACTATATCACAAAGATTTATTTTTGCAAAGAAATCAGGGATAGTATTGTTAATTCCTGTTGATATAACATTTGGCATGCTTTCTTTTAAAATTAAGTCAATTTCGTTTTTATCATCAGAACTACCAAAAAGCAAAACAAAATGTCCTTTTTGCGAGAATGATTTTGCTGTTTCAATAAACCCCTTTGATGTCCATTTTTTTAATTTCCATCTTTTTCCTGCCCCTGGATGGATACCTATAATTTTCTTATCATGAGATATATTATTATCTTCTAAAAATTGTTTAGCTTTTTCTACTGAATTTTTTTGCAAAGGAACAATTATTTCATAATTATCTTTTGGAAGTTCTGCTATTTTAGACATCCAATGTTGATATGTAAAAATATTAGCTCTTTTAAGTTCATCATAGGCGCTTGTTTTAAGCCATTCTTTAGCATAATTATTTGAGTATATAATATTTCTATTGTCATCTAAAGAAAAACCCTTTATTTCTGTTTTGTTTGATAGTTTTGTAATAGATAAACTCTCAAAGGCCAAATCTAAATTAATAACTATGTCAAAAAAGTTATTTACAAGATATTTTATAGCGTTTTCATCATTATGTACTATTTTATCTATAAGATTATTTCCTTCAAGGACTGCAGCGTTTTTTGTGTCAACAATCCAAGTAATTTCGCTTTTCGGATAAAGTTCTTTTAATCCGTTTAACAGAAATGTGGTTCTTAAAACATCTCCCATTGCACCAAGTTTGACAACTAGAATGCGTTTGTTATCTTTTTTCCCTGAAATTTTTAAGTAGTTTCTACATTCTTTACAATGGGCATTATTATTTTTTTGATAAACACAAGGTCTATCTAACTGGAAATTTGAACAATCGGTGAAAACTTCGAAAGTATTATTAATTTCTATCATAATTATGAAATTAGCAAATCTTGTTCTTCATTGCAATATCGTATACAAAGTAGTAGAATCTCTGCTCTGTAAAATTGTCTATATGGAGATCTTATGGATAGGTTATTTTGTAAGAAAAATGCATTTTTTATTGTTGGCTTTGTTATATTATTTAAAATGTTTTTGTCTGCTTGTGTGGAATTACATCCAGATGAGGCATATTATTGGCTTTGGTCACAACACTTGGCATTAGGCTACTTTGATCATTCTCCAATGGTAGCGTGGTTTATAAAAATAACTACACTATTTTCCAATTCTGAACTTGCTGTAAGGTTTTCTTCTATGATACTAACCATAATAGTTAGTCTTGTAATATGGAAACTAGCAAAAAAACTTTTTAATGAAACTATAGCATCTGCATCTGTTATAGTATTAAATACTCTGCCTGAAATGATGGTAGCTTCAATAGTAATTACTCCAGATACACCGGTGTTTTTATTTTTTTCGTTGACTTTATATTATATGTGGCGTTTGTTTGAAACTAATAAAACAAAATTTTGGTATATAACAGGCCTGTTCTTTGGGTTAGCTTTATTATCAAAATATACAGCTATATTGTTTGGGTTAAGCCTTTTTATATATATGATTGCAGACAAAAAATGGACTTGGTTCGAAAATAAGCATTTTTATCTAATGTTTGTTGTGTCTTTTATTGTATTTTTGCCTGTCATTATATGGAACTATCGTCATGATTGGGTATCTTTTACATTTCAACTCCATCATGGACTAACGAGCGATGGAATTCATTGGAACTATGTGTTTGATTATTTGTGCTCTCAATGTCTTGTAGCCGGACCAATCATTTTTATTTCAGGAATTATTGCTGGTTTAGGTTATTTTTGTTCAAAAAATTCAAAGAGAATTTTTATTGCATCTTTTTCTATACCAATAATAGTATTTTTTATGTTTACTGCTTTAAAGAGAAACCCAGGTGCAAATTGGCCTGCTTTTGCATATTTTGCTTTCAGCATTATGGTTTGCGCCTATTTGCTTGAAAATAATTCAGATATAAAAAGGAAAGTTTTAATATATGGGACAACATTTAATTTTATTATCTCTTTCCTTTTAGGACTGCACGTTAAATATGCGATTATTCCTTTGGGTATTTTCTCATGCCATGCTGCTGTTGCTGATGCAACTAATTGGTTTCACGGGTGGAAGGATTTAGGAGACTATCTTATAAAAAAAGATATTAAATATGTTGTAACAGACAATCAACAGTGGGGTGGAATTGTGGCTTATTATACAGAGAATAAATTTGGAGTATTAACGGGGCATGTTCCTGTAAATCAGTTTAAGTATTGGGAAATTCCAAAAGACTTAGCTTATTCCAAAACTGCGATTGTAAAAATAGATAAAGATATGGGAGATAATTTTAGTAAAATTGAAAATGCTGATATTTTAACAGTTTCAAGAAAGAGTATTCCTATTCGCCAATATGCAATTGTTGAAACCAATGGTTATGTGAGATGAAAAGTTAATTTTCAAGCCTGAATTTATCGGTTTATAGTGCGACTGTGTTTATCATGATAAAATTGAATTGTAAAAGACAAAATAGTACAATCCATATTTATGAGGTACGCATTTGCGATTTTAATGGTTTTCTTTGCGGCATCTTCTATCCTTGCAGATCAAACTGATCTGATAAATGTTTCAGTTATGTCAAAAATTTCTCTTGCCTTAGATTACGACTTACAATTTAGAGCAGTATCTTATTCAAACATAGATTATACGTCGGCAAAGACCAAATCTGCAGATGTTTTTTCTCAATATTTAAATTTAAATGTAATAGGGAAATTTGACGATAGAATTGAAATGTCTGCAAAGCTTGGTTCATATGGCTTTTCAGGAAAGTATTATAGTGCTTTTGAAATGCCTTACGAAGGTAGGGATTTTGAAATTTTTTTAGAGACAGCTTTTCTTACATTCAAGAATGAGAAAGGTTTTTCTCTTCCCTACAAGATATATATTGGAAAACAAGAGTTTCATTATGGCAATGGCTTTATAGTAGATGGTGATAATACTGGTATGCTTGGTGCTGAAGTAAATATTGAATTGTCCAGATTTTTGACTTTAGATATGTTTGCTTCAAAAGTTTCTGATGAGAATTTTAATTTTTATGGAATCAATTTTAATTTTTTTTCTTTTATAGAGCTTACACTATGCCAAGAACGTAATGACTCTGGGTATATATATATAAAAGGTTTGTCTACTAAAAATTCTGGTGATGATTCAAACAAGATTGAATATGATAATAAAACTTTTTATGATATTCGCATGGCAAATAATGGTAAGAAGTATGAATACGCTATTGAAGCTGCTCAGCAAAAAGGTGGTTTATTAAAAGACAATAGGCAAAAAGTTGACTATGATGCGTATATGTTTAGTTTAAACGGTGTATGGCATGTAGATATGTTTAGAAGAGATGCTAATGCATGTATTTTATTTACATATTCTGGGGCAAAGGGAGAAAATTGTTTTAATCCTACATTTGCAAAAAGATATAATGGTTTGCAAAGAATAGGGTATGGAACACTATTTGCCGCAAATACTACTGACTCTTTTATTGTTCTGCCAAAAGGGTATTATGGAATAAACACATTAGGAGGTTGTTTTGATATTTCACCATTTAACGCATTTACTTCAGGCGTTTCATATTTCTTCTTTTCAGCTTCAAATGCACCGACTGATGCAGGTGATGCAGGATTTTCTAAAATTTATGGCGCAAAAGCTGATTTAGGAAAAGAATTAGATTTTTTTGTTAAATATAAATATAAAAATTATTTTGATATAGTTTTTGATTTCGCGTGGTATACGCCCCCTTCAAAAGCTGATAAGGTTTTTGCCAATATAAATTCTTCATATTTATTCCAAATAGGAATAGTCGCGAGGTTCTAAATATGAAAAAAGTTTATTTAGCTTTTTTGTGGCATCAACATCAGCCCATGTATAAAAATCCTATTACAGGGATTTATGAGCTTCCATGGGTAAGACTTCACGCTACTAAAGATTATTATGACATGGTTGCAATCCTTGACGGTTTTCCTAAAATAAAGTCCAACATAAACTTAGTTCCATCTTTGTTAATGCAGCTTGAGGAATATGCTTCAGGCAAAGCTAAAGACAAATTTATGGACTTAACTTTAAAAGATGCTAAACTTTTGACAGATGATGAAAAGATGTTTATCTTGCCAAATTTCTTTTTATCCAATTTGGAAAATATGATTTTGCCGTTTTCTCGTTATTGTGAACTTTATAATAAAAAGAATCAAGCGCCGAATGGAAGTCTGTTTGAGGAGCAAGACTTTAGAGATCTGCAAGTTTGGTTTAATTTGTCATGGTTTGACCCATATTGGCGCAAGACAGACGAGTTTATAAAGTATTTATATGATAAAGGAAAAGATTTTAGTGAGGATGAAAAAAGAAAACTTATTGATAAACAGATTGAAATATGTGGGGAAGTAGTTTCTAAGCATAAAGAAGTTCAAGACAGAGGGCAAATTGAAGTTACCGTAACACCTTTTTATCACCCTATCCTTCCTCTACTTTGCGATACAGATGCTGCAAAGGAAGCAACACCTGAAATAATACTTCCGCGAAAAAGATTTATTCATCCCGAAGACGCTTTATGGCATATTGAAAATGCTGTTTCTTATTATGAAAACCGCTTTGGTGTTAAACCATCGGGCATGTGGCCTTCAGAAGGTTCGCTGTCAAATGCTACCGTTGAACTTATTTCAGGAGCAGGCATAAAGTGGACAGCAACAGATGAGGCAGTTTTATTTAACAGCATGAAAGATATGTCAAACGATAGGAGACATTTATTTAAACCGTTCCAATTAAATATAAACGGTAAAAATTTAAACATAATTTTCAGAGATCATGGTCTTTCTGATTCAATAGGTTTTGTGTATTCCAAATGGAATCCTCAGGATGCGGCAAATGATTTGATAGCTAAAATTAAAAATATTGGCAAATATGCTTCTTCTCTTTGTGACGCGCCACTTGTGTCTGTTATTTTAGATGGAGACAATTGTTGGGAATACTATAAGAATGATGGCTGGGATTTTTTGACAGCTCTTTACGAAAAACTGAGTGTTGATGAAGATATAGAAACAGTAAGAGTAAGTGAGTATCTTACAAAATTTCCTCCAAGAGATGTAATAACAAATTTAACGGCAGGATCTTGGATTAATGGGAATTTTGGTGTTTGGATAGGAAGTAGTGAGGATAATAAATCTTGGGATTACTTATCCACTACACGAGATGTTTTATCAGAAAGATTAAAATCTGGAGGAGCATCTGATGTAAATGCAGCTTGGAATGCTTTGCATGCAGCAGAAGGCTCTGATTGGAACTGGTGGTATGGTGGTGAGCATTCTTCATTAAATAACACCGACTTTGATTTTTTATACAGGCAACAATTGATAAAAGCGTATGAGTCTTTAGGTATAGTCGCTCCTGAGACATTATTTGAAACAATTGGAATCAACTCTAGTCAAAAATATGCGCTAACCACTCCTGTTGTTATTTCACCAAAGATTGATGGGAAAGTTTCTGATTATGAGCAGTGGAGCAAATCAAGTTTTTATAAGACAGGCACAAGCGGCGCTACAATGCATCAAGTCTCTACGATATTAAAATCTTTCAATTATGGCTTTGATACTAATAATTTGTATTTAAAAATTGATTTTAATGAAGAGTCGTTAACAAATATTTCTTTAAAAATAATATTTTTAAAGCCCATAGAGATGTTTATAACTTTAAGTTTTAATTTAGGAAATGAAATTGTGGTTTTAGATGGGCAAGGAAAAATCCTAAATATTGCAAAAGGCATGTTTAGCAAAAGCGTAGAACTAGCTTTGCCGCTTTCGTACTTAAATTTACCAGAGAAACATGATAATATAAAATTTATGATAGCTGTAAATAAAAATAATTCTGAATTTGAAAGATGGCCTTATCAGTCTACTATAGAAATACCAAAACCAGCTGATGTTTAAGTATTATAAAATATTTTGGAGAAATAAATGAAAGTAAGAGAATTTGAGTTAAAGGGCAGAAAGTACTTGGGGTGTGAGGGGGAAATATCTTCTGGTAGTAACCTGGTTTTTATAAAAGGAAGTAATGGTTTTATAATGTGCAGTTATTTAAATCTTGAAACTGCTGAAAAAATGAATAATATTGCAGCTATTGTTACAGGTGTTAAAACTATTGATGATATGTTAAAGAAAGATATATCAAACGCTACAACAAATGCTAAACAAATTGGAATTGTACCAGGGATTTCCGTGTTAGAAGCGCTTGATAAACTTAGTTAGTAATTATCTAAAATTGGACTTTAAGTACAAAAGAGGATAGAAGGAGCAAAAGTAAAATGAATCCGATGTAGTCAAAAGATCTATATCGGATTCATTGATCTGCAATAAGTAATTGCTTAAAAAAGTTAAAGAATTAATTTATAAAACAAGTTCATAGATTGCTTTACTATTACTAGAGTGAACAAAACGGTTAGGGTGGCGCCAATAATTCTCATCTCCAGATTTAATAAATCCTTTAGTAGTAATATCGTTATAATCGTCAATAAAGATGGCAATGCAATCAATATCATCTAAATAAACGTAAAGATTATGACCTTCTCTATACTACCTAAGAGTTTTCTGCCAGATTTTTCAAATATGTCACCACTTGAGGACCGTACCATATCTATACTAAATGTTATTATTTTTGATGTAGTTAAATTTTTGAAAGTAAGCTCTCTAATATATTGGATGATATAATCTTTTTTGATACCAGTATTAGATTGTCTCCAATTTTAAAATCAAGATAACTACTACTAATAGCATAAGGTGAAGAAGTCCTTCCTGCCTTTTTCTCACAAGAACAAAACAAACATGCAACAAACAACATACAAAAAATAAATGTAAAACCTTTTTTCATTTTATTTCTCCATAAATTTTAGAATCATCAATATAAGCTTATTTGATGTTTATATGTTTATAAGTATAGACATTTTAAAAAAAAGTTATTTTTTTTGAGAAATTTTTGAAAAAATTGATGTAATCACTAAGTTTATCGGCTAGTTCCCCCAAAAAAGAGGTTGTCCTATTTTAACTTTGAAATGACATCAACCCTACAAAAAATTGACATTTGACATTAAGAAATAAAATATATACAATAGTTTCACAGTCGCGGGGTGGAGCAGTCCGGTAGCTCGTCAGGCTCATAACCTGAAGGCCGCAGGTTCAAATCCTGCCCCCGCAATTTATAGAATTTTAAAACGACCTCTTTGTAGGTTGTATTTTTTTTGTAAAAGAGTTATCTTATTTTGTGTTCTAAATAAAGGAAGTTTTGTAGTGTTTTTTAATGATGCTTGTTCTACTCTATGTTGGGAAAAACCTGTAAAGAAGTGTGGAGTGTATAGTAAAAATTAATGTCGATACATTTTCTTAAATATAAATATATTGAGGTATAAAATGATTATAGGCTTGACAGGTTCTTATTGTTCTGGGAAAGATACAGTCGCCGATTATATATCAAAAAAACGTGGGTATAAGCATTTTTCTCTGTCTGATGTTATAAGAGACATAATGAAAAAAGCAGGAATTGATCCTATAAGAGAAAATCTAATTGTCTTTGGGACAAAACTTCGTGAGGAAAATGGTAATGGGATTTTGGCTAAAAAAGTCTTGGAAAAAGCTAAAGATGATGGTAAGTATTGCATAACTTCAATAAGGCATTCAGAGGAGGTTAATGAGTTTAGGAAAAGAAATGATTTTATATTAGTAAATGTTGACGCTCCTCAGGATGTCCGTTTTAGAAGAATGCAGAAAAGAAAAAGACCTGGTGATCCCAAGACATTAGAGAAATTTATAGAGCTTGAAAAAAAAGAATGTCAAACTTCAGGTTCAGGACAACAACTACGCAAAACTGGCAATATGGCAGACATTACCTTTATAAATGATTCTAACGATATAACAACATTGGAAGCTACTGTTGATAAATTTTTGGAAGATTTAGAAAATGAAAGAAGTATTTGATGTTGTAGTTGTTGGTGCTGGAGTTGCCGGCATGATGGCTGCTATAAAGGCTGGCGAACGCGGATTAAAAACTATAGTTTTGGAAAAAAAATCACGACCAGGAATAAAACTTTCAATTACTGGTAAAGGAAGATGTAATTTTACCAATAGTGCTTCTGTGAAAGAATTTATAAATTTGTTTCATAATGGCAAATTTTTATATAGCAGTTTTAATGCATTTTCAAACCTTGATGCAATTTCTTTCTTTGAAAATCTAGGTGTTCCTAGCAAACTTGAAAGAGGTGGAAGATATTTCCCTGTAAGCGACAAATCTCAAGATGTAGTTGACGCTTTAGTAAAAGAAGTTAAGAAGAGTTCTAAAATACTTACTTCATTTGATGTAAAAGATGTAAAGAGAAATGATGACTTAACCTTTACAATTTCTTCTCTTAACAATTCAATAATATCAAAAAATTTAATTCTAGCGTGTGGCGGTGCTTCGTACCCTACAACTGGCTCCGACGGTTCCGGGTATGCTCTTGCAAAGTCTTTTGGGCATACTATAAAACAAGCAATTCCTGCATTAGTACCTATAATTTTAGATAAAGAATATTTAAAAGACCTGCAAGGTTTAAAGTTAAAAAATGTTGAAACATCTGTTATTTTTGATGGAGAAAGTCTTGCCAAAGAGTTTGGCAAGATGGAGTTTACATCTTTTGGAGCAAGTGGTCCGATAATTTTAGCACTTAGTGGACTTATAGCTGAAGAAGTTTCCAGTAAAGATTTAATTTTATCCTTAAATTTAAAGCCTGCCCTTTCAAATGAACAGTTGAATCAAAGATTATTGAGAGAAATAGATAAATTTGGGCAGTATAATGTAAATATTATGCTTAAAGAATTGCTTCCTGCACAAATAATAAGGCCATTTGTAAACTATTGCGGTATTAGTGGGACTAAAAAGTGTTCGCAGATTAGTAAACTTGAAAGAGAAAAAATACTGAATGGATTCTTTAATTTCAGAATCAAAATATTAAAAACAAAAGATTTAAAAGAAGCTATAGTTACAAGAGGTGGTGTTGTTACAGACGAAATAAATCAAAAAACAATGGAGTCAAAATTAGTTCAGGGTCTCTATTTTTGTGGAGAAATTATAGATATTGATGCACCTACCGGCGGATTTAATTTACAGGCGGCATTTTCAACAGGTTGTTTAGTCGGGAGTTCAATAGGAAACTAAATGAGTAGAGGTATAAGAAAATGAAAGTCTAACTTAAACGCAAGCGGTGAAAGACTTAACAGAACTTGCCAGGAAATACTTTATTTCTGAAAATTTTTAAGTGGCGGAAAGGGAATTATTTGCTAGTTTGACTTTTAGATGTATTTTAAGTAGACTCTAACGAAATAAAGTGAGTTAGGATGTTTTTGCGTTCCTAAAAATTCCCTCAAAGGGTGTTTTAGGGCGTTTTTACATGTAAATACACATATGTTTAGATGTTGATTTTTGCGTAGTGGAGGTCTAATGTTAAAAGAAGGTGAATTACGTATTCCGTCAGGTTGTGCAATAAGCGGGATTATAGACAAGAAAGGTAACCGTTTTAGTGGTGGAGAAATTATTAAGTCTATTGCATTAATGCATGAAAGGTCAAACGGGTTAGGTGGCGGTTTTGCAGCTTATGGTATTTACCCTCAATATAAAGAACTTTATGCTTTCCACATTTTTTACGATAGTCTAAGCGTTAAAACCCAAGTAGAAGACTTCCTTACAAAGCATTTTGAGATAGAAAGTGCTGGAAACATTCCTACAAAATCAGTCCCAAATATAAAAGATCAACCTTTAATATGGCGTTATTTTGTTTCTCCAAGAATTTACATGTCTAAAGAAGAAATCATAGATGAAGATGAATTTACTTCAAGATGTGTGATCAAGATAAATAAAGAATATATTGGCGCCTATGTTTTTTCAAGTGGTAAAAATATGGGGACTTTTAAAGGTGTAGGATACCCTGAAGATATTGGCGAATTTTTTATGTTGGATAGATATGAAGCTTATATGTGGACTGCACATGGAAGATTTCCTACAAATACTCCAGGCTGGTGGGGTGGATCTCATCCTTTTACAATGCTTAATTGGTCCGTAGTACACAATGGCGAGATATCTTCTTATGACGCCAACAGACGTTTTGTTGAAATGTTTGGTTATAGATGTACTCTGCAGACGGACACGGAAGTAATAACGTATCTTTTTGATTTGCTTGTAAGAAAGCATAAAATGCCAATGGATAAAGCTATAAAAGTAGTAGCATCTCCTTTTTGGGACAATATAGAAAGAGAAAATAAAAAAACTCAAAATGAACTTAAGAGTATAAGAGCTGTATATGCTAACGCTCTTATAAACGGACCTTTTTCAATAATTTTAGGTTGCCAGAAAGGTATGGTAGCGCTAAACGATAGGATAAAACTTCGTTCTATGGTTGCAGCAGAAAAAGGCGACAGAACTTATGTTGCAAGCGAAGAGAGTGCTATAAAGATAATATGCGATAATCCAGATAGAATTTGGTCGCCAAAAGGCGGAGAAGCTATTATTGCTTTATTGGAATGTGAAAATAAATGAACTTAAAATTTGATAGCCCATTATTTGAAGTAATAAGAGATGAGAAGAAGTGCATAAAATGCAAAACCTGTGTTTTAGAGTGCTCAAATAAAGTTCATTCATATGATGAGAAGAAAGATATTTTTAAAGCTGATGATATGAAATGTGTCAACTGCCATAGATGTGTGGCTTTATGTCCGACAAAAGCATTGATTATAAAAAAATATCCTCTTGAATTTAGAGAGAATGCTGTTTGGACAGAGTCTGCTATAAAAGAAATTTTTAAACAGTCTCAAAGTGGTGGAGTATTGCTTTCAAGTATGGGAAATCCAAATCCTTCCCCAATTTATTGGGATAAAATGCTTTTAAATGCCAGTCAAGTTACAAACCCTTCAATAGACCCATTAAGAGAGCCGATAGAAACAAAAGTTATGATAGGCAGAAAGCCTGAAAAACTTGAGTTTGCCTCTAATGGGAAACTCATAACAAAAATGCCTCCTCAGGTTACTTTAAATGTTCCAGTTATGTTTGCAGCTATGAGCTATGGGGCAATCTCACCGAATGCTCATGAAGCGCTTGCAAGAGCTGCAGAGGAACTAGGAATTTGTTATAACACTGGCGAAGGCGGATTAAATAAAGATTTTTATAAATATAGAAAAAATACCGTTGTTCAAGTGGCGTCTGGAAGATTTGGCGTGCATAAAGAATATTTAAATGCAGGCGTTGCAATAGAAATTAAGATAGGACAGGGAGCAAAACCTGGAATTGGTGGGCATTTACCTGGACGAAAAGTTTGTGAAGATGTTTCTACTACCAGAATGATACCAGTAGGTTCCGACGCTATATCTCCAGCTCTTCACCATGATATTTATTCAATTGAAGATTTAAGACAACTTATATATTCTTTAAAAGAAGTTACACATTATGAAAAACCCGTGTTTGTAAAAATTGCAGCTGTTCATAATGCTGCCGCTATATCTTCTGGTGCGCTAAGAGCAGGAGCTGATGCTATTGTGGTAGATGGATTTCGCGGAGGAACTGGAGCTGCTCCTACAAGAGTTAGAGATAATGTAGGGATTCCAATAGAGTTAGCGCTTGCTTCAATTGATCAAAGATTAAGGGAAGAAGGAATAAGAAATCAAGGTTCTCTGTTAATTTCTGGCAGTATTAGGAACAGCGCTGATATAGTTAAAGCTATTGCACTTGGAGCTGATGCTGTTTGTATAGGTACAGCTGCGCTTATAGCGCTTGGTTGCCATATGTGTCGTACTTGTGTTACAGGCAAATGTAACTGGGGGATAGCGACACAAGACCTAGAACTCGTAAAGAGATTAGAGCCTGATGTTATGTATAAGAGACTTGTAAATTTAGTTTCTGCATGGAATCATGAAATTCAAGAAATGCTTGGTGGAATGGGTATGAATGCTGTTGATAGTTTACGCGGGAATAGACTTATGCTTAGAGGTATAGATTTAAACCAAAAAGAATTGGAAATACTTGGAATAAAGTATGCTGGAGAGTAAAAATATGAAAACGATAAATGCTTTAGATGTTCATTATCGTAAACTCAACGATTCTATAGATAGCGCAATTAAAGTTGATAAAAGTATAACTTTAAATAATGTTTTTGGTCAGAGATATATAGGGAGAGGTTTACCAAAAGGCGTTAAAATTAAAATACATGGAATTCCCGGTAATGACATGTCTGCGTATATGGGCGGAGCCAAAATAGAAGTTTTGGGAAATGCACAAGATGCAATTGGAAATACCATGAATTCAGGCAGAATAATTATACATGGCAGATGTGGAGATACGTTGGGATATGCCATGAGAGGCGGAGAAATTTACGTTGAAGGAAATGTTGGATATAGAGTCGGCATTCATATGAAAGAATATAAAGATATGAAGCCTTTGATTGTTATCGGAGGAAAAGCTGGAGATTTTTTAGGTGAGTATATGGCAGGCGGATCTATTATTCTCTTAGGTCTTAATCTTGCAGAAGGAGAAGAAATAGTAGGAAGATTTTGTGCAACAGGAATACATGGTGGAAAAATATATATAAATGGCAATCCTGATAAATATAAATTTGGCAAAGAAGTTGAAAAAGTTTCTCTTACAGATGAAGATACTGCTTTTCTAAAAAAGCATATTGCCCTATATGCGAAATTTTTTAAAAAAGATTTATCCCATTTAAAGCTTGAATATTTCTCAAAATATATGACAGTTAACAAGAATCCGTATTCTAATATGTATTGCTCTAATTAATTTAAATATATGCAGAGGTTTAAGAGATGAAAAATGATAGCTTTTTTTGCAAACAATACAAAAAGGCTTATTTAGAGCTTTCAAATGGCATTATTCTTGAAGGCAGAGCTATTGGGGCAGACGTTACTGTAAGCGGTGAAATGGTATTTAATACCGGCATGTTAGGTTATAGTGAGGCTATGACTGACCCTTCATATTTGGGCCAGATTTTAGTATTTAGTTTTTGTTTAATAGGGAATTACGGAATACCTTTCCCCGAAAACAGGGATTTTTTTTCGTCGCAAGGACATGAAAGCTCTTCAATAAAAACGCAAGGTATAATAGTTTCAGATATTTATGATTGGTGTCACCATCATGATGGTGGTATATCTCTTGACGATTGGATGAAAATGCAAGGCGTGCCTGGTATTGCTGGAATAGACACAAGATATTTAGTACAGATAATAAGGAAAAGCGGAAATCTTTGGGGAAGAATTGTTTCTGAAGGAGCAAAACCACAAGATAAGAGTAAATTTGATTTCTTAAAAAATTTTAAAGATGGTGAGTATGTTGAGCCGTCGAAATATAATTTAATGTCGTCTGTATCAACTAAAGAAAGACAAATAATGGGTAAGGGATATAAAAGAGTTGCAGTTGTTGATTGTGGTGCAAAGTGGAATATTATGAGAATGATTATAGGAAGAGGCTGTGAAGTGGAAGTGTTGCCTTGGGATATGGATTTTTCAACAGTAAAATGTGACGGCTGGGTTATAAGCAATGGGCCTGGAGATCCTAAGAATACCGGGGATTTAGTTGAGAGAGTGAAAAAAGACATCTTAAATTCAAATAAACCTATTTTAGGAATATGTCTCGGCCATCAAATTTTAGCGTTAGCTTCCGGAGCTAAAACTAAAAGATTAAGCCACGGGCACAGAAGCCACAATCAACCTGTTTTTTCTTTACCTAATAAAAAGGCTTATATGTCTAGCCAAAACCACAGATATGCTGTAGAGAAAAGTTCAATACAACCAGGTTGGAAACTTTGGTTTGAAAATGCCAATGATGATTCTGTTGAAGGTTTAAAGCATAAAACAAAACCATTTATGTCAGTACAATTTCACCCTGAAGCTTCTAGCGGTCCAAACGATACATCTTGGATTATGGATAAACTTGTAGAGTTGTTATAGTTAAATGAAATGGAAATATATAAATGGGTGATACGAAAGAAGAACACTTACGAAAGGTCTTAGAGAAAAACTTGTAAATCTTATTGCAATTGGTGGTTTGTAGGTATTGGTCTCTTTTTAGCTTCGGTAAATGCCATAGCTAAGCCTGATCCGTGTTTGTTGTTGTCTTATATAATAGGAACGTTTTTTATGTATCTAATTATATTAAAGACGTTCAATGTCTCAGGGAAATATTACAAAATTAAGGTATTCTATTCCTTTTTATCCGTACTCAAACTATTTGGTCTTTGCAGCTGTGTTGCTTATATTTGTAACGCTTGCATTTGATAAAAGGACAAAAACTTTGGCATTGGGATATCCAATTTGATTGTTTTTGTTGTATGCAATTTATAGATTGTTTGTTAAAGAAAATAATATGAAAGCGATATAAGAGGTAAAATATGCCGATTTTAGATTTTTTGTTGCCAAAAAATGGGGAAAAACAAAAAGTTATTCTTCTTGGTTCTGGCGCGTTGTCTATAGGACAAGCAGGGGAATTTGATTATTCCGGCTCTCAAGCTGTAAAGGCTTTAGAAGAAGAAGGATTGGAAGTAATAATTATAAATCCGAACATTGCTTCTGTTCAAACCGATAGAGGGGCAAATAAAAAAGTTTATTTGTATCCTATTACTCCTTTTTGGGTTGAGAAAATTATTAAAATCGAAAAACCTGTTGCTATTATTTCAAGCTTTGGCGGTCAGACATCTTTGAACTGTGTAATAGAGCTTGAAAAAAGCGGGGTATTAAAAAAATACAATGTAAAAGTTTTAGGAACACAGGTTAATGCTCTTGAATTATCTGAAGATAGAGAGCTTTTTGCCCAGAAAATGAAGTCTATAAATGTACCTATAGCTAAAAGTCATGCAGTTTCTACAGCAGAGGAGGCATTAGAGACTGCGCAGCAGATAGGCTATCCTGTTATTACTCGTTCGGCTTTTGCTCTCGGTGGGCTAGGCAGCGGATTTGCAAAAATTCCTGCAGATTTAAAAAAGCTTACGCAAGCAGCATTAATGACTTCTCCTCAAGTTTTAATTGAAAAATCTCTTCATGGTTGGAAAGAAATAGAATATGAAGTAATGAGAGATAAAACTGGAAATACAATAACCATATGCAACATGGAAAATTTTGATCCTATGGGAATACATACTGGCGATTCTATAGTAGTAGCTCCTTGTCAGACGATAAACAATACTGAAAACAATATGCTTAGAGACACTGCAATTAAAATTGCACAAAACGTAGGAATTGTTGGTGAGTGTAATGTTCAGTATGCTCTAAATCCACATGACTATGGTTTTTACGTTATAGAGATTAACGCAAGACTTTCGCGTTCCAGCGCTTTAGCAAGCAAAGCGACGGGCTATCCTATAGCTTATATAGCTGCAAAAATAGTTATAGGGTTTGATTTGTTGGAATTAAAAAACCCTGTTACTGGAACAACCTCAGCATTTTACGAGCCATCACTTGATTATGTCACTTTAAAAGTTCCTCGTTGGGACTTAAGTAAATTTACAGGAGTATCAAAAAATTTAGGCACTCAAATGAAATCTGTTGGTGAAGTTATGGCAATTGGCAGAAACTTCTGTGAGGTTATACAAAAAGCTTTAAGAATGGTTAATGAAAATGAAAATGGCATTACAGTGAACATTTTTAAAGACGCTTCTGATGAAGAGCTTGATAAAGAACTTTTGTCGCCAACAAATCTAAGAGTTTTTGCAATTTATGAGACATTTAAGAGAGGAAAATCCATACAATATGTTTATGAAAAAACTAAAATAGATTATTGGTTTTTGTCTCATGTCCAATATTTAGCAAATGTCGAATCTGAATTGTATAAGTTTTTTGTAGAGCATGGTCTAAAAAAATATTTGTTTACTGCTCAAGACATATACAATGCATATAAACAGATTTCTAAAGATCAACTGCATCGTTTAAAATCAAAAGGGTTTTCAGATTTCCAACTTACAAAAGTTTATCTTTCAGCATGCTTAAATGCTCAAATAAAACTAAGTATAAAACAGGTACGAACTTTATCTTTTGGACTAAGAAAGTTAAGAAAAAAACTTGGCATTCTTCCTGTTGTAAAACAGATAGACACAACTTCTTCAGAATATCCAACAAAATCCAACTATTTATATCTTACATATGACGGTATTCATAGCGATGTTTCTCCGAAGAAAAATGTAAAGAGCATAATTACTTTAGGAAGCGGAAGCTATCGTATAGGAAGCAGCTTAGAGTTTGACTGGTGTTCTGTTATGACAAGCAGTTATTTCAAAAATAAAAGGAATGAGAGCGTTATTATAAACTGTAATCCGGAAACAGTTTCTACAGACTACAGCGCTTCAGATAGACTTTATTTTGAAGAATTATCTTCAGAGAGAGTTTTAGATATTATAGATATTGAAGAACCAAAAGGTGTTGTTGCATGTATGGGCGGACAAAATCCTAATAATCTAATTCAACCGTTAAGCGAAGCTAAGGTAAATATTTTAGGACATAGTCAAAAGAGTGTTGACGGAGCTGAGGACAGAGAAAAATTTTCTGCTATGCTTGATAAATTAGGCATAGATCAGCCTGAGTGGATTTCTGCTGTTTCTAGAGACGAAATAGAAAAGTTTATAGAAAAAGTAGGATTTCCTGTACTTATACGTCCAAGTTTTGTATTGTCTGGAACACTTATGAATGTTGCAAATGATAAGGATAGTATGGATCATTATTTGTCTTTAACAAAAGATATATCTTCAGATTTCCCTGTGGTTATTTCAAAATTTATTCTTGACGCAAAGGAAATAGAGTGCGATGGAGTAGCAAAAGGCGGAGAAGTTATATTATCGCTTGTTACGGAACATATAGAAAATGCAGGTGTTCATAGCGGCGATGCTACTATGGTTTTTCCTTCACAGAAAATATACACTCGTACAGTAAATGTTATTAAAGATATAGTTAGAAAAATAGTTAAATGTTTAAATTTAAATGGTCCTTTCAATATACAGTTTATAGCTAAAGAAAATGATGTTAAAGTTATTGAGTGCAATGCAAGAGCTTCAAGATCTTTCCCTTTTATTTCAAAAGTCTCTGGCGTAAATTTGGCAGAACTTTCATGTAAAGTTATGAACAATGAAAAAGTAAAAAAAATTTTAATTGATGAAAGCGAGATACATTATGTTGGTGTTAAAGCTTCAATGTTTAGTTTTCAGAGACTTGACGGCGCAGATCCTGTAATAGGTGTTGAAATGGCATCAACTGGCGAAGTTGGTTGTTTAGGAGATAAATTTGACCATGCAATGCTTTTGTCAATGGAATCTACTCAAATAAGGAAGCCCAAAAAAGGTGTCTTGATAAGTGCGGGAAGGGAAAAAGATAAAATTAAATTTATGGAAGTTATAGATAATCTCTATAAGCTTGGCGTTCTTGTTTATGCAACAAGAGGAACTGCAAAATTCCTTGAAGACAGAGGATATGAGGTAGAAACTGTCCACTGGAACCGCAACCCTAGGGCTGTAGATATAATAATAGAAGGAAAAGTTGATTTTGTAATCAACATAAACAAAAATTTAAGTATTGACGAACTGCACAATAATTCTGAAATAAGAAAAACAGCTGTTAAATGTGGGTGTTCCCTGCTTACAAACCTTGAGAAAACAATAGCTTATTTGAGAGCTTATGATTCTTATGAAGAGTTGCAAAATATTGAACGCTGCATAAGTTTATAGTTTTGGATATTGCAAGTTTAAGTTGCTAATGCAACAGGTTCTGTTGTTTGAGAAAGTAATCCTAAAAAGAAATAATATCTTGCACTTAACTCTTTTAAAAAAGATGGAAAGAAGTTGCAGCAGGCAGCATTACCCAACTTGAATTTGCCATTTCAAAATACTGATTACGTTTAGATAAATATGATGTCATAATGTCAAGGACAATGTATGTTTGTCATTCTCTATTAAAAAATTAGTTAATTATTGGAAAGAAAATGATAACAAAAGATTTAATTTTGAGAATTTTTTCTGCAGCAAATATTTTAAGATGGAATGATCATATTCGCCCATCAGATTTTTCTGAGCTTGATAAGCAGTCGCATAAGATGATAATCGCATATATTATTGCCAAGTTCGAAGAGGAAAATGGAGAGTCTGTTGATTGGATAAAACTTATAGAAGGTGGTATTTTTGAATTTTTTCAGAGAATAATGCTTACAGATTTAAAGCCAGAAGTTTTTCGTGAGATAATGTCGAAAAAAGAAAAAGAATTAAATAAATGGGTTCTTGAAAATTTAAAAGAAGATTTAAATGCTATCGGTAAAGACTTTGCAAAAAGATGTGAAAAATATTTCTCAGATGTTAATTATGCAAATTATGAGAAAAAAATATTGAGTGCAGCTCATTGTTTGTCTACTAAATGGGAATTTGTAATAGTATATCAATGGAACTCCATGCTTTATGGAATAGAGAAAACAAAAAACGAAATAGATGAAAGTCTTTCTTCTTGTGACGATTTGTTTGGAGTGACTCAATTGATGTTTAATAAAAAATATTATGGTTTTTTAGACTTGTGCGGTCAGCTTAGGTTTCAACAAAGATGGGCTCAAGCATTTAGAGTGCAGAAGACTACGGTTTTAGGGCATATGTTAATGGTTGCGATATTTGCATATTTATTATCTCTTGAAATGGATGCTTCTGAAAAAAGAAGGTATAATAATTTCTATTCATCATTATTTCACGATTTACCAGAGATCTTGACCAAAGATATAATTAAACCGGTTAAAACTTCTATACATGGACTAGAAGGTATAATAAAACAGTATGAAAAAAAACAAGTTGATGAACGAATACTTCCCTTAATTCCCCAAAGTTGGCATAGCGAGATGCAGTATTTTATAGAAGATGAATTTTCGGATAAATTTATTGAGAATGGTAAAGTTAGACGTGTTGACAACGCGGCTGACTTTGATAATGATAAATATAATGCTGTTGATGGAACTCTTGTAGAAATATGTGATAAACTTTGTGCTTATATAGAGGCATCTATGACTCTAGAATATGGTATAAATTCGTCCACACTGATAAAATCAAAAGAAATGCTTTACAAGAAATATTCAAGCATTAAAAAGAATAATTTAGACCTTAAACAATTGTACGACTATTTTGTTAATTAAATATATGCTGAGGATGGGATTTGAACCCATACCGCCCTTTCGGGGACAGGCTTCTGAGACCTGCGTGTCTGCCATTCCACCACCTCAGCTCTGAATATACTTAACTGCTAGTAATTTTCATTTCAATAACATGATAATCTTCCACTTACCAGATTTGTATCTTAGGGAGCATGAAATGTTCAGTATAATACCACAAATAACTAAAATACTCCAGCATCTGTACAAGTCTAAATGTTTTGTTGATAAAGACTATCTCTTTCTTTCATGCGTTTGTCGTAGAGAAAGTTTTTTTTAGACTTAAAGCAACACAAACAGCGCACATAATAGGACTAAAGTGCAATACAATAAACTTGTGGGCGCAACAAGAAGTTTAGAGAAGGGATGTATAAGCAAGAGGTAGAGGAATCTAAAGAGAAGCTAAGAGGAGAAGTAGAGCTAGATGAGAGTTATTTTTGTAGAAGTATGATAAGAGGGTGATAGTTTAATTGAGTGAAGAAAGTTTTGGGTTGCATTTGAAAGAATGTGAAAGGAGATATAGAAGAGCATAGAGCAGATGAGGCAAGAATTAGGTATAATCTAATAAGGGGTTAGCTCTTTGCTACCTTTCTAGTTTAGAGTCGTCATATTATACCTTATAAATTATAATAGAAAGGTTATGTCATGAGAGTTAATCAAAAAATAATGAACCGTTCTTTAGATAAGAAAATAAATGTTCTTAAAGATATAGTCACGAAACAAGCTCAGATAAAAGCTTCAAAGATATTGGAAGGTGAATAAAGATATAGCTTTAGAAAACCAACTATGAGACACTAAAGAAATATTTGAAGACTTATTCATCCATATTTCATTTTCTTTGTCACATTGGTTCTATTTTAGTCGCTTTATATCAATTAGCAATATTTAGAGGAGTTACTTATGCCAAGCAATGAATTAGTCTACTCTTTTGATTTGGGTTCCGGAAGTATTGGTGTTTGCGTTAGGAGTGGCAAAAACATTTTACATTTAGAATCCCTATTAATTGATCCAGATTTTGCTTCAGTAAAAGAAGCATCTATGCGTAGAAGACAAATCCGTACACGCATAGCGCATAAAGAGAGAGAAGTGGTGGGACAAACAAGCAAAATTAGCAGGTATTGAAGTATTATCAACTGCCCAACCTTCAAAAGAAAATCCAAATCTTAAACCTGACAAAAGAATGTTAATAGAATTTCTACCACAAGCTTCTAAAGACAAAACAATATACTCTTCTCATTTATTAAGAATAGCTCTTTTGCAAGGCGTAAAATTAGAAGGCTGGCAGATCTATAAAGCTATAAGATCTGCAATGCAAAGGAGAGGCTATGATGCACATCTGCCTTGGGCGCAAAGCTTAGACGAGCGAGAGAATGTAGATGCTTCAAACAGATATGGTGAAAAACTAAAAGAATTTTTCGCAAACAATCAGAAATATTATTATCCATGCTATTACGAAGCTTTTACACAAGGTATTTGGGATCCAGAAAATCCCAAAATACTGACAACTAGGCTCGGAAAAAATCCAAATCCTGCAAGAAACAGAGGCAACAAACCACCTGAAGACAAATGTTTCCCATCAAGACAGCATGTTGAAGAGGAATTAAGAGTTCTGCTTACAAAAGCAGCAGAATTATTTCCAAAACTTAAAGGTAAAGAAGACTTTGTTATTTATGGACCAGCAAAAGAAGCTTATGCTTCATATAATAACAAAAAATATGCTAAATACAGAGGGACTAATTGGGATTTGCAAGGATTATTAGGTCAGAAAGTACCAAGATTTGATAATAGAATTATTGCAAAGTGTTGTTTAATAGCACGTTATAATGTTTGTAAAGCAGACAAACAGGTAAATAAAGAAGTTTCTTTCTTGCTTGCTTTAAAAAATATGAGATATTCTAAAAATCATATAACAAGCATGCAGTTAAATCCACAACAAGTAAATGATATTTTTAAAAGATACACAGAATATCTTGAGATAGAGAAAAGTAAAGATGGGAATAGTGAGCAAAAAGATAAGACACTTAAAAAAAGAAAAGGCAAAGATAACCCTTTAACAAGAACTTTCTGGAAAAATTACGTAAATGACTTAGGTGGACAGGTAAACCCTGGCCAACAAGAGATATCAAAACCAAAAGATACCGGCAGAAGCAGGTTTTGTAAACCAGCATTGAATATATTGCATAGTTTAATTTTGTTTGGCAAAAATCCACATGATTATTATAAAGAACTTACTGAACAAAATAAAAATATTAACCCTAACAAGGGGCTAGTGAAAGAGGATTATAAATTTTTACTTAACATGCCAAATGATTGGTATTCCATAAGTATTCAAGATACAAGAGAAGATGATAAAAAATTGTCCCGTCATGAAGCGGAAAGTAAAATAGTCGAGTATATATCAAAGATAAGCAATAGGGTAGTTCGTCATAGATTATTGATGTTGTTTAAAATATTGAAAGAATTAGACAAAAAATTTAAAAAAGAATATGGAACACCAGACAAAGTAATTTTTGAAATAGCAAGAGAAGATTTTGTTTGTGAAAATAATAAAAAAGAACGTGCCGACACGGTAGCAGAATTAAAGGCTTTAGGATTAAGTATAAACGATAAAAATATACTAAAAATGCGGTTAGGTAACCAACAGAAATGGAAAGATATATACGATACATCAAGTAATAGAGGATTAACAAAAGATATAGAGCAATATGAAATTGATCATATAGTTCCACAGTCTAAAGGTGGCTCTGACTCTTTTTCAAATTTTGTTTTAACAAGAAATAGATTCAATCAAGCTAAAGGTGATTTAGCACCTTATGAATGGTTTCAAAAATTAAGAAAAGATGAATGGCAGACTTATGTAAAAAATGTAGCTGGAATGTTTAAAGGTAAGAAAGACAAGAAAAAAGTAGAATTGTTAATTTCCGATAAAGCAAGCGAATCCGAGAAAAGAAAAACAGATTTGAATGCAACATCATATATAGAAAAATCAGCTCAAAAAATAGCAGGTTTGTATTTTGGTTTTGGAATAAACACATTAGGAGACAGAAAGAAAATTTTCTTTTACACAGGTGGAGAGACTGCCAATGTAAGAAAAAAATTGAACTTAGATAAACTTTTATATTCAAACGAAGAGAAGTTTATAAAAGCAAAATTATCAGGATTAAAAGATAAAAATAGAGAAAATAAAAAACATCACGCGTTAGACGCGCTTGTTTTAAGTGTTCTTCCTGAAATAAAGACAAAAGTAAAATCCATAGAACAAAAACCAGATTATTTCTATGAAGGATTTTGTAAAAAACATTTAAATAATGTTATTTCTAAAACAATAAAACAAAAAACGCCTCAACTTAGAGAGACTATTTATGCTTTAAGGTATCGTATAGAAGATGGGAAAAAGCACTATTATTTTATATCTCACTTTAACTCTTCAATAGATACTTTTAAATCTATTGAAAGTGCAAGGGGAGCTACAGATAAAGATAAAATATTTGATTTAAAAATACAAAATGATTTTAAGAAAAAATTAGAAGAAAAGGGATTGTCTCAAGAATCTTGGGAAAAATGGTTAGATAAATACACAGATAATGGTAAAAGAATTAAGAAAATTGCAATTATCGACTCTAAATGTTTTGATGAAAAAGAAGTCTTTAACTCTGATGGAACATTGAGAGAAGTTATAGGAAAATATGGTAGCAATGGTGTGTCAGGGCAATGGATTAGAGCAGAAAATTTCTATCAAGGACAAATTGTTTATAAAGAAAAAGACAAATGGAAAGTAGAACCTATTTATGTTTTTGAATCAATGTATAATAAACGTAAACTTTATGAAAACAAATATGATAATGTAAAATTCTTTAAATCACGCCAACTTGTTAAATTAGAAAGGTCATATGAAGATATTCCTGATGGTATTTATGAGCTGAAAACATTACGTAGCAACGATTCACACTGTAAGCTTGAAAATATTGATAATCAAAAAGAAATAATTAAAAATATTAATTACTTAATAGAAAATTGCGGGATGAGAACTTATGAAAAATAATGAGTTATCATATAATACACATATTAAACCATGCAAGCAGGGTATCTGTTGATAGAGGCTGCCTTGTATGTCATATCCCCGAGAAGTCTCCAAGAAGAGTACCTCTTGAAGATATTCTTGCGGTTATAGTAGCATCAAAAGGTGTAAGTTTTTCTGGAGATTGTTTATCTGCGTTATTAATCCATAATAGTATTGTTCTGCATTGCGATCACAATTATAAACCAATAGGCAAAACCGTAGGGTTACACAGAGTAGTGCATAACGAGATTTTAGACCAACAAATTTTTCAAGACATTCCTTTTATGAAAAAAGTCTGGGATAAAATTTTGCTTGCCAAAATTTCTAATCAAGCATATCTATTAAATTATATAGGTGCTAAGCACAAGCTTTGGGAGTACATAAGATCAGGCAACTTAGATGAAGGCAATGCTGCAAGACATTATTGGAAGATCTATTTTAAAAATTTTGGTCGTTCTTGTCCATGTTCAAGAACTACAAGAGGCGCACAGGACCCTGTAAATGGTATGTTAAATTATGGGTATGCAGTTATTTCTTCATTATGTCACCGTTTGTTGTTAGCACATGGTTTTAATACATCAGTAGGTATTTATCATAAATACAGATTTCGTTCAGATCCGCTCGTTTATGATATTATGGAGCCGCTAAGAACTTTTTGCGATTTTATGTTGTTAAGATTTAGGCAAACAAATTTAAGAAAAAAGATTGATGAGTGGGTAAAATTTGCAGCAAAAGATATAGTTTTTTCAAAGATAAATATAGATGAAGCAAAAAGTTTGAGTTTCAACCTTGCCATAGACAAATACATAACTTCCTTTTCCAATTGCTTTAGAACTAAAACTTTAGATAATCTATACATTCCATCACTTAAAGAAATAACATTTGATTATGAGAAAGAGTAATATATGCAGGTACACAATGGGCTGGCTGCTTATTTTATTTTACTTACCTACAGATACTAAAGAAGAAAGACATCAAGCAACTAAGTTTAGAAACAAACTTCTAGATTTAGGTTATTTAATGCTTCAGTATTCAGTTTATGCAAGGTGTGCTGTTTCTTTAGATAGAAAGAAAGGATTAATAAATGACATTAAAAAAATAGCACCAACTACAGGTAACGTTCAATGCTATTTTATAACAGACAGACAATGGGAAGAATGTATTACAATAACAAAAAATAAAGAAAAAAGTGTACGACAAATTGATTCTGAAGACAAAATAAACGAGCAACTCCAATTCTGGTAAAAATTGTTAGAGGTCTAACAGTTTCAACTTTAGTTAAGGCATGACTAAAAAACTAAACTTTTTACGGAGCTAAGAGTGAATCCTATTATAACAAATTTAGTTTTTTAGTCACGTCAAAGTTAGAATCTCAATACGTCACCACACTTAGAAGAGAGAAAGAAATTGGTAATGGCTTACTTTCAATTGTTAGCATACGTCAAATATATATAATAGCATTTTTCATATGAATTTTAAATAAAGAAAGCATCTTTTATTTTTGCGTGATTTATTATAAAATCTCTGTGCGAAATAGAGGTTTTTATGAAAAACTTTATAGAATTAAGAAATATTTCTGTTCTAAGGGATGACCTAAGAATTTTAGATGATGTAACACTTAATATAAAAATAGGTGAGAATGTGGCAATAATAGGTCCAAATGGATCTGGCAAGTCTACATTCATAAAATTAATTATGCGCTCAATTTATCCATCATATACTGGATATGGAGTTTGCAAGTTGTTTGGGCGTGATGTATGGAATGTGTCTGAACTTCGTAGCATGCTTGGTATTGTTACAGATGATCTCCAATATAATTTCCATAACGAGATAACTGGGATTGAGTGTGTATTATCAGGCTTTTTTTCAAGTGTTGGAATAGGCAAAAATCATAATGTTACAAAAGCAATGATAGGAAAAGCTGAAGAGACAATAGATTTAATGGGAGTATCATTTTTAAAAGACAAAAAGCTTGTAACTATGTCATCAGGAGAAGCAAGAAGGTTTTTGATAGCGAGAGCTCTTGTAAATAATCCGAAAGTTTTAATTTTAGATGAACCTTCAAATAGTTTGGATATATATTCATCTTTAAGCCTTCATAAAACTATAAGAAAGATTGTTGCTACAGGAGCTAATATAATACTTGTAACGCATTTAGTATCTGATATAATTCCTGAGATCGACAGATTTGTACTATTTAAAAACGGCAAAATTTTTGCAGATGGAAAAAGAGAGAGCATTTTTAGTGGCAGCAAACTTTCTTCTCTTTTTGGAATTAATGTAGAAATTAGCGAAAATAAAGGATTCTGCAGTATTACGACGATATAGGATAAATAATGAAAAAGTGGATAAAGATTGTTTTAATACCTTTAGGTTTTTTGATATTTGTTGGTACGCTTATTCTTTTACATAATCAACTAAAAAATCTTAGCTACAGTGACGTTATTGATGCGTTAAAAGCGATCCCTGCAGTTAGAATTGCAATAGCTTTATGCATGGCGATGTTGTACTATCTAGTTTTAGGTGGATATGATATTGTAGCTTTTAAATTTATGGATGTTAAAAATCCAATAAAGCCAAAAGATATTTTATTTACGTGTTTTATAAGCAATGTTTTAGCGAATAACACAGGTTATTCTATGCTTTTTGGTGGATCTATAAGGTATAGATTGTATTCTCTTTATAACGTTTCAATGATTGATGTTACAAAAGTACTTTTATTTTCATCAGCTACAATTTGGCTTGGACTGTTATCTGTAGGTGGGTTCATTTTTACTTTAGCTCCAGTTTCTTTAGAAGGAATATTTAATTTAAATTTTTCAACACGAATAATTGGGATCATTTCTTTGTCTATCCTTATTTTGTATGTTTTGTTTAGTACTCTTAACTCAAAACCAAGAAAAATATTTAAATGGACAGTATCTTTTCCAAATATAAAGATTGTTATAGCTCAAACTTTACTTGCCACAAGCGACTGGATTATAGCCTCTTTAACGCTTTTTGTTCTTATGCCAGAAGGGTATATATCTTATTTTGTATTACTTAAAGTATTTCTTGTATCGCAATTTTTAGTTATTATAAGCCAAGTACCAGGTGGTATGGGTGTCCTTGAAACTTCTATTACTATTTTAATGCCAAATTCTGCAAATAATCCCGGAATAATAAGCGCACTTCTTGCTTATAGAGCAATATTTTATTTTTTCCCACTTTTAATAGCTTTAACTATGTTGGGTGCTTTTGAAATTATGGTGTTTACTAAGAAATTTAATAAAACTGCAAAAATTTTTGGAAATACAGTATCGTCGCTCGTGGTTCAGGTTATAGCCTTATGTTCTTTTTTTGCAGGTATGATCGCTATGTTTTCTGCATCAACGCCGTTTAATGTTGCCAAATTGAAATATATTATAAGTATGCTTCCTCCTTGGTTTGCTGATTTATCTCATTTTTTGTTGACTATAGTCTCTTTAGGCATTTTATTTATATCTCGAGCTTTACAACTTAGAGTAAAAAGAGCTTGGACTATTGCATGCTATTTGATAGCTTTTGCAATAACGTTAATATTTATTGTTGGAGAACCTATTTTAGTTCTTGTTTGTTTTATAGCTTTGTTTGTAGTTTTATTATTCTCAAAAAAATATTTCTATAGAGATATTTCTGTACTAAAGACAAATTTAAGTTCATGGTGGCTTTGTGCTATTGGGGGTGTATTTTCTTTATCAGTGTGGATAGGATTTTTTGTAAACAGACAAGATATTCTTTCTTGGATACATTTAGATATCTTTTTCAGTAATTTTTTAAATACAAGCGATGCAGCAAGATTTTTGAGAGCTAGTTTTGGTGTTGGTGCTATAATATTTATTGTAATTGTTGAGCAAATATTAAAAAACTTTTTCAGCAAATCTGTTTCTTTTACAAAAGAAGATATAGCACAAATAGCTTACTCTTCTAATTATTCTTATGCTTTTTATTCTTTAGCTCCTGATAAAGAATTTATAATAAATGATGAAAAAGATGCATTTATTATGTATGCAAAATCAAAAGATAGTTGGATTGTTCTTGAAGATCCAGTAGGTAAAAGTTTCCATAAAAACGAGCTTTTGTGGAAATTTAAAGAATTGGCTGACGATATGTCTGCTAAACCTGCATTTCTTGGTATTGACGGAAAGTATGCTCAAATTTATGATGATGTAGGACTTGATATTTTTGATATAGGACAAGAAGCTAAAATAGAGTTGAATAATTTTGATAAATCCAATGAAAAGTTTAAAAGTTTTTACGATTTAGAAAATAAATTAGAGACAGAAGGTTTTATTTATAAATCTCTAAAATCAGATATGTTTAGTAAATATAAGGCAGAATTCTCAGAGATAAACAAACAGTGGATGCAAAATACTGATTATTTTGAAATGAACTTTATTCCAGGCAAATACGATGAGAGTTATATGCAAAATATGGATTTTAGTATTGTAGAAAAAAACAGTAAAATTTATGCTTTTTCAATTTTTTTTAAAACTGGCAATAAACACGAAATTTCTTCTGAAATAATAAGATACTTAAAAAGCGAATACGATTTATTCTCTTATATTATTTTTAAAAATATTATTTATGCAAAAGATGATGGATATAGATTGTTTGATTTAGGCTTTGCATATTTTAATCAATCTGAAAATAGTGGGGAATTAGCAAAATATTTTGCAAAAATGTTTATGTTTGCCGAGCATTTCAAATATAATATTGCACTTTTAAGAGATTTTAAAGAAAGATTCTATCCTGTTTGGAGAAATAAATATATAGCAATACATCCTGATAAATATATTATTTCTTTTATTAAAAATTTTGCTAATCTTGTATCTCCTAAAAAGACTATAAGTAGAAAGAATTATATTAAGGTTTTTTTAAAAAGATGAAAGCGTGGGATAATTTTTATCAAAATGTTATTCAAACTGACTTGATAAAACGTGAAGATAAAATTGTTCTTGCAGTTTCCGGAGGACAAGACTCAATGTGCATGCTTCATTTGTTTTGGCGTTTAGCTAAAAAAATCCGACTTGAGCTATTAGTTGTAAACTTCAACCATAAACTAAGGAAAGACTCTCTCGAAGAAGCTAATATCGTGAAGTTTTTATCAGATAAATTAGGTATTGAATGTATCTTAGAAGATATTAATGTTAAGGGATATGCTAAAAAAGAGTCGGTATCTATTGAAACAGCTGGACGTAATTTAAGATATTATACGCTTGAGAACATAGCAAAAAGACACAAATATAATAAAATTGCTACTGCACATAACTCTAATGATAATGCAGAAACTGTTCTAATGTGGCTTCTAAGAGGTAGTGGTAATTTTGCAGGTATACCTCAAGAAAGGACAGTAAGCAGAAAACTAAGTATTGTAAGACCTTTGCTTCCAATTAAACGTAAGCTCATTGAAGATTATGTAAAGATTCACAAATTACCGTTTTGTACCGACAAATCAAATTTTTCCGACATTTATACCAGAAATAAAATAAGGCATTCTTTGATTCCTGCCTGTGAAAAGATAAACCCGATGGTTGTTGAGCATATATTTAATTTAAGCCGTATACAAACTATGGAAAACTCTTATTTAGAACAGATAACCCTTAAATGTTTGAGAAAGTGTGTTAAATTTAACAAAACCAAAATTTTTCTTGATTTAACAATGTTTTTGCAGTATAATAAAGCGGTTAAATACAGGATTTTAAAGAATATTTTGCCACAAAAAAAATACAATTCTCATATCAATTTAATAATGTTTAAAATTCTATCGTCAGATTTATCTGTTTATAAGATATCAGATGAGTGGAGTTTTTGTATTAAACAAAATAATAAAGCATATTTTATAAAGGATAAAAGATGACCAACAAATACTGCAGAGGTGATATTGATATTTTGCTTTCCGCTGAAGATATTCATAAAAGAGTTGCAGAAATAGGTTCTCAGATCTCTAAAGATTATCAAGGTAGAGATGTTTTATTAGTTACTGTTTTAAATGGAAGTTTTATTTTTTGTGCAGACTTAGTTCGTAATATTGATTTAGACTGCAAAGTTGACTTTATGTCTGTTAGCTCTTATCTTGGAACGCAAACACAGGGAAAAGTAAAAGTTGTTTCTGGTATAAAAGAAGATATTATAGGCAAAGATGTTATAATCATTGAAGATATAGTAGACAAAGGATTTACATTGGATTTCTTGATAAGAGAGATATCTTTAAAAAAGCCTAAAAGCATAAAGACTTGCGTATTCTTAGACAAAAAATGCGCTAGAGAAAAAGAAGTCATAGTTAACTACAGCTGTTTTGAAATCGGCAATGATTTTGTTGTTGGTTATGGGTTGGATTGCGATGGTTTTTTTAGAACCTTGCCTTACGTCGGAAAAATAAAGGAGTCTGTTTAATGAAGAAAAAAGGGCCATGGCATATACTTTTTTGGATAACGCTTTTTATAATTATATTTATGCTTATGAATGCCGCAGGCAAGAAAAGTTCTGAAGCTGAATTGGAATACTCGCAATTTAAGCGATATATAAGATCTGGCAGCGTGTCTAAAATTGTTGTTGGACAGGATTTTATAAAAGGACAGTTTAGAGATTCTGACGGAGTTTTAAAGAAATTTAAAACTATCCCAATGAATGATCCTAATCTTATAAAAGATATGGAAGAAAATAAAGTTCTTGAATTTTCGTCAGTTGAAAAAGGTGGTTTGCTTAGTTCTATATTGATAGGCTGCTTGCCGATGATTCTTTTCCTTTTTGTGTGGTTTTTCCTTATGCGAGGAATGATGGCAGGCGGAGGTAAGCAGGCGATGTCTTTTGGCAAAACAAAAGCAAAACTTGCAGGAAACAATACTGCTAAAAAAGTTACATTTAAGGATGTTGCTGGTTGTAATGAAGCTAAAGAAGAATTACAAGAAATTATAGGGTTTTTGAAAGAGCCAACCAAATTTCAAAAATTAGGAGGAAAGATTCCTAAAGGAGTTCTCCTTTTTGGATCTCCAGGAACAGGAAAAACCTTACTTGCCAAAGCTGTTGCTGGTGAGGCAGGAGTTCCTTTCTTTTCTTCAAGCGGTTCAGAATTTGTTGAAATGTTTGTTGGAGTAGGTGCTTCAAGAGTAAGAGATTTATTTGATCAAGGTAGGAAGTCTGCTCCTTGTTTGCTATTTATAGATGAAATAGATGCGGTTGGAAGGCATAGATTTGCAGGTATTGGTGGTGGACACGATGAGAGAGAACAAACTCTAAACCAGCTGCTTGTTGAAATGGATGGTTTTGATACTAAAGAAGGTGTTATTCTAATTGCTGCTACAAATAGACCTGATGTGTTAGATCCTGCTCTTTTAAGACCAGGAAGATTTGACAGACAAGTTGTAGTACCAAGTCCGGACCTGAAAGATAGAGAAGAGATTCTTTCTGTACATGCACAAAAAATTAAATTAGATACAGATGTTAATTTAAATGTTATAGCAAGAAGGACTCCTGGTTTTGTTGGAGCAGATTTGGCAAATCTTATAAACGAAGCAGCTTTACTAGCAGCAAGAAACGGACAAAAAGCTGTGAATATGAAGAATATGGAAGAAGCTATAGATAGAATTCTTGCAGGACCACAGAGGAAGTCTCGTATGATGTCCGACAAAGAAAAGAAAGTTATAGCTTATCATGAGGCAGGGCATACTATAGTTGCCAAGCTTCTTCCTACAGCAGATCCTGTTCATAAAGTTTCTATAGTTCCAAGAGGCCCAGCACTTGGCTATACTCTTCAGGTTCCAGAAGAAGATAAGTATTTAACTTCAAGGACTGAACTTTTAGATAGACTTGCGATATTATTTGGTGGACGTGTTGCTGAAGAACTTGTATTTTCAGAGATTACTACAGGTGCTCAAAATGATATATCAAAAGCTACTGAAATTGCTACAAGAATGGTCATGGAATTTGGTATGAGTGAAAAAGTAGGTCCGATGGCTTTACAAAGACCTAATGAAGAAATTTTTCTTGGGAGAGATATTTCAAGAGAAGTAAGGCATTCAGGAAAAACGTCTGAACTTATAGATGAAGAAATTAAGAAACTTATTGATGAAGCAAAAAATGAAGCAACAAGACTTATTAAAGATAATTCAACAAAGCTTGATAAGCTTGTAAATTATCTTTTAGATAGAGAGACTTTAAGTGGTGAGGAAGTCAATAAAATAATGAAGGGTGAAGACTTGCCATACATCTCACAAAAAGCTCCGGTAACAAAAGAAGATAAAAAAGAAGCCGCAGTTGGAAAAGAGATAATAAGAAAATAATTAACGATGGAAAATATGAAAGTGAAAAAATTTAATTTTGATGAAAAAAAAGCTCAAGAAGCTATAAGACTTTTGCTTGAATCTATTGGAGAGGATTTAAACAGAGAGGGCCTTAGGCGTACTCCTGAAAGAGTAGCTGAATTTTATAAAGAAGCTCTGTCAGGTAATGCAATTGATCCAGCTAAGCTTGTACCTGTTCATTACGCAAGTGAAGAACATGAAGAAATAGTTCTTGTAAAGGATATTTCGTTTTATTCTATATGCGAACATCATTTGTTGCCTTTTTTGGGTAAAGCTTGTGTAGCATATATTCCTAGAAAAGATAAAATAGTTGGAGTATCAAAACTTATAAGGCTTGTAGAGGTTTTTGCTAATAGACTTCAACTCCAAGAACGGCTTACGAAACAAATTGCTGATACTGTAATGAAGTCAATAGATCCTCATGGAGTTATGGTTGTTATTGAAGCTGAACATTTATGTATGACAATGCGAGGTGTTAAAAAGCCTGGCGCAAAGATGATTACTTCGGCCATGAGGGGAATATTTTTAAAAGATGTAAGGACTAGATCTGAAGCTATGTCTCTTTTAGGGGAATAAATTGATAGTAAGAAAATCTGTAGTAAACAATTTTAGTGATGTTTTGAAACTTGTCAAAAATACAGGTTGTAGTTGTATGGTTTATGAATCTTTGGCAAACAAAGGTATTCTTGAGGTTATAGTTATAGAAAAAATAGACAATAGAGCAGCAAATATATTAAAACAAGAAGCTATTTCAGTTGGCGCAGATGCAGCTTTAAATGAGAATATAAGTAGATTTAAACTTGGATTCTCAAATATAGTTTTGTTTGTGACGGCATTTCAAGCTCATAAACTTATAAACAAACTCAGCTTTCAGCCTTTTGGTTTAAAACAAGTTGCCAGCTCCTTGAAAACAATAATAGTTGATAAAAAAGTTTTTAGATATAAAAATAAATATTTAGATTTATCAAACCCTATTGTAATGGGTATAGTTAATATGGACCCTAACTCTTTTTCAGGAGACGGTCTTACAGATCCTGAAAAAGCTTTGGCCAAAGTAGTAGAATTTGAGAAATTTGGAGCAGGAATTATAGATATAGGTGCAGAATCTTCAAGGCCTGGCGTTAAACTTGTTGATGCAAAAACAGAAATTAGAAGATTGATTGTGGCTCTAAGAAAGATAAGAAAACATGTTAAAATTCCTATTTCTATAGATACTTATAAGCATGAAACTGCAAGAGCTGCATTATCAGAAGGTGCAGATATAATAAACGATATTTTTGCTTTAAGAAAAGGAAAAGAAAAATTAGCTAGATTAGTTGCTGACTATAAAGCAGGGATTATACTTATGCATATGAAAGGGATTCCTCAAAATATGCAAGTAGCTCCGCAGTATAAGAATTGTACTTCTGAAGTATATGAGTTTCTTTCTGAAAGAAAGTCGTATGCAATGAATTTTGGAATAAAAGAGGAGTATATTGCTGTAGATCCAGGACATGGATTTGGTAAAACAGTTAAGCATAATATTGAACTTATAAAAAACATGAGCGTTTTCTCATCTCTTGGACCGGTAGTTGGAGCAGTATCGCGGAAAAGATTTGTAAAAACTTTATCTGGTGAAGACAAATCTTCATTTATAGTAGCTAATTTCCTTGCAGCATTTTGTGGAGCTAATATTATAAGAGTACATGATGTAAAAGAAACTGTCAATGTTTTTAAAATAATAGAAGCTTTTAGAGGAATATAATGGAAACATTTGTTACTATTTATAATCTGTATATTTCAAATATTTTAGATATATTAATTCTTACGTTAATATTCTATAGAATAATTCTTATAATACAAGGCACAAGAACAATACAGATATTTATAGGTATATTATTTATCTTAGGTCTTACGGTTATATCAAGAGATATTTTGCATTTAAAAGCTTTGTCATGGCTTTTAGATAACTTTTGGCTTGCAGCAGTTATAATATTTGCTGTTATATTTCAAATGGAAATACGTAATCTTTTGGCTCAAATCGGAGGTCATTTGTGGGGGACAAAAACAAAAATCAAAGATCCTTATATAATTGAAATTATTGCTGCTGTTGAGGATTTAAGCTCGTCAATGACCGGCTGTCTTATAGCTATAGAAAATGAAATTGGTTTAAAAAGTTTTACAGAAACGGGTGTCTCACTCAATGCTGATATTTCAAAAGAGCTTTTGCTTTCAATATTTAAAAATAAATCTGCTCCTTTACATGATGGAGCAATTATAGTTTCAAACGGAAGGATAGTAGCTGCTGGCTGCGTTCTTCCTTTGAGCCATGATACAAATGTAAAGTTGTTTGGAACAAGACATAGAGCTGCCCTTGGGTTAAGTGAAGTTACAGATACCGTTGTTGTAGTAGTTTCGGAAGAAACTGGACAAATTTCTATTGCACATGATAGCAAATTACATGGAAATATCTCTCTTGCAAAATTAAGAGAGATATTCAATACAAATGGTGAGGTCTTAAAAACAAAATGACACGAGTACTTGTTAAAATTAAAAAGAACTGGCAGTTGAAAGCTCTTGCATTTGTTTTGGCGCTTTTTGTATGGCTATATGCGAGATATATGTAAAATGAAATTATTTGGAACTGACGGTATTAGGAGTAATTCTTCTAAATTTCCATTTGATAATGCTACCCTTAATATTATAGGTTGTTCTATTGCCGAAGTTTTAGGTGCAAATAAATATATTCTTATTATCCGTGATACTAGAGAGTCTGGGAAAAGAATACAATCGCGGCTTGCTGAAGGCATGCGTGCTGCAGGAGCAAAAGTAGTTTTTGGTGGTATTATGCCGACGCCTGCAGCTTCTTTTCTTGTAAAAAAGAGAAACTATTGTGCGGCGGTTGTTATATCAGCCAGTCATAATCCTTACATAGATAATGGAATTAAAATTTTTAATTCCAACGGATACAAACTTTCAAATTCGATAGAAGAAAAAATAGAAGCAAAGATAAATAAACACATTAATTCAAAAGATTTTTTCCTTTCAAAAAAATTATCATTAAAAGAGAATTCAAAACTTATAAAGTTTTATGAAAAATTTATTATAAAAAATTTTTCAGGCAAAAAGCTTAAAGGTAAGACTATAATTTTAGATTGTGCTAACGGTGCATCTTACAAGTCTGCTCCTAATATTTTTAAAAAAGTGGGCGCAAAAGTTATAGCATTAAATGTTAATCCAGATGGGAGAAATATAAATTTAAATTGCGGGGCACTGCATCCTCAATCTTTATGTAAAGCGGTTAAAGAATATAATGCTTTTTGTGGATTTGCTTTTGATGGAGATGCTGATAGATTGATATGCGTTGATGAAAATGGAGAAATAAGAGACGGAGATTATTTTTTAGCTTCAATGGCTATATGGCTAAAAAGTAAAAAGAAACTTAAAAATAATACTTTAGTTTCGACTGTTATGGCCAATATGGGACTATTGCGTGCAATGGCTAAAGAGGAAATAAAAGTTGTGTCTTCCAAAGTAGGCGATCGGTATGTTATGGAAGATATAAAAAAATACAAATCTTCTCTTGGCGGAGAACAGTCAGGACATTTTATATTTAAAGACATTTTAGCTACAGGCGATGGAATTCTGAGTGCCATGATGATTCTTTCTGCTTTAAATGAAGTTGGTAAAACAATGTCGGAATTTATGAATGTTATCGATAAATTCCCTCAAGTCTTAGTAAATAGAAAGTTAGCAAAAAAGATTCCTTTTGAGAACCTTCCAAAATCTTGTAAGTTGATAAAAGCTTGTGAAAAGTCACTAGGTTCTGATGGACATGTACTTGTAAGATATTCAGGTACTGAAAATCTTACAAGAGTTATGGTTGAAGGTAAAGATGTTGATGAGATTAGAGCAATCGCTGAAAGCGTAGCTGATACTATTGAAAAAGAAACATCTCTCTAAATATAAAAGTTAAGAGGTGGAAAGATGATAAAATTAGGCGTAAATATTGACCATATAGCTACATTAAGACAGGCTCGCAAAGAAGGCGTTCCGTCGGTTGTTGAAGCTGCTCTCGCTTGCGAAAAAGCCGGCGCTGATGGGATTACCGTTCATTTAAGAGAAGATAGAAGGCATATCCAAGACTACGATGTCTACAGCTTGCGTGAAATTTTAAATAGCAAGTTAAATTTAGAAATGGCTGCAACAGACGAAATGCTAAGCATTGCTTTAGATGTAAAACCTAATTCTGTTTGTTTAGTTCCAGAAAAAAGAGAAGAGCTAACCACAGAAGGTGGACTTGACGTTAAAAATAATAAGGAAAATCTTGCTTCTATTGTGTCTAGGCTTAAAAAAGCTGGAATTCTTGTAAGTATATTCATTGATCCAGACTTAGATCAGGTTGCTTCTTCGTCTGAAATAGGTACAGATTGTGTTGAGCTTCATACAGGGAAATATTCTTTGTTATTTAAAGAAAGCGGACTAGACTCTCTTGATTGTAAAAATGAGATTAAAAGAATTACTAAAGCTTCAAAAGAAGCTAGGAGAGAGAAGCTTATATTAAATGCTGGACATGGGCTTGATTATGAAAATATAGACCAAATTTGTAAAATTCATGGAATGAATGAATTTAATATAGGATTTTCAATAATATCTAAAGCAATATTTACTGGTATTGAAAAAGCTATTTTTAATATGAAAAGTTTGATAGAAAGAAACTCGTAAGCTATGGAATTCAAAAAGGACTTTATATGTGTGGAATAGTGGGTTATATAGGGGGGAAAAATGCTGTTGATATAGTTCTCAATGGATTAAAAAAACTTGAATATAGAGGGTATGATTCCTCGGGTATTGCTGTTGTTAAAGACGAACAACTACAGATTAGACGGAGTATAGGAAAGTTAAAAAATCTTAAAGAAAATATAGAAAAAAATCCATTAGAATCAAATATATCTATAGGGCATACTCGTTGGGCTACACATGGAAAACCATCAGAAGAGAATGCTCATCCCCATACTGACCCAACAAAAAGTATAGTAATAGTTCATAATGGAATAATAGAAAACTATGCCGAATTAAAATTACGTCTTGAAAAAGAAGGGAAGGAATTCAAGTCTGAAACAGATACAGAAGTAATAGCACATCTTATAAAAAAGCATTATAAAGACAACTTACTTAATGCAGTTCAGGAAACTCTTAAAGAAATAAAGGGATCATATGCACTTGGTATAATATGTAAAGACGAGCCAAATAAAATAGTATGTGCAAGGCAAAATGCGTCGCTTATAGTTGGCGCTGGTAAAGGCGAAAATTTTTTGGCTTCAGATATTCCTGCATTACTTTCTTATACTCGTAATATGATTTTCCTTGAAAATGGCGATATTGCGGAATTAACTGCTAACGAAATAACCATAACCGATATTGAAAATAATGTAAAGAAGAGAGAAATAAAAAATATAAAATGGGATTGTGTTCAAGCTGAAAAAGAAGGCTATAAGCATTTTATGCTTAAGGAAATATATGAACAGCCAAGAACTATAGAAGACACTTTTAGAGGAAGAATTTATCCTGACGAAGGGCGTGTTTATATTGAAGAAATCAAACTATCAAAAGAAGATATTAAAAGTATATCAAACATTTATGTTGTTGCTTGTGGAACAGCCTATTATTCGGGACTTGTTGCAAAATTTTTATTTGAAAATTTTGCCAAGATTCCTACGGAAGTAGATATAGCTTCTGAGTTTAGGTATAGAGAGCCTATTTTAAATGATAAGGTACTTATAGTAATTGTTTCTCAATCTGGAGAAACAGCAGATACTTTAGCAGCTTTAAGACTTGCTAAAAGTAAAGACTGCACAATTCTAGCAGTTTGCAATGTTGTTGGATCTAGCATAAGTCGTGAGGCTGACCATGTTGTATACACTCACTGTGGGCCAGAAATTGGCGTTGCCTCTACAAAAGCTTTTACTGGGCAGCTTACAGCTCTATATATGGTTTCATTAGATTTAGCATGCAAAAAAGAATCTCTTTCAAAAGAAGAGATTAAGAAGTATTTAAAAGAATTATGGGAAATTCCTGTAAAAATAGGAGATTTTTTTAAGCAATCTGAAACTGTTTATGAAGTCGCCAAAAGATTTGCAAATAAGAGGGATTTCTTATATTTAGGAAGGCACGTCAATTATCCTATCGCGCTTGAAGGTGCATTAAAACTGAAAGAAATTTCTTATATACATGCTGAAGGTTATGCTGCTGGTGAGATGAAGCATGGTCCAATAGCTTTAATTGATGATGATATGCCTATAATTGCGATAGCTGTTAAAAGTAAAGTTTATGAAAAAGTTATTTCAAATATTGGAGAGGCAAAGGCTAGAGGTGCTACTGTTATAATAATAGCAAGTGAGTCTGACAAGACTGCTTCAAACAACGGAGATAATGTAATATACGTTCCAGATTGCGATGAGTTTGTTTCACCCATTTTGTCTGTAATTCCTCTTCAATTGTTGGCTTACTATGTGGCTGTGGTGCTTGGGTGTGATGTTGATCAACCGCGTAATCTCGCCAAATCCGTTACCGTTGAATAAATGATTTGACTTTTGATGGTACACTTCATTATACACGCGTTGACTTAAATGATTAATGATATATATATTTTTCCGCACAATTGCCAACGCTGTTAAAGAGGCTAAGATGAACGTAGGTATAGATATAGAAGAAGTAGAAAGATTTGTTAAATACGCTAAAGATAAATCATATCTTGAACGTATATTTTCAAAAGAAGAAATAGCATATTCTATACCTAAAAAAAATGTATCTCAACATTTAGCTGTCCGTTTTGCAGCTAAAGAAGCTGTTTGGAAAGCATTAAGCGCAAAAAATAAAAAGCTTTTCATAACAGATATATCTATTAAAAATGATAAAAATGGCAGACCGCAAGTTTATATAAAAAATATAAAATATAAGAAAATAGACATATCATTATCACATACAAGAAAATATGCTGCAGCAGTAGCGATTGCTTTTTAATATTATGAATAAACAAGAAATTAAAAATTTTACTTCTAAATTGAAAAGAAAACCTGACAGTCACAAATATGACTTCGGACATGTTTTAGTTATTGCAGGTTCTATTTCTATGCCTGGCGCAGGAGCTTTATGCTGCGCAGGGGCCTTATATTGCGGAGTTGGTCTTGTAACATATGCAGTTAAAGATGTTTTTTTAATTCAAGCTTGTTCGCTATCTAGACCTGAGATAATATTCTGCATATATAAGACGGCGATAGATATTCTTAAATATATAAAGTCAAGAAAAGTTACATCTATAGTTATAGGGCCTGGTCTTAGAACTGACTATAAATTTATTCATAAGATTATTTCTTCAGTTGATATTCCGGTAGTTTTAGATGCATCGGGACTAGCAGTGTTTAATGGTATTTCAGACAAACTTAAATATGCAAAAGCTAAACTTATAATAACGCCACACTTAGGAGAATTTGCCAAACTTTTAGATACCAAAATAGCTGTTATAAAAAATAATAGAAAAGAAATAGTTAAAGATTTTGTAAGCAAAAATTCTCTTATTTGTGTTCTTAAAGGTAAAGATACAATTGTTGTTTCTGATGGAAAAGTTTATATAAACAATACTGGAACACCAGCAATGGCTACGGCTGGAAGTGGTGATGTTTTAAGCGGTATGATAGCCGCATTTATAAATATTGGCGATGATATTTACGAAGCTACAAAATTTGCAGTATTCATTCATGGCTTATCTGGAGAATTAGCAGAGAAAGAAAAATGTCAGATAAGCGTTGTTGCAAGTGATATAGCTAAAAATATTTATAGAGCAGTAAAACAGATTTCTTGTTATCATATTATTAATTAACCAATAATCTCCACGCTTCTCCATGTGCACTTTCATATGTAGTTTTTGCTCTTAAATATTTGAGCATTAATAAGGTAGGTAAGTAATTAAGTATATAAGCATTAATACTTACATTGACATGAAAATAATAAATTTGTAAAATCCAAAAATCGTATTATTTCAAGGGAATTTAACTATGACGAAATCTCGCGATACGTCCAATGAGTTTGAATTACCCAAGACCTATGGCGATACTAAAGTATTTATTCTTCCAAAAGATCCAATTTGGATTTTTGCTTATTGGGAAATTTCTCCTATTAAATTTGAAGAGTTTTCAAAACAATATAAAAACGATTTTGATTCATCTGCTTTTGTAATCAGAGTTTATGATGTTACAGATATAGATTTTAATGGGTGTAACGCTAATAAATTTTTTGATATATATATAAGCTATGATTCTTTAAGTTGGTATATAAATGTTGGAGAATATAATCGTTCATTTGTTGTTGAAATAGGATTTATGCTCAAGAACGGAAAATTTATTTCTGTTGTAAGGTCTAACTTTCTTACAATGCCATCATATAGCGTTTCAGATGTTAGAGACGAATTGCGGAGAACTCTTAAATTTGATTTTGAAAAACTTCTTAAGAAAAATAATGTGACTTCAAGTATAACAGTAAAAAATGTAAAAGAATTTTGAGAGATTAAGAAATTGCCTCCAAGTAAAAGTTTTTCAAGTTCTAGTTTACTTTCCAAAAAATAAGTATAGTTAGTTCAGTAGTATTAATAAATCAATTTTATAAAGGTTGTTCAATGGACTATAAAGGCTACTGGTGTTTACAGTTACATGCTCATCTTCCTTATGTAAGACATCCTGAATATCCAGACTTCTTAGAAGAAGATTGGCTTTATGAAGCTATTACTGAAACATATCTTCCTCTTCTTTCAGTATTTGAGAAATTTGTTGAAGATGATATAGACTTCAGATTAACAATGACGATAACCCCATCTTTGGCTAATATGCTTTCTGACAATCTTTTACAACACCGTTATTATGAAAGATTAAAAAAACAAATAGAACTTTCAGAAAAGGAACTTTTAAGAACAAAAGATAGCCTTGAATTTAAATCTGTTGCTCAGATGTATTACGATCGTTTTCAAAATTGCAAGCGGTTGTGGGATAAGTATAATGATAATATTCTCATAGGCTTTAGAAGACTTCAGAATTTAGGCAATATTGAAATTATTACATGTTGTGCTACGCATGGACTTCTTCCATTGATGAACAATGAAAAAGCTCAGAGAGCTCAGATAAGCGTAGCTTGTAATGACTATGAAAGACATTTTGGAGTAAGACCTAAAGGAATATGGCTTGCAGAATGTGCTTATTATCCAGGGATAGATAAAATACTGAAAGAAGAAGATTTAAAATATTTCTTTCTTGAATCTCAAGGTGTTTTATACTCTACTCCTTGTCCAAAATATGGGGTTTTTGCACCTATTTACTGTGAGAGTGGAGTTGCAGCTTTTTCAAGAGATATGGAAACTGCAAGCCAAGTTTGGAGCTCGGAAACTGGATACCCTGGAGATCCATCTTATAGAGAGTTTTATAGAGATTTAGGTTATGATTGCGATTACGAATATATAAAACCTTACTTACATTCTGACGGCATTAGACGCAATACAGGAATAAAGTATCATAAAATTACAGGAAAAGTTTCTTTAGGAGATAAACAACCTTATGTTCTACAAGAAGCAAGCGATAAAGCTGCTGAGCATGCTGGTAATTTTTTATTTAACAGAACAAAACAAGTGGAATACTTATCAGAAATTATGGACAGATCTCCGATAGTTGTTTCTATGTATGATGCAGAGCTTTTTGGTCATTGGTGGTTTGAAGGTCCTAATTTTATAAATTTTTTGTTTAGAAAAACGCAATATGATCAAAACATTATAAAGCCTATAACTCCTTCTGAATACCTCAATAAATTTCCTGTAAATCAAATTGTTAGACCAGCAGCTTCATCATGGGGAGATAAAGGATATTACGAAGTTTGGCTTAATGGATCAAATGATTATATATACAGACACTTACATAAAGCGTCTGATAGAATGTCTGAACTAGCAAATAAATTCTCTAGAGTCAGTGGCATTTTAAAAAGAGCATTAAATCAGTCTGCAAGAGAATTGCTTCTTGCTCAATCGTCTGATTGGGCTTTTATAATGACTAGAGGAACAATGGTTGAATATGCTAAAAAGAGAACTAAAGATCATTTGGAAAACTTTACAAAATTATACTCACAAATAGTTAATAATTCTTTAGATGAGTCTTATTTAAAAATTTTGGAGAATAAAAATAGAATATTTCCTGAAATAGATTATAGGGCATATCTTTAAACTAAATGGCAAATTATATGGTTTGCATTATTTTAGCAGCTTTAGCTTCAATTTCTTCAGCGATGCTTTTAATGCTACGCTATAAGATAAATAATTTGCAGAAAACTATATCTGTACTTAATAACAATATTGTAGAGAAATCTGAGGTAGATAAGCTGTTAAATATATTATTAGAACTTAATGAATTTTCTCTTAAAGAGCAAGATTCTTTTGACAGAAGTGAATTTTTAAATACAGTTGTAAATGAAGTATATAAATTTACTGGGGTAGGCTCTGCTGCAGTTATTTTATTGGATAATGATACAAATGAAGCTTTTATTTCTTCATCAAAAGAGCATGGATCAATAGATCCTGAGTTGGAAGCTAAATTCGAGTTAAATGTTGCAGATATTGTTCTTGAGAATTGTGTCCCTATTTTGGTCAATGATAAACTTTCAGGTATCGCTACAAAATTATTTCAAAAAGATAATAGCAACACGTATAAATCTTTTATCGCAGCTCCTATTAAAATTAACAATAAATCTATAGGTGTTTTGACTGTTGTGGCTTTACCAAACGGCAGAATTTTTAATTCTAAGGATTTAGATCTTATAGTTATTATTGCTGACCAAACAGCTTTAATTCTTGGTAATCGTGCACTTTATCATAATCTTAACGATTTTTATTTTGAGATTGTAAAGACACTGATAAGGACTATAGATGCTAAAGATCATAATACTTTTAATCACTCTGAAAGAACAGAACAATATGCCAAACTTATAGCAGAAAAATTAAATTTGTCTTCAGAAATTGTAAGAAAAATAGAGTTTGCTGCTTTAGTGCATGATATAGGAAAAGTTGGGATAGCAGGACATATTTTAAATAAAATTGAACGACTTACAGAAGATGAGAAAGAAGTATTAAAAATGCACCCTATTATTGGGTATAATATTATTGCTCCATTAACTTTTTTATCCTCAGTAGCGCCAATTGTGTTATATCATCAAGAATGGTATAATGGCAAAGGATATCCCGAAGGTTTGTCTGGCGAGGAGATTCCTTTAGGGGCAAGAATAATATCTGTTATTGATGCTTATGATGCAATGACTTCTGATAGACCATACAGAAAAGCATTAGGAAAAGAATATGCTATTACCGAACTTGAAAAAGGAAAAGGAACTCAGTTTGACCCTGAAGTTGCCAAAACGTTTATAGATATATTAAAATCTAACTCTACAGCAAGCAAATATAGAATTAATAAAACTATATGAGCGGTATTTTATACATAGTCCCAACCCCTATAGGCAATCTTGAAGATATAACCTTAAGAGCGTTAAGAATTTTGAAAGACTGCGACCTAATAGCATGCGAGGATACTCGTCAGAGCTTAAAACTATTATCTTATTTTGAAATTTCTAAACCGTTGATAAGTTTTTATTCTTACAATCAGCAATATAGAGTTGGCCAAATAATAGATAAATTGTTTGATGGTAAGAATGTTGTTCTTATTTCAGATGCTGGCACTCCTGGCATTTCAGATCCAGGATATATTTTAATTAAAGAAGCTGTAGAAAAAGGTATAAAGACAGAAGTTTTACCTGGAGCCAGTGCTGTAATAACTGCTCTTGTTGGTTCAGGTCTTCCTACTGATGGTTTTGTTTTCTGTGGTTTTTTAAAAAGAAAGCCAGGTAAAATGAAAAAAGAGTTGTCAGAGCTTATAGGTTTAGGGAAAACGATAGTTTTTTACGAATCTCCTCACAGAATTCTAAAAACAGTTGAAATCTGTTCTGAAGTGTTTGGGGAAGAATCTAAAATCTGCCTTGCTAGAGAGCTAACAAAGAAATTTGAAGAATTTATAAGAGGGACAATAAAAGAAGTATTTACAGATATAAAAAATAGAAAAAATTTGTTTGGAGAATTTGTTGTTCTGATATATTCTAAAGAGGATACGGAGAAATAAAGTGATTAAAATTGGAATTATAGGAATTACCGGCTACACCGGAGAAGAACTTCTAAAAATTCTTTCTAAACGAAGTGATGTTAAAATAGCAGGTCTCTATGGAAGAAAATCCTCGCAAGAGAGAGACTTAAAAGATATTTATCCAGGTTTTGCAAATTTAAACTTGAAAGTGAGTCCTTTGGATATTGAGCATGCTGCGTCTAATTGTGATGTAGTTTTTTTAGCTTTACCGCATGCAGTGGCTTTTGAAGTTGTTCCAGCTCTTTTAGAAGCAGGTGCAAAAGTTATAGATTTGTCTGCGGATTTTAGATTAAAAAATCCTGAAACTTATGAAAAATGGTACAAGGTAACCCATACTGCAAAAAAATATATAAACAGAGCGGTTTATGGTCTATCTGAACTTAATGATAAAGAAATAAAAAATGCATCATTGATAGCTAATCCAGGTTGTTATCCAACAAGTATTATTTTAGGGTGTGTTCCTGCAATTAAAAATAAATTTGTTGACTTGAAAGGAATAGTTGTAGATTCTAAGAGTGGTATTTCTGGAGCAGGAAGAAAGGCTACGCATGAATATTTTGAAAAAGAACATCCAAATTTTAGAGCTTATAAAATTGCCGGCGGGCATAGACACATTCCCGAGATAGAGCAAGAATTTGCAAATCTTTCTGGAGAAAATACGCCCATAAGCTTTACACCTCATATAATCCCTGTTGAGAGAGGAATGCTCTCAACTATTTATATAAATCTTAAACAAGATATTAAAACGTCTGATGTAATAGAAAAGTACAAAGAATTTTATAAAGGAAGAAATTTTATTAAAATTCTTGATGAAGATGTTATGCCGTCAATAAAAGATATCGTTAATACAAATTTTTGTGAAATAGGCATAAAGATTGACGAAAGAACAAAAAGAATTGTAATAGTTTCAGTAATAGATAATTTAGTAAAAGGTGCTTCGGGACAGGCAGTTCAGAACATGAATCTTATGTTTCTTTTGCCAGAAACTGCAGTCTTAATATAGGAGAATTAAAACATGCTTCCAAAAGGTTTTAAAGTTGCTGGAATAAGTTCTGGATTGTCAAACAAAGAAGGGAAGAAAGATCTTGCTATTTTTATTTCTGATGTTGCAGCTAGCGCGGCTGGAATTTTTACACAAAGTGTTGCAAAAGCAGCACCTGTCCTTTTAGATATTGAAAGGTTAAAAAAAGGCGGTAAATTTTTTGGTGTTATAGCAAACTCAGGTTGTGCTAATACTTGTACAGGAGATAAGGGGTTAGAAGATGCACAATATGTTTGTTCTGTTGCTGAAACTGTATTTGGACTAAAGTCTGGTTCAATACTATGTGCATCTACTGGTGTTATAGGACAATATCTAAATATCTCCAAAAATAATTTTACTGAAAAAATTGAATTATTAAAAACCAATTCAGGAACGTCATCATCAAATGAGGAAAACGCTGTTTCTGCCATAATGACTACTGACACTTTTATAAAAAAGTCTGAAAAAGAGATTGTTGTTAAGAATGGCAAAATTAAAATCTGGGGTTGTATAAAAGGAGCAGGAATGATACACCCAAATTTAAAAGGTCTTCATGCAACAATGCTTTCTTTTATATTAACAGATGCAGAGATAGAAAGTGCTGAACTTCAAAAGATTTTAGAAAAATCTGCCGATAAATCGTACAATTGCGTTTCCGTTGATGGTGATACATCTACAAATGATACTGTAATAGTTTTATCTAATGGTCAAAGTGGGACAGGGAAATTATCACGAGATGATACAAAAGCTTTTATAAGAACTTTTGATGAGCTTACTTTGGAACTAGCTAAATCTGTAGCAAAAGATGGTGAAGGCGCTACAAAGTTTATTGAGGTTGAAGTTAAAAATGCCAAAACCAAATCTGATGCAAAAATTATAGCCTCTACTATTGCAACTTCTCCTCTTTTTAAAACAGCGATGTTTGGCGCTGATGCTAATTGGGGAAGAATTGTTGCTGCAGCAGGAAGAGCATGTGTATCTTTTGAGTTGAATAAAGTCAATATATATATAGCAGGTATTCACACTTTCAAAAATGGCGTTGCTTTGATGTTTTCTGAAAGAGCTGCAAAAAAATCTCTTTCAGAAAAAGAAGTTAGAGTTATTCTAGATTTGGGTATTGGCAACGAGTCAAGCAAGTATTATACTTGTGATTTTTCTTATGATTATATACGCATTAACGCCGACTATCGAAGCTAACGCTCTGTTTCCTGATTTTCTATCCTCTGCGTGATGGACTGGGCCAAAGTTTGCAGTACCTAACTATTCTATTAATTAATGTACTTTGTTGTTAGTAACCTGCATCACCTGCAAAAGTTCAAATAGATATTAGACTTTGAAAATATATAATGTTGTATCAAGGGAAGTATAAAGTGAGGAATTGAAAAGGAGAAGAACTTTTGGGGTTTAGGCAAAAGAAATATCACGATTTTGGGATAAACTGGTTAAAAAGAGCAATGGTTAAGAGAACAATTTTTTGACATATACCATTAGGATTTAACAGATATTGAAAATGTAAAGCAAGACGTAGAAGATTACTTATTTTGTATAATACGCAAAAAGTTCATGAGGGTTTAAATTGGCTAACGCCTTTTGATTTTACAAGACAGTTAAATCAGTCGCTTGACATTTCAAATATTTAGTTTGTCATAAACGCGTACATAGGTTTGACAAAGTCTTTGTATTTATTATAGAATTTGAATAGTTTAATATAAAAAAAGAAGCCGCCCGGGCTCACCTTAACCATGTATTTAATGTGTTTGTAGTTTAGGGAAAAGGTTAAAAAGTATTAATATATTTTGTCGCATGGCAACTGTTTACGGGGCGGATAATTTTATCTGCTTCGATTTTTTATTTGAAAATTGGAAAGGGATAGTCTCCCGATAACCAAGAGGAGGAATCGTCGAAAACAAAAGATTTCGTATAAACCAATTTATCAGAGTCCCGGAAGTAAGACTTATTGATTTTGATGGAACTATGGTGGGGATAGTAAAAACATATGAAGCTTTGGCAAATGCTCAAGCAAAAGAATTAGACTTAGTTGAAATTTCTCCTCAGGCAAATCCTCCTGTGTGCAGAATAGTCAACTTTTCTAAGTTTAAATATGAGATGGATAAGAAAGAAAAAGAAGCGAAAAAGAAACAGAAGATTTCTCAAGTAAAAGAAATAAGAATAAGACCTCGTATAGGAGAACATGATTTAGAGGTAAAAATTAAACACGCCAGAGAATTTATAGCTGATGGCGATAAAGTTCAACTTACAGCTATGTTTTCAGGAAGAGAAATGCAGCATAAAGATTTAGGTATAAAGATTATGGATAAGATCAAAGAATCTTTATCTGATGTTGCAGACCCGGAAGGAAGAACATCTTCAATGGGCACAAGGGTATTTATGACTTTGGCTCCAAAAAAGAATGTAAAATAACATAAATATAACGTGAGTAGTTTAAATAAAACAGTTTTGTTTAAATGTCAGGTTTATAACGGGAGATAAATATGCCTAAGATGAAGACGCATAGTGGAGCAAAAAAACGTTTCAAAGTTACAGGTACAGGGAAAGTTAAATATAAAAAGCCAGGACAAAGACATTTGATGACTGGTGATTCTGGAAATCAAAACAGAAAGTCAAGAAAACCTGTTTTAGTTACTGATTCAGATGTGAAGACTATCAAGAAGATTATGCCATACAGCTTCTAATTTCTAATTAATATTTACTTATATAATCAAGGAGATTTGCAATGCGTGCAAAAAGCGTAGTATATACAAGGCAAAAAAAGAAAAAAATATTTAGACTTGCCAAAGGTTCTTATGCAACAAAAAAGAACCGTTGGAGAATGGTCATACAACAGGTTGAGCGTTCTTTAGATTATGCTTACACTGGAAGAAAAGATAATAAAGCTAATTTTAGAACCCTTTGGATAGTTCGTCTTAATGCTGCAGTAAGGCAAGAAGGTCTTTCTTATAATAAGTTCATTTCTGGTCTTAAAAAGGTCAATGTTGCCCTAGATAGAAAAATGCTTGCTGAAATAGCAGTAAATGACAATACCACTTTCAAGCAATTAATTGAGATTGCAAAAGCTTCTTCTTAAAGTAAAAATAAATGAAATTTTCTCCAGCAAAGACATTAATATTGTTTTTTTTTGGACTCATAGCGGCAGGTACGGCGTTTTTGTCGTTGCCTGCCGCTCATAGTTTTAGTAAATTTTCTTTTATTACAAATCTGTTTACTTCTGTTTCTGCCGTATGTGTTACTGGTCTTTCAGTTGTCAATATTGGTGAATACTATTCTAATTTTGGGCAGATTATTATCTTAATATTGACACAGTTAGGTGGATTGGGATACATGTTTGTCTCAACTGTAATTACACTGCTTCTTGGCAAGATGGCATTAAAAGATAGACGCATAATGCAAGAACTTTTTGATGTGGCTTCATTTAAAGGATTAAAATATCTTCTTTCAAAAGCAGTTATCTTTGTTTTAGGTATAGAGTTATTTGGAGCTGTTGTTTTAACATTAATTTTTTTACAAGACTTTTCCTTTTTAAGAGCTATTTACTTAGGAATATTCCATTCAATAACTGCATTTTGTAATGCTGGGTTTAGTATTTTTGGCGATAGCATGTCTAGGTTTGCTGCCAATCCTGCTATTATATATGCTATTGCAATTTTAGTAATATTAGGTGGGTTTGGCTTTTTTGTTATAGTTGATATTTATGATACTTATAAGCAAAGACGTAGACATTTATCTACCCATACTAAAGTTGTTCTTTCTGTGACTGCAATAATTACAGGTATAGCATTTGTACTATTTTTATTTTCAGATGCTTTAAAAGGACAAGGATTATTTTTTTTAATAAACAATTCTCTCTTTCAAGCAGTAAGCGGCAGAACAGCTGGTTTCTATACAGTATCTCCAATGCTATTTGACGATTTTACTAACAGCTTGTTTATGATTTTAATGTCTGTAGGAGCAGCTCCAGGAAGCACGACTGGTGGTATAAAGGTAACTACCATAGCTTTGGTTTTTGTATTTATAAGAAGCGTATTAAAAGGCGATGAAGATTATGTTTTATTTAAGAGAAGAATACCGATTCACCTTATAAAAAAAGCTCTAGTTATTTTTATAGTATTTTTTGTTTTAATAGCATTATTGTCGCTTATACTTATGTTGCAAGAAAATTATTTAAGACCTATAACTGTTGTTTTTGAAGTTATCTCGGCATTTGCTACAGTTGGGCTATCGCTTGATATTACGTCTGATCTGGCTTTAGCTGGCAAAATATATGTCATTATAGCTATGTTAACAGGACGTATTGGAATACTAACTGTGCTTATAGTAATGGTAAATCCAGTTGCAAAGAAGAAAAATATTAAATATCCTGAAGGTAGAATATTAGTCGGATAAAGGATGGATCTGATGAAAAAGAGACAGTATGCTGTTATAGGTCTTGGAACGTTTGGTTATAACGTAGCTGTACAGCTTGAAAAGAAAGGCATGCAAGTTTTAGCCATTGACAATGATCCTGAAATAGTCAACAAAATAAGCGCGTTAGTTACACAGGCGTTAATAGCTGATGCTACTGACGAAAAAGCTATGGAAGATGCGGGTATTGCAGATTGTGATAGTGTTATAGTTTCAATAGGAGAAAGCATAGAAACAAGTATCCTCTCGACATTGATAGTTAAAGAACTCGGTGTTAAAAATATTATTGTAAAGTCAGCAAGTTCATGGCACTCAAAAGTTGCAGCTAAGATAGGTGCAAACACAATAGTTTACCCAGAACTTGAAATGGCCAAGAAACTTGTTGATGGAATAGTATCGCCGAATATTTTGGAACAAATAGAACTTTCAACAGAATATAATTTAATTGAAATAGTTGCTCCAAAAGCAATTTGGGGTAAGACAATAAAGAGTTCTGGATTTAGAAATAATTATGGTGTAAATATAATCGCAATACGCAAGCAGATTCCGTTTATTAATGACGATGGTCAAAGCGATATGAAAGAGCAGATAAATATGACCCCTGGCCCTGAAGATGAAATAAATCAAAATGATACTTTGGTAGTTATTGGTTCAAAGGAATCTTTGACCAAATTGAAAGAGGATAAATAATGATTAAAGATGATTCTCAAGAAGCAAATCATATAGAGGTAGGAAAATTTTATTTTTTAAATAATAAGTTTGACGAAGCGATTGCAGAGTTTAAAAAGGTTCTAGAAACAAACCCATCAAACTCAGAAGCTTATTATAATATTGGGCTTATAAAGGAAGTTTCTAATTTACCTAACGAGGCAAAAGATATGTATTCAAAAGCTTTGGCTATCAATCCGGATTATAAAATAGCTAAAGATCGCTTGAACAAACTTATTGGTGTTGAAAACTAATTTACTAATTTTTATAAGTAAAGGACTTTGTAATGGAATGTATACAAAAAATTATAAGTGAAGCTAGGGAGAAGATAAAAAATGCTGAGATTTCTTCTCTTGAAAATATTAAGACGGAGTATCTAGGTAAAAACGGGGTTTTAACACAAATTCTAAAGTCTTTGTCTTCATATTCAATTGAAGATAAAAAAAGAATAGGTTCGCAGGCAAATAATGCAAAAAACATTATAGAAAGTGAGATAGAAAGCAAAAAGGAGGGTCTCAAAAAGTCTTTCCTTGATGAAAAGATGCGCGGCGAAAAACTTGATTATTCAAAAAGTTTTTATTTTCCTTTTTCAAAAGGGAGTTTTCATCCGATAATCCAAACAATACAGGACATAAGTACTGTTTTTAAATCTCTTGGGTTTGCTGTAGCTGAAGGGTCGGAAATAGAAACCGAGAAATATAATTTTGAAGCTTTAAACATTCCAGAAAGCCATCCTGCTAGAGATACTCATGACACATTTTATCTTGAAGGACTGAAGGCATTGCTTAGGACGCATACTTCTCCAGGACAAATTCATGTTATGGAAAAAAATAAACCTCCTATAAAAGTTATTGTCCCTGGCAAAGTTTACAGGAATGAAGCTTCTGATGCTACACATTTTTCAACTTTCCATCAAGTTGAAGGTTTGGTTGTAGATGAGAATATAACATTTGTTGATTTGAAAACAATGTTAGCTGATTTTATACATAAAATTTTTGGTTCAGATATAGGTATACGTTTTAGACCATCGCATTTTCAATTTACAGAGCCTTCGGCAGAAGTTGATATGCAATGTATTTTTTGTAAAGGAAAAAGTTGCAGACTTTGCAAATCTTCAGGCTGGCTAGAAATTTTGGGCTGCGGTATGGTTCACCCAAATGTTTTAAAAGGTGTTAATTATGACTCTGAAAAATATACTGGTTATGCTTTTGGTTTAGGAGTTGAAAGAATAACAATGTTTAAGTATGGAATTGACGATATTCGTTTGTTCTATGAAAATGATTTGAGATTTTTAAAACAGTTTTAACCTTTGCGTATTGCAAGAAATTCTTTTGCATTTGCTATAGAATGAATTGCAATACTTAACAAATTTAGTATAATTTTTATATATAAAAGTAGATCGAGTATAGAATAGAAAGCCTCGCCCCTTCTTTAAGTGCGTGGGGGAGTTCATGGAATTAACATGAAAATATCATATAACTTATTAAAAGAATTCGTTGATTTTGAATTAAGTCCTAAAGATCTTGCTTCATTACTTACATCTATAGGTATAGAGGCTTCTCTAATTTCCCAAGGATGTGGTTGGACAAATGTTGTAACAGCAAAAGTTTTAGATGTTCAAAAACATCCAAGTGCTGATAGATTGTCTTTGTGTAAAGTAAGTGATGGTACTAAAGAGTATTCAATAGTATGTGGAGCAAAAAATATTGCTTCAGGCCAAATTGTTCCTCTTGCAAAAATTGGAGCAGTTCTTCCAGGAAACTTTGAAATAAAGAAGTCAAAGATAAGAGGTGTTGAATCTGAAGGGATGATTTGTTCAGAAAAAGAGCTAGGAGTAAAAGAAGAATCTCAAGGGATTTTCGTACTTGACGATAAAATAAAAATAGGATTTCCTCTTGAAGATGTTTTAGAGGCAATAGATTCTGTTTTAGAGATAGAAATAACTACTAATAGAGGAGATTGTTTAAGTCATTTAGGAATTGCCAGAGAAATTGGTGCTAAGCTTCGTAAAGTTGTTTCTATTCCGAAACTAAAAGTCCTAAAAAGACTTCCACTATTAAACAATATTGAAATAAAATCAAATTTATGTAAACGTTATATGGGCAGCATTATTTCTGACGTTAAAGTTGGACCATCACCAAAATGGCTTACAGATATTTTGGCAAAAAGTGCAATAAGGTCTATAAATAATATTGTTGATATAACTAATTTTGTCATGATTGAACTTGGTCAACCTTTGCATGCTTTTGACCTAAATAAAATTTCTTCAAAGAATATTATTGTAAGAGAAGCTAAGGAATCTGAAAAAATAACAGCTCTTGATGCAAAAGAGTACAATCTAGAACCAGGAATGCTTGTTATATGTGATGAACAAAAACCTATCGCAATAGCTGGAGTTATGGGTGGAAAGTTTTCAGGTGTTGATGAAAAAACTGAAAAAATTTTTCTCGAAAGCGCTATATTTGACGCGACTTCAGTAAGAAAGACGTCAAAGAAATTAAATCTTTCGTCAGATTCTTCTTATAGATTTGAAAGAGGCTTAGGTTGGAATATAACTGAGCTTGCCTTGTGGAGAGCTGTAAACCTTATAACTGAAATTGCAGGCGGCAAACAGGAATCCATAGAAGATTTACATACTGTAAAGTATGAAAAACCAAAAATACCCTTAAGGATTGGAAGAGTAAGTAAAATTTTAGGATATAGTGTTGAAGAAGATGAAATAGGCGAGATCTTGAAATTTTTAGGTATAGATTTACAACCAAAAGGCGAAGTTATTCTTTGTACAATCCCTTCTTGGCGCAATGATATAAAAATTGAAGTTGATTTAATTGAAGAGATTGCAAGAATAAAAGGGTACGATGCTATACCTACTTTAAAAACACATATAGATTATTCTTACACGCCAAATAATTCTTATCTTACGGCCATAGTTGAAGAATTTAGAACTAATCTAAATGATCTTGGTTTTAGTGAAGCATTAAACTGTAGTTTTTTAGAAATTAACGAATTAGAAAAATTTGGATTAAAGTATTATTACAAAATAGCAAATCCAATTTCTAAAGAGAACGAAGTTCTAAGGTCATCATTACTTCCTGGTCTATTTAAAAATTTAATGCTTAATATAAGCCAATGTGCCGAAACTGTAACGCTTTTTGAACATGGAAAAGTTTTTGGTCATACAGGGGAAAAAAAGACTTTTGCTGCTATAATGTATGGTAAAGTTTGGCATGAATGGTGGAAATGGACACAACAAAAAGTAAATCCCAGTTTTGACTTTTATTTTGGTGGCGGAATAATAAACAATATCTTGCCTTCACAAGAGTTTATGATAGTTGAAAATTTAGACCCTTCTTCATATTTTCATATAGGAAAGACTGCATCTTTATTTTTCAGAGGTAAAGTTGTTGGACAATTTGGTATTTTAAAACCTTCTCTTACAACCGATATCAAAGATGAAGTTTTTTATTTTGAAATGGATTTAGTCCCAGTTGAGAATATATGTGTAAAAAAGAATAATTTTTACAAAGTGTATTCAAAATTTCCAGCTGTAAAAAGAGATATCTCTGTAACTGCAGACAAATTCTTGCAATTTGCAAAAATAGAAAAAGTTATAAAAAATGTCATGATGTCAGGCGGCATATTAAAAGAATATTCCTTGTTTTCAGTTTACAATGATGAATCTAAATTAGGGGAAGGGAAAGTCAGCTACTCTTTTAGATTGTCTTATAAAAATGACGATAAAACTTTAAGTGATGAAGAAGTAAACAGCGATGTTTCAGTTCTTCTAAATAAATTGGACTTACAATTAGGCGTTAAGCTTAGACAGTAATGTTATGATAATAAAAGAAGACAGAAATATAATCCAAAATTACTTTGAGGACAATTCTGGCGTTATAGGATCAAACGCTGATTTTGTCGCTATAGCAGAAAAAGAAGAAGACATACCTATTTTCTTAAAAGAGATGTCAGATAGAAAAATCCCGGTAACCGTTGCAGGTGCATTAACTGCCAACACTGCTTCAGGTCTTTCTTTTGGCGGAGCTGTTTTGTCTTTAGAAAAATTAAATAAAATAGGTGAAATAAAAAAAGTTGATGAGAGTAATGCATTAATTACTGTTCAAGCTGGAGCAAGAGTCAGCGATATAAAATCAAAAGTTGGTAGTGTTGGATGGTTATATCCTCCAGATCCTACAGAGGAAAATGCTTTTATTGGCGGAAATATTGCTACAAATGCTTCAGGTGGCAGAGGTTTTAAATTTGGTGTTACTAGAGACTATGTTAAATCTCTAAAAGTTGTATTCTCAGATGGGTCGGCTTCTTTTATTGAACGTGGCAAATATTTTGCTGATAAAGATAGAAAGATAATTTTTGATACAGACAAAGGGAAAAAAGAAATAGTACTTCCAAAATATGTTCTTCCTAATATCAAAAATGCTGCAGGATATTATAATTATAGAGGGGCAGACTTTATAGATGTCCTTATAGGTTCTGAGGGTACTCTTTGTGTTTTTGTTGAAGCAGTATTAAAACTTATACCTCATTTTAAAGAAGTTTTTGGTGGCATAATATTTTTTGACAATAAAAATAAAGCTTATGAGTTTGTCAGAAAAATAAAAGATATGTCTCAAAAAACAAAAGATGAAAAACTGCATAATTCAATCAGTGCCATGTCTTTGGAATACTTTGATAAAAACGCATTACTTTTAATAAGAGATAATTACCCAATGATACCAATAAATATTGAGGCAGGCATTATGTTTGAACAAGATGTTTACGAAGGTAATGCTGATGTTTTGATAGAAAAATGGGCTAGAGAAATTGAAATCAGCGGCATAGATATGGAAAGAGTTTGGTTTGCTTCAAATCTTTCTGAAATGGAAAAATTTAGAGCGTTTAGGCATACAATCCCTGAGAAAGTAAATGAAATTGTTAAAAAAAATAAAATTCCTAAGGTAGGTACTGACTTTGCCGTTCCAGAAGGAAAACTTTCTGAGATAGTTGATTTTTGTGATAAAGAATTTAAACATATTGGTGTTTTTAATTTAACTTTTGGTCATATTGGCGAAAACCATATTCATGCGAATATAGTTCCTGTAAATGAAACTCAATACCAAGAATGCCGAGAAATGTATGTTCGCGTTGCCAAAAAAGTTGTTGAACTTGGGGGCACAGTATCTGCAGAGCACGGTATAGGGAAGTTAAGACATGTATTTTTAGAAGAAATGATTGGCGAAGAAGGGTTTAAAGAGTTAGCAAAATTCAAAAAAAGTCTTGACGAATATAGAATTCTTGGCATTGACAACATCTTTCCAAAAAAGTATTTAATTTAGGAAACATTTGCCAATAATCTAAGTTTCACCTAAAGAACCCAGAGATATTACACTTATAAACTTATATCAGTGCCTACAATAGGCTTTACATCTTTTAAAAGATCCTCTTTATCAGCACCTAAGGCAGCTATTGCTAAAAACACATCAGTTAAGTAACGTTTAGGTTATTTTCTTAAAGACGTTGATAATCCTCAATATTTCCCAAACAGGAATAGAGATGACATCACGATTTAACGCAATACGTTCAGGTTGTAGACAAATAATTGCACCTAACCCGACCTTTCTGTTTAATTTGTTTATTTGGCTAAAATATTTATGGTTAGAAGTTTGTGGATTTGCAGTTTTTTTGATTTCTATAGGATATAATGTTCCATTTTCTTCTAGTATTACATCAATCTCACTTTGATTATTATCCCTATAAAAATACATAAGTGGTTCTTTACCATTATGAAGATAAGATTTTAAAATTCCAGCTACAACATAAGTTTCAAAAATGGCACCATCCATAGCGCCATTCATAAGAGGCTCTGATGTGGTCCATCGCGTAAGATAAGAACACAGACCAGTATCTAAAAAATACATTTTTGGAGTTTTTATTATACGATTTGTTATATTGGTGGAGTAAGGATGCAAAAGATATACAAGTCCTGAGCGTTCCAATATTCCAATCAAAGTTTACGCAGTTTTTACATCTATTTCTACATCTCGTGCGAGCGAAGAATAATTTAACAATTTTCCTGTTTGTGCAGCGACTACTAAAACAAAATTAAAAAAGTGTATGGATTTTTCAATATTGTAGAAATCTTTAACATCTTTTTCAATATAAGACTGTATATATGAAGCATAATATTGTTCGTTGTCAATATTTTTATCAACGACCGGTTCAGGAATTGACCTTCCCAAATATGCTTATAAACTTGTTGAATTGTCAACTTTATTACACTTTTTGTCTTTTCATAAGATGGTAAGAAAGGCTTTGATGAGAAAGGCTTTTTTATTTTTTCACAGTAATATAAACCCATAAGAGCAAGGATTACTATACGACCAGCAAGAGATTCTTTAACACCTTCCATAAGTTTATATTTCTGAGAACCTGTAAGCTAAAATGCGCCGTTCATATCTCTATTTTGGTCAACATATATTTTATATAAGGGAATAATCCAGGAGCATACTGTACTTCGTCAATAATTACAGGTGGAGGGTTTTGCTGTAAAAAAAAAGTTCTGGATCTATTTTTGCAAGCTGGCGAAACTTCATATTATCAAGAGAGACATAAATACGTTTACTTTTTTTTGATATATTTTTTAACGAAGTTGATTTACCAACTTGTCTTTGTCCATTTAAAAGAATCACTCTAAATCCTTGTGAAGCTTTTTGTATAACTTTACTTATAGTTCGTTCTAAATCAGACATAGTACCTCCCATTTATAAAACCTGATGTCTAGTATAATATGGAATCTGCTCCTATATTATAGCTTATCAGAGAATATGACGCTAATTATTTAACTTCTTCAAAAATAATCGCAGATTATTATGAAGAGGCATTAAACATTTTGCAAGATAAAAAAGTAGCTGTAAAACCTGTAGCAAATGAAAAATCTCACATCATTTATCAACATTTTAAATTTATTAAAGTTAAAAAAGGATTTATGTACGGAATTATTGAGAAAAAATTTGTGGCGGAGAAGTTAAAATTACGGATAAAGAGAGAGCAATGATAGGCTTGTTGTACTGGAATGAGGCTGTTGGTGGAATAAAGTAGGCAATGAAAATAGTTGAAAAATTATAAAAGAAAGGCAGTGCGACATACAAAAAATCATTGATTTCTCAACCGAAAGCTTCTTAGATATTTTTAAGAAAAAGCGAATACTGACATAAAATGTTGTTAATTTAGGTCGTACAGATAAAGAGATATTCGAAATGAGAGATAGAGTGTCAGAAGAATTTTATCCAGTCTTTAACTAAAGAAGAAAAAGAAGTTTTTATATTACATGCACTAAGTACATATTAATGATGTTGTCCAGTCATTGCCAAACATACAATATCAATTATCTCTTCTATATTTTTGAACTTCTTCTAATGATATTCCTGTAATTTCTGCAATATCTTCTAAAGACA
>JAITJN010000045.1 GCA_031278895.1 Candidatus Endomicrobiellum guadaloupense
GCAGGACATATTTCATCTGACAATTTGGGACTCAATCTCATGTTTGACAAGCTTGAAAGTAAAGCAGGAAAACTTGAATTTATAGAATGTTCAGGATTTAGAAGATTTAGAAGATAAAATGGCTATATCTGAAGATATAATAGAAAAAGTAAGACTCTCAAACAATATAGAGTCTGTTGTAAGAGACTATCTTGCGGATTTGAAAAGGGCTGGTCGTAATTGGAAAGCCTGTTGTCCTTTTCATAATGATAAAACTCCGTCTTTTATAGTGAGTCCAGAAAAAGGTATTTTTAGATGTTTTGGCTGTAATGCAACAGGCGATGTATTTAAGTTTGTTATGCTTGCTGATAATATATCTTGGATTGAAGCTGTAAGAAAATTAGCTCAGAAAGCAGGAATAGCAATTCAAGAAACTAAACAAAATATAGTAAAAGCTTCAGAAAAATCTAAATTATTTGACATTTTAGAAAGTTCAGCTATATTTTATCATAGATGTTTACTTGAGGGGTCTCGCGCAAGCAGAGCTAAAGAATATCTAAAAAGTCGTGGCATAACAAGTGATACTGCAAACAAGTTCAATATTGGTTTTGCCCCAAAAGGGCAGCTTTTGCAATTGGCTTTAAAAAAAGGTCATAGTTATGAAGAACTTGCAAAGGCTGGTTTAATAACCAAAACTGATAGAGGGACTTTTTTTGAATATATGTCCGAACGTGTCGTGTTTCCAATTTATGATGCTCAAGGAAGAGTAGTTGCGTTTGGCGGTAGAACCATTTGGAATCAGGACCATAAATATTTAAATACTCCAGAAACAATGGTTTATTCTAAGTCATCAAATCTTTACGGCTTGTATCAAACATTGCCTGAACTTAGAAAAGAAAGAAGAATGATTGTTCTTGAAGGATATATGGATGTTATTATTGCGCAGCAGTTTGGTGTAACTGGAGCGGTAGCAACGCTTGGCACGGCGTTTACGCAAAATCACGCAAAATTAATTGCAAGATATGCTGACGATGTAACATTGCTTTTTGATGCAGATAACGCTGGTAGAATGGCTACTCAAAGAGCTTTGGAAGTTTTGGCAGAATACTGTATGGAAGCTAAAATTTCTTCTTTACCGGAACATGTTGACGCTGATGAATATTTAAACCAATACGGAAAAGATAAATTCTTAAAGCTATTGGGAGACAGCTCTAAAAGCGCCATAGATTTTATGATTGATAGAATTTATCGCAGCGCTATACATTCTGGAAAAATTGCGTCGCCAGAATCAAAAGCTAAAGCTATATCTTTGCTTTTGGATTTTGTATCAAAAAGTTCAAATGCAATAATCCAAAGAGAATGGGTAAAGAAAATAGCCCAAAATATAAGTGTAGATGAAGACGCTGTTTGGAAAGAGTTTAAAAAGAAACAAAATTTAAAATTAAAAGGTTATTCTAACGATGATGTCAAGAATTTAACTTCTAAATCTAGTAAAAATAGAAAGATTGCAATGTCTTTAGAAGAAAATCTCTTAAACATAATTTTAAATAATCGCGATTATATATCAAGAGTAAATGCCGATTTTTTTCAAGATGCAAGATGTAAGAAAGTTTATGAACTATTTTCTTCAGGATTAAGTGATGCTGAAATACTTGCTGAATTATCTCAAGAAGAGACTGTATGGTTTTCAGGACTTACTTTAAATTCAATAGAGTACAGCAATATAAATGAAGCTTTTTCAATTATCTTAAAAGACATGGAAGAATATTCTCATAAAAAAAGAAGACGGCAGCTTGAAAGAGAAATTCTTTTAATGACAGAAGGTAAAAAAGAAAAAGATAATACTTTATTTGAAGAATATAAAAAATTGACAGCTCTTTTAAAAGGAACGAGGAATTAAAATGGCAAAAAAAGATTTATTTAAAGATTTAATTGAAATTGGCAAAGAGCAGGGATATCTTACATATGAGAATATTGGCAACAATCTTCCACAGAAATATATGATTGCTGAAAAGATTGATAGGTTTTTTGGTACATTAGAAGACCATGGTATTCAGATTCTGCAAGATAAAGATGTTGAGAAAGAAAGAAAAAATATTTCTGAAGCAGTTATTGAACAATTTGTAAAAATTACCGAAGAAAAAGAAGATATTAATCCAGTGAGAATGTATTTAAGTGAGATGGCAAAAGTTCCGCTTCTTGAAAGATCTGTTGAAGTTGAGTTGGCAAAAAAAATAAGAGAAAATGAAAAGAAACTTAAGTTAATAGTATTGGGATCTCCACTGATAATAAAAGAAATAAGGAATTGGGAGACGCTTATAAGCCAGGAAGAAATGACAACCAAAGAATTGATGCCAAGAGGAAGAAAATCTCAGGCCCAATTAAGAGGAATGAGAGTAAAAATAAAGACTGCTGTAAAAAAAATAAACCTTATAGAAAAAGGTATAAGTAGTTATAAAAAAAAGTTGAAACTCAAATCTTTATCTCAGAAAGATAAAGACCGTTATCTTGAGAAAGTTAAAAATTTTCGCCGTGAAATAGTAGAACTTATTGTAAGTCTTAACTTAAATCAAGATAAGATTAAGAGGCTTATAAACAAAATTAAAACTATAGCTCAAAAGCTTAACGAAATAAAAGATAATATAAGAAGATTTGAACGTAGATATAAAAATTCTTTGTCAAAAGTTCAGACTTTGTTTAAGCAATATGAATCAAGAAAAATTTCAGCAGCAGACTTTAAAAAATCTACAGGAGCACCAGTAAAAGACGTAAATGAAGATATAGAAAACCTTAAAAGGTTGCTTGAAAAACAGGCAAATCTGCAAGAAGGTTTTGTTATAAGTGTTGAAGAAATGATAGAAACTGATAGAAAAATAAGAGGACTTGAAGAAGTTATTCATAGAGATAGAATGAAACTTATTGAAGCTAACTTTAGACTTGTTGTTTCTATAGCAAAAAAACATGTAGGTATAAGCAATTTAGAATTGTCTGACCTTATACAAGAAGGTAATTTAGGACTTTCTAAAGCTGTTGAAAAGTTTGAATGGAAGAGAGGGTTTAAATTTTCAACATATGCAACTTGGTGGATAAGACAGTCTATAAACAGAGCTATTGCAGATCAGGCAAGGACAATAAGAATTCCTGTTCATATGAAAGAGCTAATATCAAAACTTACTAAAGTAAAAAAGAAATTTCAGCAAGATATAGGAAGAGAACCTACTATACAAGAGTATGGCCAATCTTTAAGGCTTTCTACTGATAGAGTAAGAAAAATATTGAAAATGATGCAAGAACCAATTTCTTTAGCTATGCCAGTAGGTGAAGAAGAAGATTCAAGACTTGAAGACTTTATAGAAGATAATAATAGTCCAAATCCTGTAGTAAAAACACAGCAGTACAGACTTCAACTTGAGCTTGAAAAAGTGTTGAGCACATTAACTCCTAGAGAGGCAGAAATTATAAGTTTAAGGTATGGAGTAGGCGTAGGATATCCAAGTACACTTGAAGAAGTTGGAAAGAAATTTGGAGTTACTAGAGAAAGAGTAAGACAAATAGAAGCAAAAGCTATAAGGAAATTGAGACATCCAAGCAGAAGCAAATCGCTTCGCGAATATCTTGACTAAGCAAAAAAGATCTCTGGAAAAATGCAGGACTCTTCTTTTGTTTTATTTTCTAAGCTTCAAGCTCTAGGTCTAAATCTTTAACCATTTGTTTATCTGTAACAATATCTCTGCCATTTGTTGTAAGATAACCACCTGTCATCATACCGTTTGCGCCTGCATGAAATATCCAAGATTGCAAATCTCTTAGGTTTATTTCTCTGCCACCACAAACCATAATGTCTGGTGTTTGTAATATTATTCTAAAAGTGGCTAGTGTTTTTAAAATTTCAATAGGTCTCATTGTTGGTAAATATTCAAGAGCTGTGCCTTTTATAGGCATAAAAAAGTTCATAGGGACACTGTCTGAACCTATTTCCTTTAAAGTGAAAGCTAAATCAACTCTATCTTTTAGGCTTTCACCTATTCCAAATAGTCCGCCAGAGCAAAGTTCAAAGCCAAAACTTTTTGCTCTTTTTAATGTATCTAGTCTTTCTTGATAGCTGTGTGTAGAGCAAATATTTGGATAGAAATTTGCAGAGGTTTCAAGATTATGGTGCATTTTTTTTATTCCTGCCTCTCTTAGCTTGTGGAAACTTTCGTCTGATATCCGTCCTATTGATACTCCAAGATGAGATGATTTCTTGTGTTGTTTAAACATTTCACACAGTTTGTCTATTTCATTATTGTTTAAACTATTCCCGCTTGAAACAATACCAAAACAACCGACATTCTCTAAAGCTTTTTCAGAGATATCTTTTATTTTTTTTGTATCAAGCAACGGATAAACTTTTATGTCAGTTTTGTTAAAAGAAGACTGAGCGCAAAATTTACAGTCTTCACTGCATTGGCCAGACTTGGCGTTTATAATAGAACAAACTTTTACTTTATTTCCTTTATATTGTTTTCTTATCTTTGACGCAGCTAAACATAAGTCTTCTATTTCTAAATCAAAAAGTTTAAGAGCTTCATTTTTATTTATTTGTTTACCATTTACAATTTCCAATATCAAACTTTCCATTTATTCACGTATCTCCTCTCATTAGCTAATAAATCCATATTTTATTGTACAAATATATAAAGATACAGGTCAACATTACTTTGATATAGGTTGACATGTATCTTTTGTTTGATTTAAATCAAAAATTGTTATGTATTATGCAACGAAATTATTGCCTAATATATTATAATGCTTACCACGTATTCCAAAAACTGGATACCAGTTTTTTTGATAATCTCTTCTGAAATCTCTACTAAATCCCAGAGAACAGATGTTGCCGTAAGGGCGTGGAGTAAACCCAATAATAACGATTTCTGGCATTCCTTCAACCTGTCCAAAACGTGGATTTGCTAGATCAATTCGAGTGTATGGTACCACACCTCTTGTACTAATATCACAAGTAAATAATGGATAAACTTCAGGCCACGAATTTTCTATTGTATTAGAATACTGTGTTCCTGCTCCTGTAAATTCTGGTAAACCATGCCCGTAGTTGTCACCTTGAATGAAAGAGTAATTATTAATATACCTATTTTTAAAAGTTATACCCGGACAGCCATACACTTGTCCAACAGCAAGTTTTTGAGGTTTCAAATTACTAGTACGGCTATTCTTATCACAAGAACAGATAAAAGGAACTATAAAAAGTATACAAACAGCAACAAAAAATAAAGATTTTTTCATTATTACTTTCATATATGAATATTCCTTTATCCATAATTTAATTATAGTATAGGTAAAGAAAGAAGTATTTTTTTAATTTAAATCTCTATTTTGATTTTTACAACCTTAGATTTTACTATAGACTTTGTAGCGTTGATTTGTTTTAAAGCTTTTTCTAAATTTTCGCGGCAAGTTTCATGTGTAATTATAACTATCTGCGCACATTCATTGTCACTTATATCAGATTGAGTAAGATTTGCTATTGAAACTTTAAATTTACCAAGAATACCAGAAATTTTTGACAATACGCCAGGCTTATCTAAAATAACAAATCTTAAATAGTAAGAAGCTTTACTTTTGCCAGAGGGGAAAATTTTAATTTTTGTCTTTTTATCATAAACAACATCAGGAACAATTCCAGCTGTATTTGTAACTATGAACTTTGAAAGATTTATAATGTCAGATACTACAGCACTTGCGGCTGGTTGTTGTCCTGCTCCTTTGCCGTAAAATAAAACGTCACCAGAATCTTTTCCTCTAATCATAATGGCATTATATTCATTTTCAACAGTCGCAAACGCATGATCGTGATTTACAAGACAAGGTTGAACAGAAAGATTTATTCCATCTTTTGTTTTTTCAGCCGATCCTATAAGCTTTACATCGTACCCAAAATTTTGTGTTATTAAAACGTCTTCAATATCTAAATCTGATATACCTTTTACAGATATATCTTTTACTTTTATCCATCCGCCCCAAGCAAGCGAAGAAAGAATTGCAAGTTTATTTGCTGTATCTATACCATTTACATCAAAAGATGGATCAGCTTCGGCAAAGCCAGCATTTTGAGCACTTTTCAGTGCAGATTCATAATTGACACTATTTTTAGTCATTTCACTCAAAATAAAATTTGTTGTACCGTTTAAAATTCCTTTTATTTCAAGAATTTCTTCTGAAGCAAGTCCTTCACTTAAACCTTGAACTACAGGGATTACTCCGCCAACAGAAGCTTCGTAATATATTGATTTTTGACAATCTTGAGCAGTCGTAAAAATTTGGTCCCAATATTTTGCAAGAACTGCTTTATTTGCAGTTACTACATTTTTGTCGGCTTTAAGAGCTTCTAGTATTATTGTTCTAGCAGGTTCGTATCCGCCGATAAGCTCAACAATTAAGTGTATTTCAGGATCTTTTATTATATCTCTAAAATTTTTTACATAAAGCTCTGGTTTATCTATAGGCTTTAAATCACATATTGATTTTATGCAAATAGATTTCCCTACTTTTCTTAAAGCTATTTTTTTATTTTCTTCCAAAATTTTAACTACGCCTTTTCCTACTGTTCCATAACCTATGAGACCTATATTTATATACTTGTTCATAAATACCTCATTTATTTTACTGCATTTTTGTAAATTTACCTATTCTAAGAAGCGCATCGTGAAATCTCTTGTCATGTGTTACAAGAGACATTCTTACATACCCTTCGCCGTACTTGCCAAAACATACACCAGGAGAAACAACAACACCAGTCTTTTTTACAAGTCTTTCAGCTAATAAAAGAGATCCTTGTTTAGCTAAGAAGTCTGGGAGTTCTACCCATATGTACATTGTACCTTTTGTTTCTTTTGCTTTCCAACCTATTTTTTGAAGACCATGCGTCATCTTTTTCATTCTTCTTTCATAGACGCTTGCTAGCTCCCTTATGCAGTCTTGAGAGTCATTCAATGCTGCTACACCTGCAAGCTGCATAAAAGAGGGTGCTCCATAATCTATGAATGATTTAAATTTCTCTAGTGGATACAATAACTTTTTTGCTCCGCAAACCCAACCGAGTCTCCAACCGGCCATATTAAAAGTTTTAGAAAATGAATGAAACTCCAAAGCCACATCTTTTGCTCCCGGAAACTCAAAAACTGAAGGAGCGCAATAATCTCCAAAAGTTAATTCTGAATATGCATTATCTGATATAAGAAGAATATTATATTTTTTACAGAACTTTATAGCTTCTTTCCAGAAATTATTATCTTCAACAACTGCGGTTGTTGGATTGTTGGGATAATTTAAGAACATCATTTTTGCTTTTTGTGCTGTTTTCTCAGGGATTTTTGTAAAGTCTGGAAGATAGTTGTTTTTTTCAAGTAAAGGCATTGGATAAGTTTTCCCGCCAGCTAAAGCTACGCCGTTGAAATGTACAGGATATGCCGGATCGCAGACCAAAACCAAATCTTGAGGGTTTAAATATGCCATACATAAGTGCGCAATACCCTCTTTAGAGCCAACAAGAGCTAAAACTTCATTCTCTGGATCAAGTTCTACTCCAAAACGCCTAGACATCCATTCAGTTATACTTTTTCTAAATTTAGGCATTCCTTTAGCTTGAGGATACTTATGTGTGTTTTTATGATGCTTTACTGTATCGCAAAGCCTTTCTACTATATGATGTGGTGTAGGTAAATCTGGGTTCCCCATGCCCAAATCTATAACGTCAAGATTTTTAGCATAAGCTTCTTTTTTTATTTGATTTATTTTTGTAAAAAGATAAGGTGGCAATTTTGCCAAACTTTTAGCAGATTCTATGTTTATCATATATGTTGCTTAAATTATATTATTCTCCTCAATGTTGTTGTTGGTTTAAATGAAACTTTTCTCCCAGGAGGTATAGGTATTATCTCTCCAGTTTTTGGGTTTCTGCCTTGCCTTGCTTTACGAGATTTGGCTCTAAAGGATCCAAGTCCTGATAAAGAGATGATGCCGCCATTTCTTAAAGTTGACTGTATAACTTTAATCAATGCTTTAATGACTTTGTTTGCGTCCCTTTGTGTTAATCCAGAGACATCGGCAACCTGTTTAATTACATCAGGTTTCTTCATTAGTTTAATACCTCCGCAAAGTGAATACAAAAAGATGAATGCATTTTAAAATGCATTCATTTTATAGTAAATTTTGCCAATTATGTCAATAAAGTGTAGAATATCACGATCAACCCGCTTAATAAAGAGAGAATGATAATTCTTAATCTTACTATTTTGCTTAAGTTTTGTAGTTTAACATCATCTTGGCAACAGAAATAGTTAATATCTATTGAATAAAGAATGGTTATTATCGCTATCTATAACTTTACCTTCAAATATAACTAAAGATTGTTCAATATTTAAAGCTGCTGTCAGAAATCTCAAATTATGACAAGATACACATGTACAAGGACGTCTAAGATAATTATGAGAACTAGGATTGTAGCGGATTTTATTATGATCTTTTGGACCCTCCATATGGTTAACCATAAGATTTCTTAATTCTTGAACTGTATATTTATTCCAGGTATCTTTAGGAATAATGCCTAATAGTTCTGCGTGACGTAAGAATCTCATGAATGCATACAGACCGCAATCTCCAGAAATATAAGAGTCGCTTGGTGATAAATAATAAAAATGACCACCTGTAAACTTTATTGTTAGTAGTTTGTCCCCATAAGTTTCTTTTTCAATGTCTAGCTTTATAGAAGCTTCAGACCGTTGTGTCCAAGTATAATTATTTCTGCTGATTTTTGCAGCATCCTTGTTATTATCGTCAAACATTCTACTACAAGACTCTAAGAGTAGAGAACACAAAACAATTAGTATAATTTTGATTGATAATTTATTCATATAATTAGTATAGTGAAAATTATAGATATAGTTATATATAGAAGAAAATAATATGGAAAATATTTTAAAGTTTAATTTTAAAATTGTACAATAAATAATAAGAGAGTCTGTAAACTACTTTTTATATTACTTTATAAGCAATAGTGTAAAAGGAGGTTTTTTTATGGACAGAAAAGTAAAAGTTGCTCAATATGGTTGTGGTAAAATGTCTGTCTACACCATGAGGTACGTTTACGAAAAAGGAGCGGAAATAACTGCTGCATTTGATGTTTGCCCTGAAATTATAGGGAAAGATATCGGAGATATTATCGGATGCAGCAAAAAAGACATTATAGTAAAAAATGTCTCAGAAGCTGAAAATTTTTTTAAGGCAAATAAACCTGACATATGTATAATTAGTACCATGAGCCTTATGCAAGATCTAAAAGAAGCTTTTTTAACATGTGCAAAAACTGGTGTAAATGCAATATCTACTTGTGAAGAAGCTTTCTATCCACAAAACTCATCTCCTGTTTTAACTTCTGAAATAGATTCTCTGGCAAAGAAAAACAAATGTACAATCTGCGGCTCTGGATACCAAGACGTTTTTTGGGGAAACCTCATAACTGTTTTGTCTGGTGCAACTCAAACAATAAAAAAAATCAAAGGCAAATCAAGCTATAATGTTGAAGATTATGGAATAGCTTTAGCAAAAGCTCATGGTGCAGGACTAGATCTGGAAACTTTTGACAAAAAAATTGCTTCTGCAGACAAAGTAAGCGATGAAGAAAGAAAAAAAATTATACAGTCTGGGAAATTTCTGCCTTCGTATATGTGGAACGTAAATGGTTGGCTTTGTGATAAACTCGGACTTACAATAACAAGACAAAGCCAAAAGACTGCTCCTCAAACGTATAGTAAAGATTTAAAAAGCTCAACTCTTCAAATGACTGTAAAAGCCGGAAATGCAACTGGGATGTCTGCGATTGTTACAACAGAAACAAAAGAGGAGGTAACAATAGAGTCTGAATGTATAGGCAAAGTTTATGCTCCAGAAGAGTTTGATCAAAATGATTGGATAATACATGGAGAGCCTGATACAGAAGTATTAATCAACAGACCTGCTACTGTAGAGCTTACCTGTGCAACTATAGTTGGCAGAATTCCAGATGTTATAAATGCGGAATCTGGATATGTAAGTACAGATAAAATGTCAACTCCACAATATAGAGTAAGACATCTGAATGAATATATTAATAAAAGGTAATCTTAAAACTTCTGTTAAAATCCTCTTCTGTAATTTTCTCAATTACTATAAACTCTTTCTAAAAATCAATTAGGCCAGGGCAAAAAATTCATTATAAGCGTCTAAAACTTCCTTAGCAGTATCCGCTTGATATTTTGCAGATTTTATTTGGGGTGAATTTTTTAAAGCAGAATCTTCGCATGACTTAAGAGTTAATTCAAAAGTTTGAGCGCTGGCAGACACTGCAATAAAAAAATTAACTGCTAAAACAAATATAAATTTATGCAAAGACTAAATCCTTCTATTTATTTTTTAACACAGTTTCTTTAAAAAATGAATCTAATGAAAATTCTAAAAGCTTTCTGTAATCTAATTTAATGTTTTGATTTAAAAATTTATTACCTTTTAAAGAACCAGTTTTAGATATGAGTTTTAAAATAAGGCGCGGTACTATGATAGGTGCTACCAAATGAAAAGCAATATCTACTACAGAAAAATCTTCTGCTAAATCCATGTTTTTCACTCTTAGTATATATTTCTTTCATGCGTTTGTTGCGCATGTTCACTAAGGTGTATGTATTTCTTTATTTATTCTAGGAATAAATAAAGAAAGAGGTTATATGCTATAATATAAATCTGTGACAAAAGAAAGCTTGAAATATCTCATAAAAAAGTTGTTGAATGGAATATCAGATAGTTATGTATCTTGGAAATTATAAAAGCGATGATAAAAAAATAAACCGAAAGGCTTGGTGAAAAATGTTAAAGAAAAAACTATTTACATGTTTGTTGTCAGTGTGGGTTATCCTATCATCATTTAGTTGTGTAGAAGCAGCCACAAAAAGTATTCCTGACACGAGTTCAGTAGATATTTATGGAGGTTTAGGGTTACCAACAGATTCTGTTCCTTTTATGAGAAAAGTCCGTAGAGGCACTCTACCTAACGGATTGCAATATTATATTTTAAAGAACGATAAACCAGAAAACAGGGCTTTTTTAACGTTGGTTGTAAACGCAGGGTCTGTTTTAGAAGAAGAAAATGAACGCGGCATTTCCCATTTTATTGAGCATATGGCTTTTCAAGTGACGAAGGGATTTCCTAAAAAAGGAGATATATTAAATTATTTCCAATCTGAAGGTATGCGTTTTGGAGCAGACGAGAATGCATATACATCTTTTAACGAGACAGTATATGGAGCCGAAATACCAGTTGAGAGTGATGGAAAAGGAGGCAAAAGAATACCCAAGAAAGCGTTAGAGATTATTGATGATTGGACACATGCTGTTACTTTTGATCAAAAGAATATCGATGCTGAAAAACTTGTTATATTAGAAGAAAAAAGATTGAGAATGGCAAATGTCAACGGAAGAATTCTGGAAAAATGTATTCCTATTGAATATAAAGGTTCTAAGTATGCTGAGCGTTTGCCTATAGGATTAGTGTCTATAATAGAAAATGCCACCCAATCCCTTCTAGAAGGTTTTTACAAGAAGTGGTATCGTACAGACAATATGGCTGTTATATTAGTTGGAGATTTTGATGATAAGGCTTTAGAAAAATCTTTAAGAACTTATTTTCACGCTGTTCGTCCTAAAACGGCATTAGAGCGTCCGAATTACGAATACTCTGCTCCAGTAAAAGGAAATCGAAACATAGAAATTATTACAGACCCTGAACTTTCCAATGCGTTGGTTTATCTCAGGTATAATCAATCTGTAGAAAGTTTGGATAATAGCTTAAGTTCTTTTAGACAACAGCTAATAGATGTTCTCGTTTCAAACATGATACTTCAGCGTTTTCACGAAGAATCGCAAAGTCCTTATTGTCCGTATATTTGGACTTATGGTCTTGAAGATAGAATTAGAGCTTTGTCACCATCACGGTTTATAGAGATTTCTGCAGAATCTAAAACAAATAAAATGGAAAAAGTGATCAAAGCTTTATTAAAGGAAAAAGAACGCATTTGTCGTTATGGTTGGACTGAATCAGAAATTGACGTTGCCAAACGTGAACTTATTTCTGAGTTTACTTCTTTGGCTGCAGAAAAAAACCATGATTCAACTACATATGTATCAAAATTTGTCAAATATTTTACAGGGATTAATGTTAGTGTAGCCGATAACGATTTTTTGCTTAATGCTGCAAATAAGATATTGCCAAACATTACTATAAAAGAATTTAATGAAGCTGTAAAGAAGTATTTCCAAGATGATGATTTGACTGCAATTATAATTGCTCCAGAGAAAGAAAAAATTCCATCTAAAGATAAAATTGAAAAAATAATTAAAGCTTCAACAAAAAAGGGGATGGCACCGCCTAAAGAGGAAGAGATAGACAATATCGTATTGAAAAAAACTCCCCAACATGGAAAAATCTTAAGTGAAACTATAGATGCCAAAACAGACGCTATTATTTGGACGTTGTCAAACGGCGCTAGTGTTATTTTGAAGAAAACTGATAATAAAACAAACGAAATTGTAATGGATGCTTTGGCAAAGGGAGGAACACTAGATGCATCACAGAAAGATGTTGTATCGGCACGGCTTGCTGGAGATATGTTTAATGTATCTGGTGTTGGCAAATATTCTAATGATGAATTGTCAAAAAAACTTTCAGATAAACAAGTAAGCCTTTGTTTTAACATATCTAACTTTACACACAGTTTCTCTGGATACAGTGCAAATGAAGATATTAAAACTTTGTTTGAGCTTTTGTATTTAGATTTTACGCAACCTAGACTTAATTCAACAGTAGTTAAAGCTTATATTTCAAAATACAAGTCGCTTCTTAAAAATGAAGAACAAAACCCTCAAAATGTTTTCTTTAAAGATTTTGAAAAACTTATTTACGACAATGACCCATATTTTAAACCATTAGAATTTTCCGATATTGATAAATTTAATAAGAGTACAGCGCTTAAACTTATTAAGAAGTTTTTAAATCCGCAATACTATACATTTGTTTTTGTTGGAAGTATTGACGTTAATATTTTTAGAGAATATGTAGAGACATATTTAGCCTCTATCCCTGTAGGGAAACAAAAGGATATTTTACCAAAACATAAACTTAATCGTCCTGGAGAAATAAAACATGATATATATAAGGGTAAAGAGGAATTTAGCAGTATTTGCCTAAAATGGATTGTAGATGAACAATATTCTCAAAAAGGAGATGCTATTGCAAATGTTTTGGGAGAATATTTAGATATAGTTCTTATTGAAAATGTTCGCATGAAACTAAGTAATACTTATAACATAACTAATTATACAAATCTAGAAGTTTTACTTGGAGAATTAAGCTTAGAGATTTCATTTTCATGCGATCCCAAAAAAGTTGATGAAAGTATTGCGGTTGTAATAAAAGATGTAAATAATATTGCTATAGGAAATATAGACAAAGATATTTTAAATAAAGCAAAAAAAGCATGTCAAAAAGCATGGGAAAGTTTAATGCAAGAAAATGCAGCAATTGCAAGATGTTATGCAAATTTGGCTGTTATATATAACATACCATTTGGATCTATAAACGAATTCCCTAAACTTTATGATTCTGTCTCTTCAAAAGATTTACAAGAAATGGTTAGAAAAGTTCTGAAAGGAGGATGTACCCAAGCTATTTTATATCCAGAAAAATTGAAGGAATAGTAATTCCATTTATTGTCATTGTTGTAAGTTATGTACTTAATAAAACCTGTTGGCATATCTTTAAACATATCAAAGAAAGCATCCCCGAAAAAATCCTTAAAAATCCTTTTACATTAGTTATCATAATATAATAAATGAAAACATACACTCAGCTTTTATGGTTTTGCTGTACCTTATACAAGAATATAAATAAAGTTGAAAGGAGTATAATTATGGTAAGAAAGTACGGAAGTAGGGTTAGTGCTACTATGCTGATAGTATCATTAATAGTAACTTGTTTTAGTAAAGTTGGTTTTACGCAGAGGGGATTGTATCCTCAGGAGAGACAAGATTAGCTCTTGTTGCTTTTGAAAATGCAGTTTGGAGAGGGAGAGGTGGTGTTAACGGTGATGTAAGGTCTGTTCGTAATAAGGTTGTGGGCAGCCCAGACCATATTGCTATCATTGGAGGAAAAGAAGAACCAGTTAGAGTTATAAGAGAAGGATTATTGACCTACTTGGAAGAAGCTGTTAAGGAATTTCGTGCTAATCCATTATTCAACCAAGAGATAGAAAGGCTTAGAGAAAGATATATAAGAGGTGGGCGTATTGGTACTATTGACAATACTGATAATGAGACTATAGGTATATTGAGTCGAGACCTAGAACTTTTGCGATTAGATTTAGAAAAAACACAGCGAAGAATCATCCAATTAGAAAGAGACAATCAATCTTTGATACTGGAAAGAGATAGTTTGAAGGAAGAAGTGCAAATATTGAATCGAAGGCTACAATTTTTGCAAAATACGTTACAGCAAACACAGCAAAGAATCAGCCAATTAGAAAGCGATAATGCAACTTTGAACCAAACAATACAAGAATTGCGCCAACAGAATATAAATTTGCAAGATCAGTTAGATCAAAAAAATAGAAGAGTCACAGATTTAAAAGGACAGAATCGAGATTTGGGAAGTCAAAATGAACAGTTAAATATAGATAATCAAACTTTGAGAGAACAAGTAACAGTCTTGGGAAACGAATTGAGAGGTTTGAGAAATCAAAACATAAGGTTGCAAAATGATTTAGATGAAGCAAATAGAACAATTGAAGACTTAAGAATAGAAAATGAACAGTTGCGTTGTTTATTACAAAATGCAAATAACAAAGCGCAAGAGTTAGAAGAAGAAAGAGAAGCATTAAGGGAAGCGCTAGGGCAATTACAAGCAGCAGTAAGTGAGAATGATTTACATAAAGCAAAAGATGTGGGGCCCTTTATAGCGAA
>JAITJN010000029.1 GCA_031278895.1 Candidatus Endomicrobiellum guadaloupense
TATTTCCGCAAAGTCCAAATGTATTACTGGATTTGTTCTAGTCCAGTCCCATTTGTCATATATATACAATCCTTCAAATATCTTTTTATTCCCTTTAAACAACTCTTTAAACGTACTTATCAATAATGACTTCCCAAATCTTCTTGGTCTTGATAGAAAATATACTCTCCCGCTATTTATCAATTTGTATATATGTTCTGTCTTGTCTACATATATTGCTCCATCATTGCGTAACACTCCAAACGTTTGCGTCCCTATTGGTAGTATTTTCATTCTTTCTTCCTTTATTCTTAACTATATTACTAATACCTTTTCTTTTATCTTTCTACCTTATTATACCAATTTTTTAATTCTTTTCTTTGCAGTTTCTCTCAAGAGTTTTGGACATTCAATTCTCTTTTGCCAAAATGAGGTTTCTATTTTTATCATAAAACTCGACTGGCAGAATTTGACTGGTTTGTCACACTTTATGTATAATCAGATTGTGTTGTAAACAAGTTTCGGAGGAATACATTAAATGGCAAAACTTAAAACCGGCAGACATACATCTGCTCTTAAAGAGGCAAGAAAAGCAGAGAAAAGAACTGAAAGAAATTCCAGCATTAAAAGTAAAATAAAAACCTCAATAAAGAGAGTTGAAGAAGCTGTAAAAAAAGGTGATGTTAAAGTTGCGTTAGAGCAATTAGCTGCAGCTTTTTCAGAGTGGGATAAGGCTGCAAAAAAGAACGTTGTTCATTTTAAATCCGCTTCAAACCAAAAAGCAAGACTGGCAGAGCTTGTATCTAAAATAGAGAAAGAGAAATAAATTTTTTTGCAACCACAAGAAACGCTTGTTCTTTTTAGAACAAGCGTTTCTTGTTTGTATAATTTTTTATTTACATATAAACAATACGGCCTTTTCTAAAGCAGACATTCCATCATTACCGCCAGTTTTAATAGACATATCAGCCTGCAACACAATCTTTAAGCTTTCTTTTAAAGTTTTTGTATTGTGTTTTTTAAGATTTGAAAAAAATGCATTGGCATAAAAGCTGTGTATTCTAAGGGTTAAGGCAACTTCAGGAATAGACATCTTCTGTTCTTCTAACATACTCTTAGCATTTAGCATTTTTCTAACTGAAGAAGATATTGCAGAAAGTATCACTACAGGTTCTTCGCCTTCATTTAAGAGTTTTTCTAAAATAAATACTGCGCGTTTTAAGTTCTTAGATTCAAGCTCAGAAGACAAAGCATAAATATTTACTTCTTTTGTATATCCTCCAACTTTCTCTAGATCTTCCTCTTTAATTTCTTTTTTATTTTTTCCAACATATAGAGATAATTTTTCTATTTCGTTCGAAATGTTCAATAAATCCGTACCGTTTTCTTCAACAATAGTTGAAATCAAATTATAAGATGCAAACTTTCCCCTGCTTTGTAACTCTGTTTTTATAAATTCTTTAGCTTCATTTTCATATTGTTTTCTGCAATCTACCGTAACACAGTTTTTTGAAGAAAAACAAGTATTTATAAGTTCTTTACGTTTTGATATGGTTTCTTTTTTATAGTTATCCAAATAGACAAGAACAAGGCAAGATGTAGAAACAATATTTGATAAGTATCCTGTTATGCATTCGGCATCTACAGATTTCATCTTGTTTAAGTCTTTTACTATAACAAGTCTTCTATCGCTTAAAAAAGGAAGCGTCTGAATCGCATTTAGAATATCTACAGAATTTGAGTCACAAGCATAAAAAACTTCTCTATTTAAATCATCTACAGCAAGTATCTTTTCTATTTTGTTAAGACACATATCTATAAGATAAGATTCTTCGCCTGCAAGTAAATATACAGGCGAAGTTTTTTTTGATTGTATTAATTTATTGAAATCTTGAATTTTTAAAATAGGCATTGAAAATCACTTTTATAATATTTTACTTTATGCTTGAAAAAACTGCTTTTCCTAAATAGCTTGCTTTTGATGCAAGTTCTTCTTCTATTCTAAAAAGCTGATTATATTTACACATTCTGTCTGTTCTTGAAGCAGACCCTGTTTTGATCTGTCCAGTATTTAATGCAACTGCTAAATCTGCAATTATAGTGTCTTCAGTTTCTCCTGAACGATGAGACATAATTGCTGTATATCCAGACTTATAAGCCATTTGAACTGCAGATACAGTCTCTGAAAGAGAGCCTATTTGATTAACCTTTATAAGAATTGAATTTGCAATACCTTTGTCTATACCTTCTTTAAATATTTTCGTATTTGTTACAAAAAGGTCATCTCCAACAAGCTGGACTCTTGATTTTAATTCTTGAGTAAGAGATTTCCAACCATCCCAGTCAGATTCACCCAACCCATCTTCTATAGAGATTATAGGGTATTTCTTCAAAAGATTTTCATAGAAAACAATCATGTCTTTTGAAGTTTTTACTTTGTTTTTTACTTCTCCTTCAAGAGTATATTTGCTATTGTCATAAAGCTCACTTGCAGCAACGTCTAAAGCAAAGACTATATCTTTACCTACTTCATATCCAGCTGCTTTTGCAGCTTCACATATTACCTCTAAAGCCTGTTCGTTAGATGTTAAATTAGGCGCAAATCCACCCTCATCTCCAACACCTGTTGCAAAACCTTTGCTATTTAATACTTTTTTCAAGCTATGAAAAACTTCGCAGCCAGTTCTTAATGCTTCATGAAAATTTGGAGCATTTACAGGAGCAATCATAAATTCCTGTAAATCAACATTGTTATCAGCGTGTTCCCCACCATTTATAATATTCATTAAAGGGACGGGCAAAATATAATTATCGCTTTTTATTCCATAAGTTTTTCTGACATATTCATATAGAGGGAGTTTATTTGAAATCGCTCCAGCTTTAGCGCATGCAAGAGAGACTCCAAGAATAGCATTAGCACCTAAATTACTTTTAAAATCTGTACCGTCCAGCTTTATCATTGTTCCATCTATTTTTTGCTGTTCAGTTACATCAAAACCGACTACTTTTGGGAATATTTCATTATTAATATTTGCAACAGCTTTTAAAACGCCTTTACCGCCAAATCTTTTCTTATCGCCATCTCTAAGTTCCAGAGCTTCTCTCGAACCTGTTGAAGCTCCGGAAGGAACAGCTGCCCTACCTAAAGTTCCGTCATCCAATAAAACATCCACTTCAACAGTAGGATTTCCGCGTGAATCAACAATTTCTCTTCCTAAGATCTTTTTAATTTTTGCCATAACTACCTCCTCTACGCATTTGCTTTATTGTCACTACCTTTGTTTGAGTCATCAGATTTTTCAACTAACATTTCAAAAAATTTAGTAGCAAACGTTCCACCAAGAACGCTATTATCTGAACAAACTTCAACATTTACAGTATCTGAGTTTATTTCAGTTATAAAAACCGCTGCTTCTGTCGAGTCTAAACAACAATTCTCAAAACTCTTGCCAAAATCAAAAGCTATTATATATCCCTTTTTAAAGTTTTTATGTGTTATTCTTGTTTTTAACTCTTTTAGTATCTCAATAGTTTTGTCAAAACAATTTTTTTTTGACATTGAAAAACTCTTGCTGAATCTTTTAATTTTGTCAGAATTGAATTTTTCAATTGAATAACCTAAGAATCTATTTATGCGACTAAATAAGTCAAAGGAAACTCTAAGCATTCCAGATGCGCCTTTTCTCTCACCCGCGTAAAATTGCGCACTTAAATCAAAATAGAAATCCTTAAAGCTATCTAAAACGCCTGCCTCGCCTATACCACTTCCTCCTTCTAGCTTGGGAGACATGTCTTGAGAATTATTAATCTTAACTATTCCTGCTTTCTCGTATTCCCAGGCTGCTCCACAATAAGCTTTAGTATGCACACCAAACACAAACGACAAGCGCGTCCCTACTCGTAGACGTCGGGAATTAATATTTTCAAAACTAAAACTATTCCCATTATTTAAATTAATATCTTTACTTCCAATCTTAGTAAAGAAATATTTCCCGTAAGTATCAATTTTTGAAATACTACTTATTTTAAATACAACACCTGCCCCTAAATGACATCCTTCATATAAAGATCTATAATCATACATTATACTTACATCATTTAAATACATTTCAAAGTTTGTTTGATTGAAACCTAATCTGCCTGAAAATTCCCAGTAAAAAATGTTTTTAAAATTAATATGCCCGAGCAATCCGCCTCCATAATAATAAGATTGTCCATAGGAATGTTTTGGTGAATCGCTATACCCATTGTAAGAGCTCAAACCATGTTCAAAAAATGGCCCTAGCGTCAATTCTACAACATAAATATTAAAACTTTTTGCTAATCCAACAATTAAAGATGTTGCAGCTAAATCAACGCGATTATCTTGAGAATCTGTTTTATATTTGGACTCTCCAGTAGACCCTGCTCCAAATAAAGTAATGCTGCCAGTACTATTTGGAGACACAGATGAAACTGCATCCATTACGCTTTTATCTGCTGCAATATCAGCTCCTTGATTTAAAAGAGCAAAGTTTGCAGCAGCACCTTGGGAATAAGAATAATCATTTCCTGTAGCATATATTCTCACTGCAAATATTTGTAAGAAAAAGATAACTGAAAGTATTAAAAAATATTGCTTAAAGTTAAAAGGGTTTATAAAACAACTATTCATTTTTGAAATTCCTAAAAAATGCTATGATATTGAAATAGAATTATACAATTCTTTGTAGATTGAAACAAGATAATTCAAAACTCTTTAATAATAAAATTGGAGGTTATAAATGTTAAAATTATCACCAAAAGTTTGTATTGTTGGCTGCGGGAATGTTGGAATGCGTTATGCTTATTCAATGATGATAGGCGGCGTAGCAAGAGAAATGGTTCTTGTAGACTATAACAAAAAAAAAGCAGAAGGCGAGGCCATGGATCTCTCACATGGCGCTCCTTTTGTGTCACCTATAAAGATATATTCTGGAGACTATCCCGATACTGCGGATGCCGACTTAGTAGTAATAACAGCCGGGAGAGGACAACAACCAGGCGAAACAAGAACAGATTTGCTTAAAGGTAATATAGAAATTTTTAAAACAATAGTACCTGAAATAGTAAAGCATTCGCCAAAAGCAATTATATTAGTTGCTACAAACCCTGTTGATGTTTTGTCTTATATCACATATAAAATATCCGGGAAACCTTCTCAAGAGGTAATAGGCTCAGGAACTGTACTTGATTCTTCAAGATTTAGATATTTAATCAGCAAAGAATTAAATGTAGATTCAAGAAACATACACGCATCTATATTTGGAGAACATGGAGACAGCGAATTTCCAATGTGGAGTAAAGCTATAATCGGAGACGTGTTTTTTAAAGATTATTTTGAGGATCAAGATAAGGAAAAAGGAGAATATAAACTTAAAGAACTATTTGAAGATGTCAGAGATTCTGCTTATGAAATTATAGAGAAAAAAGGCGAGACTTCTTATGGAATAGGATTATCGCTGACTAAAATATCAAAAGCTATTTTAAGAGATCAAAACAGTGTGTTGCCTGTGTCATCTCTTCTTGAAGATTACTACGGAATAAGTGATGTCTATTTAAGCGTACCTGCAGTTTTACATAAGAATGGAATAAGGCAAGTTATGAAGGTCGAATTTGCACAAGACGAGCTTAAAGCCTTAAAAAATTCAGCTGATAAATTAAAAAAACTCATAAAAGAATGTGGGTTTTAGATACTGCAAGAAAGACATAAATTTTAGGACGATACAAAGAAATGAAAACTGAAACAGCACCTTTAAGTTTAGGCACAGAAAATATAAGCAAGCTTTTAATAAAATATGCTATCCCAGCTATTGTGGCAATGCTTGCAACTTCTCTCTATAATGTTACAGACAGCATATTTATAGGACATGGCGTTGGAGTAGACGCGCTGTCTGGACTTTCTATTACTTTTCCAATAATGAATTTAAGCGTAGCATTCGGATCACTAATAGGTGTTGGAGCTGCAGCTCTCCTTTCAATAAGACTTGGGCAAAAAGATTATGAAGCAGCAAATTATATTTTAGCCAATGTTGTTTTATTGAACATAATAATTGGCGTTTTGCTTTCTGTGCTTGTACTTTTTTTTTTAGATCCAATACTTATCTTTTTTGGAGCAAGTCCTAAAACACTCCCACATGCTCACGATTTCATGGTTATTATTATGATTGGCAATATTATCCCTCATATATATATGGGACTTAATGCTTTGATACGCTCAGAAGGCTATCCGAAAAAAGCAATGATTGCCACTATTATAACCATATTGATAAACCTTATTCTTAACCCTCTATTTATTTTTAAATTTGACTGGGGAATACAAGGCAGCGCTTTTGCTACAGTTATATCTCAAACTCTTGTACTATCATGGCAAATATATTTCTTTACAACAAAAGACAGTTTCATGTATTTTCAAAAGAAATTCTTTTCTTTAAAGACGAATATTATAAAAGGAATTTTCTCCATCGGCCTCTCTCCTTTTATTTTAAATGTGCTTAGTTGTGTAGTTATAATACTTATAAATAAAAATCTTTCCATATACGGAGGAGATCTTGCAGTCGGTGCATATGGGATAGTAAACCGTGTATTATTTGTGCTTGTTATGATTGTTTTAGGATTAAACCAAGGAATGCAACCTATAGCCGGATACAATTATGGAGCAGGACTTTATCACCGAGTGACAGAAGTATTAAAAAAAACAACTATTATAGCCGTAGGTATTATGACATTTGGATCTTTAATTGCTGAATTATTCCCACAGTCTGTATCATCTTTATTTACTTCAGACAGAGAACTTATAAGTGTAACATCTGTTGGAATGCGATATGTACTTATGACTTACTGTTTAGTAGGTTTCCAAACAGTAGCGATAACATTTTTTCAAAGCATTGGCAAAGCTTATATATCTATTATTCTATCTTTATCAAGACAGGCAATAATTTTAATTCCTTTACTGCTTATAATTCCAAAATACTTTGGAGTAACTGGAGTATGGCTTACTATGCCTATTGCTGATCTTGGAGCGTTTATAGCAACTATTATTGTTATGCACTATCAGTATAAAATTTTTATAAGAAATGGAATAATGTAAACACAGACAGGAGGTTTTGCTGTGGAAAGAAAATTTGCAATAACAATTGCTAGACAATACGGTAGCGGCGGTCTTATGATAGCTGAACGATTGTCTCACATCCTAGGTATTCCATTTTATGACAAAGCTCTCTTACAACTAGCATCAAAGAAAAGTACTCTTGGAGAATCGTTATTTGAAAAGGCCGATGAATATAAAAAATTTTTAGCAGCTGAATTATTTGAGAATATCTTTAATACAAACCCAATACTTGACGACTCACTATTTAAAATTCAAAGCGACGTTATAAAGCAGATTGCAAGAAAAGAATCAGCAATATTTGTTGGCAGATGTGCTGATTACGTTTTAAGAGAACACTTCAACTGCATAAGCATATTTATCTTTGCAAATATAGAAGAAAGAGTAAAAAGAGTAAGTTTAAGAAGTAATATTTCACATGAAAAAGCTGAAAAGCTTATTTATCATACGGATAAAGAGAGAGCTAAGTATTACAATTATTATACGCAAAAAATTTGGGGCATAGCACACTCTTATAATTTATGTATAGATTCTTCTATATTAGGTATAGATGAAACTGCTTCTTTTATACGATATTTTATAGAAAAAAAGTTTAAATAAATATATAATTATAAATAGCGTTGTCTTCTAGTGTATATATAACTAAAGGGAATAATCGTGACTGAACATTCTGGAGATTCGTCTTTAATCGCCACTGCTAAGTATTGTAAAATTGGTAATGTTATTCTTGAGTCCACAAAACAGCTAAGAGATGTTACAATTGCATATGAAACTTATGGTATATTAAACGAGAAAAAAAATAATGCCATACTCATAACACATGGATTTTCAGGTGACGCTCACGCCGCAGGATTTCACGAACATGAAGCAAAGCCTGGCTGGTGGAGCAATATGATAGGGCCTGGAAAGGCTTTTGATACTTTCAAATATTTCGTAGTATGCTCAAATGTTTTGGGTGGATGTGCAGGAAGTACAGGGCCATCATCTATAAATCCAAGTTCAAACAAACCTTACGCTCTAGATTTTCCAACAATAACTATTGCGGACATGGTTCATTGCCAGAAAAAACTCATAGATTTTCTTGAAATAGATAAGCTCCTTGCAGTAGCAGGGGGCTCTATGGGAGGAATGCAGGTTTTACAATGGGCAGTTTCATATCCTGAAAAAATATGCTCAGCAATACCTATTTCAACAACAATGAAACATTATCCTCAACAAATCGCATTTAATGAGGTTGCAAGACAATCTATAATGGCAGATATATCTTGGAACAATGGGAATTATTACAACCAACCCCATCCTCAAAGAGGTCTTGCAATAGCTAGAATGATAGGACATATAACCTACATGAGCGATAAGTCAATGCAGGAAAAATTTTCAAGAAATCTTAAAGATAAAAACCATACATTTAAATTCACTTCAGACTTTGAAGTTGAAGGGTACTTGAAATACAGAAGCGATACTTTCGTAAAAAGATTCGATGCTAATTCATATCTTTATATTACAAAAGCTATGGATTATTTTGATGTATCAGGAAATAAATTTTTACCTAATGCTAAAAATAAAGACATTAAATTTTTGGTCATATCTTTTTCTTCTGATTGGCTCTACCCTCCTTATCAGTCAGAAAATATAGTAAAACAATTAACTTTTAAAGGATATAACACAACATATGTTGAAATAAAATCAACTTATGGTCACGACTCTTTCTTAGTTGAAATAAAAAACCAAACAAAGCTAGTTATACATTTTCTTGAAAAAGTTTCTAAAGAGGTTTTATATGACTGACATTTTGACAAATATTCCTCTTGAATACAAGAAAATAGCCTCTATTATTGAACCAAATGCAAAAGTTTTAGATTTAGGCTGTGGAGATGGAACGCTAATATACTATCTTGTAAAAACAAAAAATGCAGATGTTCAAGGAATAGAGTTAAACAACAGTCTTATATATACTTGCGTTGAAAAAGGCTTGACGGTTTTTCATTCAGATATAGAAGGAGGGATAGAAGCATATCCTCCAAAAAGTTTTGACTATATAATCTTACACAATAGCTTACAAGAAGTAAAAAAAATAGACTTTGTAATTGAAGAATGTTTTAAACTGACTAAGACAATTATTATAGGTTTTCCTAATTTTGCATATATTACGGCTAGAAGAGACCTTTTTTTAGGGAATTCTCCCGTTACCAAAAGTCTTCCTTATCAATGGTATAATTCTCCTAACTTAAGATTTTTGAGTATAAAAGACTTTGAAACATTTTGTTTTGAAAAAAAATATAAAGTTGTTCATAAATTTTTTTATAGAGCTGAAAAAGAAGTTAGACTTTTCCCAAATCTTTTTGCTCAAACTGCAGTATTCTTCATTACAAGATAACAGCTTAATCAAAAAATAAACATATTAATATGGAAAGATAAAATGAAAGATATTATTCAAAGCTTAAATATTTTAAAAAAAGAAAAAAATGCAGTAGTTTTAGCACATATATATCAACAACCAGAAATACACGATATAGCTGATTTTATCGGAGATTCTTTAGAACTAAGCAGAAAAGCATCTAGAACAAAAGAAGAGATTATTGTATTTTGCGGAGTAAATTTTATGGCAGAAACAGCTTCTATTCTTAACCCTCAAAAAAAAGTTTTGATACCAGATATGCAAGCAGTGTGCCCTATGGCAGACATGGTAAATGTGGAAAAGCTCAAAGAGTTTAAATCAAGGTTTAGAAATCCAATAGTTATATCTTATGTAAACACTTCTGCTACAGTAAAAGCCGAAAGCGACATATGCTGTACATCTTCAAATGCCATAAATGTTGTAAGAAGCGTGGTTAGGGATTTAGGCAATAATATTGATATTATCTTTACGCCTGACAGGAATTTAGGAGGATATATCCAAAAAGTATCTGGCATAAAAATGAATATTTGGAATGGGTTTTGTCCTACCCATAATAACTTTATTTTACCTGAATATGTAAAAACAATTAAAAATAGATATCTTAAAGCAGAAATTCTAGCACATCCTGAATGCAGGCCTGAAGTTGTTGACTTGGCAGATTATGTTTTGTCTACAGGAGGCATGTGTAAACACGCTAAAGAAAGCTCTTGTAAAGAATTTATAATATGCACTGAAACAGGTATCTTGTATAAACTACAAAAAGATAATCCTGATAAAAAATTTTATGCAGCAACATCTCTTGCTGTATGCCCTAATATGAAAAAAATAACACTGGCAAAAATCTATGATGCGCTTGTTAATATAAAAAACATTGTGTCTGTACCAGACAATATCAGACAAAAAGCTTATACTCCAATTTCAAAGATGTTAGAAATAAATGCTTGACATTTATTTCTGATTAAGGTAATATATGTTGTGTTAGCTAGCAGCTATCCACACTACATATAGTATTATTTTTTAAAGTAGATATGAAATCCTGAGCAACCCGACTAACCCTTTCTTTTTCCCTGAATATCCTTCTATGCTTAATTCCATTCTAAAATTGCTAATCTCAGCTTTTACTCCAAATTCTCCGCTTTGAGTCCAACCACATAAATTCTCATGCTCTAGTTCAAATATAAAAGTTTTTGCTGCAACTCTACCTTGTGTTTCATATTCAGCTCCTAGTCCTATAAATGGCGTTATGCTCCAACTTAAATTAAAAATGCTTCTTATTCCTAGTTTTAATCTACTTGAGTTAATTTGTCTAAAATTTATTATATCTCCGGTAACAAGTTTTGCTTTTTTAGACTCTTCGTGTACATATAACCATTTAAAATATCCTTCAAGGTCTAAAATTCCTAAATTTCTTATATATCCGCAGCCAAGATGCCCGCCATAATATGTTCCATCCGTATTAAATTTTCCTTCTCCTATCATATCTCTATTTTTATAGCTTGAGTCAGTCTTTCCAATTTTTGCAGAACCGTCTAAATATACTTCACCTATTATTTTTCCAAAAGTATCTTTGGCATTCCACAATCCAAATCTTCCCAAAATACCTATACCCATGTATTGAGGTTTACCTTTTCCTTCTGTTTTCCCAGATAAATGGCCAATAATTGTATCTTGATCATAGCTAGTTTTTACTGTATATTCTCCCTCCCCATGTTCCCAAAAAGCACCTAAAACCAACTTTTTATCAACAATAGGTACATACTCTTTAGCTATACCTGCTATAAAAGAAATACCCTTTATTTCTAAAGTATTTTCACCATATTTTAAGTTTCCCCAAGACACAATGCCAAATGCACCAGCTTTACCATATGAATTCAAGTTTCCATCGTTATTTGAACTTACAGTATCAACTGCTTCTCTTATTCCTTTATCTGCAAGCAAATCTAAAGATCTATTAACAAAGAGTATTTGAGCAGTTCCTTCTTCTAAACAGTTATTAGCTTTAGGATTGAGATCAAATTTTGAATCTTTAACTTCTAAATATAAAGATGTGTCTGTAGTTCTGATCAAAAAACTATAATCGTAAAGAAGAGTCGTACAAAAAGATCCATTCATACCTATATTAGTATTATTGTTGACAGGAGCATTATCTATCCCAGTGCCTGTACCTGAGCTTACTATTAAATAAATTTTGTCGCCAACATTTAAAATAGGAATATCATCTTCATTTTGAAATTGTACTTTCACGGTAGTCCTACTCAGATTAATTGGTTTAGCAGGATCTTGATACATGCCTCCAGTACCAGCCTTCACATCTATAATCACATCATCCTTTTTTATATTACTTGGCAAATGAAAATTATAAATTTCAAAGTTATTGATACCATAAATTTGAATATTTTTTGCGTATATCTCAAGAGTATTTCCGCTAAAAACATTAGGAGTATCATCATGTTTTCCTCCTACCCATAAAATGCTATTTGTTGATAGACAAGCGCCTTCATGGATAATAAGAGTGTTATTTATAACATTACCAATACTCTTTCCAGAGTAATCGAAATAAATATTTCCTCCAATACTTGCATTATCATAGATACAAATCACATTATCCCTAACTGTAACGTTTCCATTATCAGCAGTATGCTGAACACATATTACATGCCCTGCAACTCTTCCAAATATACTAATAACATTATCTGAAACTACGCCTGATCCCATAGAACAAGCGATTAAACTACCATTTACTACTCCAGAAATGTTCATAATTTCATTTTTAGAAGCTCCAACTCCAACTCTAGCCCCCTCTGCAACGACATCTACATGACCTGAGCCTGAAAGATTCAAAATATTATATGATGATGTACCACAACTAACGTGAGAACAAGTAACGCCTGTCATACAATGCCCTGAAATATTAACTTCATTATTTATTGATATTCCTTCTGTGATATTAACACCCGCGACATGTCCATTTACGTAAGCACCTTCATGAACTCTCACTGCGTTTTTTGTAGCTAATCCAGATGTAAGATAAGCAGAGCTAATATCACTACTAATATTTACATTCCCATATATATCCACAAAGTTACTTGTTGCTGTACCAGCGCTTACATAGGCAGCGCATATATGACCCTCAAAACCCAAATTAGAGCTTACTATTCCACTTGTACTTACAATAATGCCATTACCAAAAGCTTGTCCGTTAGCAATATATGCACCAATAATTCTATTTGATACAGCGCTGCTTGATATTACAACAAGATTATTAATTGCTGTCACTTCTGATATCTCTGACTCGATAGATACACCTCTAATATCACCTTCAGCAATACCAGAAATATTTACAGTATTTCTTTCAACTCGTCCTGCTCTCAACATCTGTACACCATAAACAGATCGAGAAACTCCAGAAACTAAAACAGTATTATGTGTGGCTGTTGCCCATATCGTAGTTGCAATACATACTCCATATATTGTGTCTGTAGCAGTTCCTTTTAAAATTAAACTATTATAATTAGCATTATTTTGTGGGTATTGCCAATCAATATAAGACCCATAAGTTCTACTACTAACAGTTGCACCTTCTTCAACAGTTAATTTATTGTTAATAGATGTATCCTCAAATGGCGCACTACCAGAATTATCTTGCCCATTTCCTGAGATTTCATAATTTATGACACTGCCTCTGTTAATGACAATAGACTTAGCAAAAACATCTGATGTGTAAAATGATATGATTGATATGAACAAAGTTATATAAAATATTGCATATATCTGCTTCATTAAAATACCTCATGATTTGAGAATGAATTTAATTCAGAAATTCATTCTCTGATTTATTCCTCATTCCTTTTGTATAAAGGTATATATAAGGAACAAAACAAATAGAAAGACCTAATGCAAATGACAGACCTCCAACAACTGCTATTGCCATAGGCTGGTTTGTAGATCCTCCTCCACCAAAACCAATAGCAAGAGGAATAAGACCTGTAATGGTTGTAAGAGTAGTCATTGTAATAGGTCTTATATGATTAACTGTAACTTCAACAACATTCTTTTTTAAAGATAAAATATCTGGAGTAATATCACTCATTTTTTTCAATTCTTCTTCATACATAACATTAAACCTATCAATAAGCAAGATAGAAATATTAACAACGTTACCTATAAGCATTATAAAACCAAGCATTGAAATTGAATTTATTGATTGACCTGTAATAAATAATACAACAGCAGCTCCCACAATACCTAAAGGAACAACAGTCATAACTAGAATTGGTTGAAACAAAGATTCAAATTCCGAAGCTAAAACCATGAAAATAATTATTACACCAAGTCCCAACGCAAACGAAACTTGAGTTAATGCTTCTTTCATGGCAAGCATTTCACCGGAAATAACGCAATGAACATCTTCATTATTGTACTTTGCATCAAGTATTGATTGTATTTCTTGAACAGCTTTTGTAAAGTTACCCTTAATGTTTGCAGAAAGCAGATATGTTCTTTCTCCTTCTATTCTCTTAATTGAAGGGAGTGTTTTTACAAAATTAGCTTGAGCTATTTGTTTTAATTGTATTGTTAATCCCCATGGAGAATAAGCAGTCATCTCCATAACTTTGCTAAGTTTGTCTCTATCTTCTGAACGCATTCTTACTCTTATATCCATTTCATCATCTTTTCTTTTAAGTTTTGTGGCAATATAACCTTTAATTGCTGCCAAAGTCATAGCAGAAATTTCTTGAGTTGAAAGTCCAAATAGGGATGCTCTCTCTCTGTCTATTGTAAGCCTTAATTCAGGAACTTCATCTGGAGGATCTAGCTTTATTCCATAAAACTGAGGCATTTTTTCCATAACAGCACGAATTTCATTAGATGCTTGTTTAAGTACAGATAAGTCTCTTCCTCTTACTTCTATTAATAAACCTGAAGCAGCGCCAACACCTGAACCAAATAAACCTTGCTGAGTCATAAATTCAGTCTCTAAACCTTTAATATTAAGCTTTCTTATTTCATTTGAAATATCTGCAACAAGTTCATCGGTAGATATACCTTCTTTGTGCAATCTTCCTACAATTCTTGCTTGATATGTTCCAAGAGATTCTATAGATGCAACACCAGAATTATCACCAGTTGAACCTACACTTACTGAAATGTCATTTATTTCAGGATATTTGGAAATCAATCTTTCTATTCTTCTTGTTGTTGCATCTGTAGATTCTAACGGAGTATCAGGAGGCATTATCAAGTTTAAAGTAAAACGTCTTTCATCAACTTTTGGCATAAAGGCCTTAGGTATAAAAGCAAGACAAACTACACCTACCATTGTATAAGCTAAAACAATCAACATTATTTTACTGATTTTATAATCTAAAACTTTTTTAAATATCGGAGTAAAATATTTATTTATTGCGTCCATCCCTGCTGTAACAGACTGTTTTGCTAAGTCAGCTGTAAGAGCAAGACGAGGAACAAGGAAAAGAGCAGTAAATATTGATGAAATAAGAGCAAAAGAAATTGTAAGCGCTAACTGTTTAAAAAGTTGTCCTATCATGCCTGCAACAAAAACAAATGGTATAAAAATAGCAAGTGTTGTAAGAGTAGAACTCATAATAGGCGCAATCAAACTACTTGTAGCAGCATAAATTCTTTCTTTTTTAGGTATAGTTTTGAGTCTGTGAAACTGCATAAGAATATTCTCAAGAACCACGTTTGAGTTGTCAATAACCATTCCTATTCCAACAGTAAGACCACCCAAAGACATAGTATTTAGAGAAATATCTCCAAAATACATAAAACTTAAAGTACTACAAAGAGCTACAGGAATAGCTATGTTTATTATTGTAGATGCCATAAAGCTTTTCATAAAAAAATAAAGCAAGATAAATGAAAGTAATATTCCTTGTATCATGTTTGAGTATAAATTCTCAAGAGACTCTTTAATAAAATCAGACTGATCTAAGGTTATTTTTATATCAACATCTTCTGGCATTTTTTCTTTAATATCTTTAAGTTTTTTCTGTACCCCTTTTGATAAATTTATTAAGTTTGAACCTGACTGCTGATAAATACCTACAGATATATTCTCGCTTCCATTGTAACGAGAATATCCTTTTCTGTCCCTAAGAGTCTCTTTCACTTGCGCAATATCTTTCAAAAATACTATTTTATCACCTGTTTCCTGCTCTTTATTTTTAACTCTTTTTGTGCTTAACACATGCTCTATGTTATTATCTACCTTTGAGAAAGAAAGGTTAGCTATATCATCAATTGTTTGAAATTCTCCAACAGTTTTAACTAAATATTCATGCTTTTCTTCTTTTATTGTTCCAGCGGGATAAGTGATGTTAGCATTTTCCAGAGAAGTAATAACTTCTGTTATTGAAACCTGATTAGCAAGAAGCCTTCCTTTATCTATTTCAACAAGTATTTCTTTCTCTTCTCCACCTCTAAGCTCAACTTTTGCAACACCTTCAATACGTTCAAGTTCATCTTTTATGTTTCTCTTTGACATGTATCTAAGCTCCGCCATTCTCATGTCAGAAGAATCACCGTTTTTATAGCTTACAGAAAGAAGCATAGCTTCAGTTTGAGTAGGATTGTACTTCAAAACGACTGGTTCTAATGCTTCTCTTGGCAAGCTTTCTTTTATTAAATCTATCTTTTCACGTACATCCATTGCAGCAAAGTCCATGTTTGTTCCCCATCTAAACTCACATGTAACAATGGAAACACCTTCTTTTGAATTTGAAGAAACTCTTTTGATGTCTTTTACAGTACCAGCAGTTTCTTCAACCATTTTGCTTATAAGCTTTTCTGCTTCTTCAGGCCCTGCGCCATCATACCTTGTTACGATAGTTATTTGTGGATATTCCATAGATGGGAACAATTCTTGAGGGATTCTTGTATATGAGATTACTCCCAAAAGTCCTATTGACAAAAATAACATTATGGTTGTAACTGGTCTATCTACTGACAATCTCATTATGCTCATTTTGCTCCCTCATAAATATTTAATTTATTGCTAAATTTTTATCTTAGGGGCATTAGGAATTTTTGTAGGAGAAGAATCTTCATTTTGGATAACAATTCTTGGAATTTTAAAAGTCTCTGACGTCAAAGTAGTTTTTGATTTTTTAGATCTAAACTTTCCAATATTTTTTAAAAGGTGTAAATTGTTTAACATTCCATGAAGGCTCTTTTTAGGATTCTCCATCATATAATAGGCCGTAGGGATGATTAAAAGAGTAAGTATTGTTCCAGTTAACGTGCCAAAAAGAACTGTAAGGGACATGGACCTCCACATTGATGCCGCCGCGTCCCTACTTAAAACCATTGGAAGAAGACCAATAGTTTTCATAAGAAAAGTTATTAGTTCTGGACGAAGTCTTTCTTTACATGACTCAAATATCACTCTTAAAATGTTTGTTCTTCCAACACGTCTTTGATTTATTTTATCAACAATAATAATTGATCCATAAACAATTGATCCAAATAAAATCATTATCCCTATATATACGCCAAGACTTATAGGCTTTTTAAAAATCCAAAGAGAAAATGCTACACCAATTACGCTCAAAGGTAACGCAAACATTATGAGAAATGGCTGTTTGTAAGATTCAAATATTGATGCTAAAACAAAGAAAATAAGAATGACAGTAAGTGCAATAGCCAACATAAAAGATCCTTGACTATTTACTGTTTTCTCATAATCACCAGATAAGGTAAATGAATAGTCTCTAGGGAAAGTAATCGTTTTAATAGCTGCAAATATACCTTTAGCTGCAGTCTTTAATCCTATTTTTTCTCTATTTGCTGTAAGCTGTATAAAACGTCTTTTATTTTTATGCCAAATCTCTTGAGTAGATTTTATTTCTTGAGCTCTAGCTACTTGTCCAACATATACAACTTCTTTCCTAGTATTTATTATAGGTAAAAATAAAACATCTTGTACATTTCTCACACTGCCAGGACGAAGCCTTGCAACTGCTTCTATTTGTTCACCGTCTTTCCTGAATTTAGTAGCAATAAGACCTCTTAGTTCTGCATGTAGCGTATTTCCAAAATAATATGCAGTGAGACCAAAATCCGCGAGCTTATTGTGGTCTACGAAAAGATTTATTTCAGGTTCGTCTTCCCTCATCCTTATTTTTACATCGTTTAGTCCTTTAACTTGCTGAAGTCTTCCAGAAGAAGAAAAAGCAAGCTGTTTTAAAGTATCATAATCTTGACCATAAAAGTCAACATACATTTCTTTAGAACCAGATGTATCAGAGTCTTGATAATACACAAAGGCAGGAGTATAGTCTTCAAAATATTTTCTAAATTCCGCTTTAAACTTGTCAGCTTCTTTATATACCCTTACTTCAATAAAAGTGTGCAGCTTTTCAACTTTTGATGAAACTCTATCAACATCTTCTTTAAAAGATAAGAGTTTCGTTTCCATTCTCTTTACTATCTCATTGGAAACTTCTATCCGTGTAGCAGGAGGAAATTGTATTCCTATTCTGAAGGTATTTGTATCACCTGCATCCATAAATTCAGAATCTCTTGTTCTTAAAATATGAACAGCAAATAAAAAAAGTAAAAATACAACAAGCCATACATAAGTTTGTCTTCTAAAAACAAATTTTAAAATTTTTCCATAGAAATATCTTATCTTCATGTACCAACCTTGGAACTCTAAGGAAAAATTGTTCTGCCATCTATATATCTGAGGTGGAACAAATATCATAGTGCTTATAAGAGATGCAAGTAGAGCGAATGTGATTGTAAGACCAAACGGCATGTAGAGTTGTCTTATTTCTGGCTCTAAAAATACAAGAGGAAGGAACACTACTATAGTCGTAACCGTAGATGCAAAAATAGGCTGCCAAAGTTCAGCAGTTCCATTTATAACTAACTCTTCTTTTGTTTTGTAAGTTCCTCTATGGTGATGGAAAGATATATTTTCTATCACTACTATTGCATTATCCATAACGTTTGCCATACCCATAGCAAGACCGCTTAATGTCATAACATTAAAAGTTTGTTTTGTAAAATACATTAAAAGCACAGATATTAAAAGACTTAAAGGAAGGGTTGTGACAACGATAATAACATTTCTTATATTCTTCATAAATAAAAATAAAATTCCAACAAGCAAAATTACTGCGACAACAAGTGCTTCGCATAGAGAATATATAGCTTTGTTTATGTAATCAGCATCATTTTTTACAACAGTCAAAGCAACTTCAGAATCTATTTCATGCCTTAATTTATTTATAACTCTAATAGATTCATTGGCCGTACTTATTGTATTTGCAGCAGTTTCCTTTTGAATATACATGGAAACAACAGATTGAATATTGAGTCTTGAAAAAGAGGTAGGCTCATAAAAAGAATCTCTTACTGTGGCAATATCGTTTATTCTAATTACAGAACCAGATGGAGTAATAGCTATACCAGTATTTGCAATTTCTTCAATATCTGTATATTCCCCACTAGCTCTTATCACATAGTTATTATTTGCTTCATCTATATTCCCTGCTGATACAGAAATATTTGATAAATTAATTTTATTTATAACATCGAGAATTGGAAGATTGTATGCTATAAGCTTTGAATTATCTATATCTATTAAAAGCTTTCTTTCTCTTCCACCGCCAATCTCAACGTTAGCGACTCCAGAAACTCTCATAAGTTTTTCTTTAATACTTTTTTCAGCCACATTTCTAAGCTCTTCTGTAGAAAATTTATTAGAGCTTAAAGCTAATATAATTATTGGAGCGTCAGACTGTTCAAATTTAGCTATGATTGGTTTTTCTGTTTCTTTTGGCAGGAGATGTCTGACAAGTGCTAATTTCTCACGAATATCTACAACTATAAAATCAGTATCCACACCATGATGGAACTCCAGCATTATATTAGATTCTGATTCCTTTGAAGAAGAAATCATTTCTTTAAGACCATTAAGCTCAGAAAAAACTTCTTCCAAAGGCTTTGTTACATATTTTTCTACTTCGGTTGACGCAATTCCTCCACGAAGTCTTGTAACAACACTTACTGTACCAGACTTAGAGTTAGGATTCAGTTCAACAGGAATCTTAACAACCATGATTGACGAGAACATGATTAGCGCCATAACTATCATTAGAGTAGTTATTGGCTTTTTTATACCTATGTCAATAATCATACTTTAGAAACTATCCTAGTCTAGAGGTATAGAAGTATCATCTTCTTTCAGTTCTTGAAACTTAACTTTTACACCATCTGAAAGTTGCCCTTGGGTTTCAATTACTAAAAGTTCTCCTAAATTAAGACCTGATAAAACTATAGTTTTTTCTCCAACCTTATCTCCAACTGCACAAGGTCTCATTTGTACAACGCCTTCACTTGGATTGGTATCTGGAACAACAACAGGAATAAGAAATGTTGTATCATTTAAAGAAATAATACTGTCGCTAGGAACTAAAACAACATTATGAAACTCTCTTACAAAAATTGTTCCTCTTGCAAACATTCCAGAACGTAAAAGTCCATCTTTATTTTCTACATCAATTTTTACTGTTTCAGTCCTTGTTCTTTCTTTTACAACTGGAGCAATTTCAACAAGAGTTCCTTCAAATTCTCTACCAGGATATGAGTCACTATTAATAATTACTTTTTGTCCAGTCGACATTTTTAAAACATCTTTTTCAGGTATATCTACTTCAAAATTTGTACCTTGATCACTTATAAACTTACAAACGACATCTTGTGAAGTGACATATTCTCCTGGCTTTATTATAATCTGTGCAAGAATTCCATCGCTTGGAGCAACAAGATTAGTCTTCTTTAGATTTAATTGTGCAAGATCAAGTTCAGACATGGCTGATTTTGCACGCAGTTCTGAAGCTTCTATCTCAAACTTAGCCTCAAGAAGTTTACTTTCTGCCAAAGCTTTCATCTTAAACATTTCTTCATACACTTTATATTTCTCTTTAGACGACAAATACGCAGAACGTTCACTTCTGTATCTAGATTGAGCATAATCAACCTTAGTAACAGCATCTCTAGTATCTAAAGAACAAACAACCTGTCCTTCTGTAATCTTATCACCTTCTTTAAAATTATATTTCATAAGGTGGCCTTCTATTTGGAAGCGAAGATCATTTTCAACAGCGCCTTTTATTGATCCCATAACTGTATATTTTTCAGTAAAATCTTGTTTTTTTACCGCAGTTACTTTTACTTGAATTACCCCTTGTTCTACAACCTCTTCTTTAATCTTTTTGGCAAGCATAAAATATAACGAAACCAAAACAATAATAGAAATTAAGCTTATCACAACTATACGAATCTTTTTTTTAAACTTTTGAGGAGATTTTTTATTTTCGTGTTCAATATAGAGAGAAATTTTGTCTATAACAAGATACAGATAGTATTTGAGCTTTTCCAATTTTTGTTCCTCCTGTTATCTCAAAGGCATCAATATTAATCTTTCTATTTCCGTCACCGAGGAATAATTTTGATAAGTAGCTCTTGCATAAGCAGAAATAGATTCAGCGTATTTTAGTGTTTCTTCCATTAAGTTCACAGTTGAAACCTCATAAAGAGAGTTCTGTTTTTTTAGAAGAGCGATTTTTCTTTTTCTATAAGCTATTTCTTTCTTAAGAGTTCTTGCATTATTTAAAGAGTTTAGATAGTCATTGTATGATTTCTCAGTATCAAGTCTTTTGCTCTTAAGCGTCTCAACATAATCTGAATTTGCCTGATTAAAACCAACCTTACTTTCTTTTGAGTCAACAAAATAACCTAAGTCATCTAAAAGAGCAAATTTTATATCTTGAGTAACAGTGTCAACTCTTTTACTGGCATCTATAATTGAAGTAGGCTCCGTTCTTTCTTTTGAATAAGAAGCCTCTAAAGAATTTCCCCACAATCCCCAAGAAAGTTTTCCCATTACATTCCATGACATTGAAAGCTGCAATGGCTGAGTTGTAAAAGCTTCTCCACTTTTACCATAGAATCCATCAACATAAAATTTAGGAATAATTTTTGAACGATTTATCTTAATTTTCATATCAGCCATTTCTGATTGAATTTTAGCTGACTGTACATCTAAATTATTCGTTAAAACAAATTTCAGCAAATCATCCAAAGAAAAAGAAATTTCAGGAACATCATCTGGAAGAAAATCTACTTCTTTCTCATTTATTTCAACTACATCTGAAACACCTATAACACTTATAAGTTTCTTTATTGCAAAGTTCATATTTATACGAGCTGCTTCATACATATCATAGATTTTATCTTTAAAATGTTCTGCTTCTAAGAGATCAAGCTGCGAAATAGCTCTTGCCTTATATTCTTTCTGTACTTTTTTAAAAAGCTGCGAAACTATTTCATTTGCATCTGCCAAAGCGTTATATTCTTGTTTTAAAGTAATGTACTCATAATATGCAAGCTTGATTTTGGCAAAGAGCTCTTCACGAGTTTTTATATAGTTAAACCTTGCGACTGTAACCATCATAGATTCATATTTATAAGTACCTTTAGCTCTATAGCCTTCGTATATAGATTGAGATGCTTTTATTCCGTAAGATTCAGAATTGTACTCATAGTCCTCAAACACACCACTACCTGAATTTCTTTCAGCCATAGCAGTTGTTCCTTTAGATCTTGTATGTTGAAGCGTAACTTGAGGGAAAAATGATCTTGCAGCACGGGTAGCTCTAGATTCGGCAAGTTGAATCTGTTCGTGTGTTATAGCCAATTTAGGATCGCGGGATTCACCAATCTTTATACACCTTGCTAGAAAAGCATCGCTAGAGGAGTAAACCTCTACACATAAAAACAAACAAATAATTATTATTGTTAAAACAAAAGTATATCCTCTAAGAATTTCTCTTTCTTTTAACAAATTTGTCTCCATTTTTTACAAATAATAGACAAATAACTACTTAAGGATAACACAAAACATCTTAGATTGTCAATTTCTTGTAAAATATCACAACATGTAGACAAATAAGAAAAATAAGTGTATAATAAATGCTAGTAGGGAAGTTTCTGGGTTTGTGGGCATTTCGGCAATTACGTATATAAGTTTTGGTTATTTTATAATACTGCTACTTGTATAAGTTAAACCTTCTGTTTAAAGGAGAAAATATGCCAAACGAACAAATTCCAGAAGACAAAGAACAGGAAGACAAAGAGATTAAACGTCGAAGATTTTTTGATCTACTCTTTTACTATTTTCACATGTAGCTAGTTTTGCTTTTGAGCAAGATTATGCTGAAGGTCAAAACAATGTATTTAGCTTTCGTCCTCAAAAAGTGTATAATACATGCGTTGTTTCGGCGGCGTAGCTCAGAGGTAGAGCAGAGGACTCATAAGCCTTTGGTCGTAGGTTCAATTCCTACCGCCGCCATTTATAATTGATACAAATCGTAAAACTTCCGCGAACTTCTAAAATCTATTAAAACCTCATTTTAATTCTCATATATTATACTCATATTATACTTATACTGAAGTATTTAGTTGGAGTAACATAAAAAAAATGTTATTATTAGTCTATGAAAAAAACAATAACTGTACGCCTTAAAAAACATAAATACAATATAATCATCTCTCCATCAACAAAAACTTTTTTTTCTAGTCTGAGAAAACAAATAAAAACTAAAACTTTCTTTATAATTAGTGATAAGAATATTGAAAAACTTCACTTAAAATCTTTGGTCAATTTATTTAAGCAATATGGTTATAATGTACATACTGCAGTTATAAGTTATGGAGAAAAAAGCAAAAATATAAAAAATCTTTCATACTTATACAATAAAGCACTTGAGTTAGGAATTGATAGAAAAAGTTGTGCGATAGCATTTGGCGGTGGAGTTATCGGCGATATTGCGGGATTCTTTGCTGCAACTTACATGAGAGGTATTGATTTTATTCAAATTCCAACAACACTTCTTGCAATGACAGACTCTTGTGTTGGAGGTAAGACAGCAATAAACGTAACTAAAGGTAAAAATATAGCTGGCGCTTTTTATCAGCCAAACCTTGTATGGATAAATACTTTTTTCTTAGAGTCTCTTCCTCAAAGACAAATAAAAAATGGGCTTGCAGAGATTATAAAATATGCATTTATTTTTGACAAAAAATTTTATAACTATTTAGCAGATCTATTTGAAAACGAAATTATATCATCAAATGATCTTGATTATATAATTTATAAAAGTTGTTTTTACAAAGCAGAAATTGTAGAAAAAGATGAGAGAGAAACAATAGGCCTTAGAGCTGTATTAAACTTTGGACACACTTATGCTCATTGTCTTGAAACTGCAACTAACTATAATAGATTCTTACATGGAGAAGCTGTAGCAATTGGAATGCTTTTTGCAGCTAGACTTTCTCTAGAGTTAAAAATATGCAAAAGAGAAGTGTACTATAAAGTAAAAAATATGCTAAATATAACTGCATTTAATCTAGATACAAAGAATAAGCCTATAAAATTCCTCTCGCTTATGAAAAAAGACAAAAAGTCTGTTGATGGAAATATTAACTTTGTTCTTATAAAAGATATTGGCGAAGTTATAAACAAACAAGTTGCAGACAAAATGGTTTTAAATGTTTTAAAAAAATTTAGGAGCATTTAAATGAAAAAAATACTTGTAATAAATGGTCCAAATATAAATATGGTTGGTAAGAGAGAGCCTAAAATTTATGGAGATATTACTCTCAATGATATTGAAGAACAAGCTTCTTCTCTTGCAGAAGAGTTAAAACTTGAGCTTGAGTTTTTTCAATCAAATCATGAAGGAGAGATTGTAGATAAAATTCAAAAAGCTTTTAATAATACTTTTGGAATTATTATAAATCCTGCAGCGTTTACTCATACATCTATTGCTATAAGAGACGCTTTAGCCGCTGTTGCTATTCCTACAATAGAAGTACATATCTCAAATATCTATGCAAGAGAAGACTTCAGGCATAAATCTTATATCGCGCCTATAGTTTTAGGACAAATTTCTGGTTTTGGTATAAATGGATACCTTTTTGCACTAAAAAAACTGGCAACGTTGGTAGTGTAAACAGTTTAAAGCAAAAATAAGCCACGTTTTTCAACGCGACTTATTTTTTGTTCAATCTATTTCTTCAGTTAAAAACTTTTTCTTCTACAAGTTTAGCAATAATATGTATTAAAAGTATGTGGCATTCTTGAGTCCTTGCGGTAACTTTTGTCGGAGCACAATAGCATAGATCGCACATATCTTTCATTTTACCACCAACAGAATTTGTCATCCCTATTGTAAAAACACACAACTTTTTAGCAGATTCTAAAGCATTTATAACATTCTTTGAATTACCGCTTGTTGATATAGCTATAAAAATATCACCTTCTTGAGCAAAAGCCTCAAGTTGCCTGCTAAAAGAATAATCATAACCAAAGTCATTTCCTATTGCAGTTAGCGATGATACATTATCATTTAGAGTGAGTGATGGCAATGCCACTCTATTTTTCTCAAAACGAACCACCATCTCAGCTGAAAAATGTAAAGCATCCGATGCAGATCCACCGTTTCCGCAAATAATAGTCTTTTTCTTGTTTTTGTAAGCATCAACAATTTTATTTACAACATTATCAATATAATCTATATGAATGTCATCAAGCATTTTCTTCTTTGCGTCAATGCTATCGTTTATGAGAGTTTTGATAGTCGTTTTTATGTCCATTTTCCACCACACACTATTTTGAGAATATATGTTTTGCAAGAAAATCTGTGCTTACACTACCTTTGCGAAATTGTTCGTTATCCATAATCCTAGCATGTAACGAAGATGTATTTTTAACATTCTCTATTTCTACTTCTCTCAATGCCCTTTGCATTCTTTTAATAGCCTCATTTCTATCTAATCCAAAAGATATAACCTTTGCTATCAAACTGTCATAAAATGGAGGAATTGTATATCCTGAATAAACATGAGAGTCAATCCTAACTCCTGGACCTCCAGGCAGATACAATTTCCCTATCTTACCAGGTGATGGGAGAAAATCTTTATCAGGATCTTCAGCATTGATTCTGCACTCTATAGCATGACCTAATATCTTTACTTTTTCTGAAACAATTGAAAGTTTTCCTCCAGCTGCAAGCCTTATCTGTTCCTTTACAAGGTCTATACCTGTAACCATTTCAGTTATAGGGTGTTCAACCTGAATTCTCGTATTCATTTCCATAAAATAAAAACGACCCTTTTTATCTACGAGAAATTCTACTGTGCCTACAGTAACATATTTAATAGCTGCAGCAGCGTGCCTCGCTGCTTTACCCATTTTTTTTCTTAAAGATTCGCTTATCAAAGGAGATGGACTTTCTTCAACAAGTTTTTGATGTCTTCTTTGTATTGAACAATCTCTTTCTGGTAAATATGCAGTTTTACCATATTTATCTCCAAGTATCTGGAATTCTATATGGTGAGGCTCTTCAATATATTTCTCCATATATACATCTGGATTTCCAAAAGCAGCCTTAGCTTCAGTCTGAGCCATCATAATAGAGTTTTGAAGACTTTCTTCAGAAGTTACTATTCTCATTCCTTTACCGCCACCACCTGCAGTAGCTTTAACTATTACAGGATATCCTATCTTTTTTGCCATAGCAAAAATTTTTGGGTCATCGGCACTTATTGGACCATCGGAACCCGGTACAACAGGAACTCCAGATTTTTTCATAAGCTCAATTGCAGCTATTTTATCTCCCATTTGTTCTATGGATTCTTTTGAAGGTCCGATAAATTTTAAGCCACAAGCTTCGCAAACTTCAGCAAAATAAGTGTTTTCGGCCAAAAATCCGTATCCTGGATGAATAGCATCTGCACCAGAAATTTCAGCTGCTGCTATAATGCTTGGTATATTTAGATAACTGTCTGAAACGCTTGCTTCTCCAACACATATAGACTGATCGGCAATTTTCACGTGCATACTTTCTCTATCAACTTCCGAATGTATAGCAACAGTTTTAATGCCGAGATCTCTGCAAGCTCTTATTATTCTGCACGCTATTTCACCTCTATTTGCAATCAAAACCTTTTTAAACATCTTCTCTCCCATTTGTAAATAACAGCTTGGATTTGGAATGTTTGATAATTATTTACTTGTATCAACTAAAAATAGTTCTTGTCCATATTCAACTGCTTGACCATCTGAAACAAGAACTTTCACTATTTTACCTTTAATTTTTGCTTTTACATCTTTGATAATCTTCATAGCTTCTATTTGACCAACTTTTTGATCAATAGTAACAATATCTCCTTCTTTTACAAAAGAAGGTTTATCAGCTTCAGAACTGATTGAAAAAATCCCTACCATTCTTGATTTGATTGGAATTATAAAATCTTTTTCTTGAACTTTTTTCTCTTCAACAACTTCTTTGACACAAACAACAGGACGCTGGACATATTCAATTTCAGATTTTTTAAAATACAGAAAACTATCGCCGCTGTGATACTCCATTTCTTCAATATCAGTATGCTTTATTGATTTCAAAAACTCTTTTATTTCTTGCGGATTCATTTTAACCTCATTATATCACGGCAAAACGCGCAATATTAAATTTTCTTTAAACAAAAATTCTATACTCTTTCTACATATTCTCCAGTTCTTGTATCGACTTTTATTTTGTCCCCTTCTTTGATAAATAAAGGAACACGAATATCAGCACCTGTTTCAATCTTTGCCATCTTTGTAAGATTGGAAACAGAATCTCCTTTAATTCCTGGTTCTGCTTCAGCTATTGTCATTTCTATTATTATTGGAAGATCTATACCTATAAGTTCATTTTCAAGATATATAGCTTCTACTTCAAGGTTTTCTTTAAGGAAGTTTGCTTTATCACCCAATAATTCAGGATAAACGCTTATTTGTTCATATGTATTCATATCCATGAAATTGAAATTTATACCTTCTTTGTACAAAAATTGTTTTTTCTGCCTTGTAACGCTTAATGCTTCAAACTTTTCTCCAGACTTAAAAGTACGCTCAATAGTGCCACCCTTTTTAAGATGTCTAAGCTTAACGCGCATTATAGCTCCACCCTTTCCTGGTTTATGGTTTTGAAACCACGTAATCTGATAAGGCTCTCCATCCACTAAAATATTAAGTCCATTTTTAAAGTCTGACGTTGAAATCATCTTCTCTCCTAGTTTAATATGTTGCTGAAGTCAATATTTCACAACCGTTTTCTTTTATAAGTATAGTATCTTCTATCCTAACACCAAACTCTTGTTCAATATATATACCAGGTTCTACAGTAACTGCCATACCTGCAAAAAAAACGCCTTCGGCATTTGACGATAACGAAGGCATTTCATGAATTTCTATTCCCACTCCGTGTCCGGTAGTATGTATAAACTTATCTTTATATCCGGCAGATTCTATAACGCCTCTTGCTGTTTTGTCTGCCCAAGAAATCGGTAAACCAGCTTTTATCCCTTTTAAAACAGCTTCCTGAGAACGTTTTACAATATTCCAAATACGCTTGCTATTGTCGTCAATTTTATCTAAAAAGTATGTACGCGTCAAGTCTGAACAATAGCCGTTAAACGCACAGCCTATATCCACCATTATAATATCATTTTCAGCTAATATTCTATTAGAACTTCTATGATGAGGGTTTGCAGAGTTTTGTCCAAAAGCTATTATAGGAGTAAAACTTTCGATTACATGATTTTGTGCAAATAGTTCTAAAATTCTATACTGAATATCTAGCTCACTAATGCCAGGTTTGATCTCTTTTTTGACAGTATCACAAACTTCTGAAACTATTTTGCAGGACTTTTTTAAGTTTTCTATTTCATTATTTTCTTTTAGTATTCTTGCGTTATCAAGTATGCCTATCTTTCTCTCAAGTTCTATACCTGCTTGGCTCAACTTTTCGCCTAAAAGAATAAAATCTAATGCTGTCATATATTTTGGATCAATAAACAGATTCTTTATATTGTTTTCTTTTAAAATTTCTAGAACTATCTTATTAAAAAGAACACCAGGATATACATATACATCTTTATTTTTGAAGAACTCTTTTACTTGATCTTCTATCATCTTGGAGCAAATAGCATAAGTTTTGGCTTTTGTATACAAAAGCCAAAACCCACCAAATTCAGCTCCGGTAAGATAAAAAATTTCTTTTGAATCAGTAAATAAAACAGTGTCTATCTTTGTATTATTTATTACCTTATTTATATTTTTTCTCATTGCTTTTTTATCTCCACAATTTCGTTTTTCAAGAATAAATATCGTGCTGTAAAACCTCACGATGCCCAATTCTGTTTAAAATTTTCACAAGGTCTTGACATTATATAATTATTTTATTATAATAACAAAACAACCGCTAGACGTGGTTGTAAATCTTAATGTCTGTCTAAAAGCAGACGAAAAAGGAGTTGCAGTAATGGCACAAGGCAAAGTTAAGTGGTTTAACGACCAGAAAGGGTACGGATTCATTTCTAATGATGACGGATCAGGTGATGTTTTTGCACACTATTCAGCTATTCAATCTGAAGGTTTCAAATCGTTAGCAGAAGGTGACAGTGTTGAATTTGAAGTTGTAAATTCTGACAAAGGTCCTAAAGCAGCAAACATAAAAAAAATCTAAGTTTGTTTAGTAATTTTAAAGAGGATTGGAATTCTTTCCAATCCTCTTTTTCTTATTTGTAAAGAAAACCATCAGCGATGTTACTGTGGGTGCTATCAAAAAACTTTAGTTATGAGGGTGTAGTTAAAGTGCAAGCCACCGAAACCTACGTTTATCGGATATAGAAAAAAGTGGAGAATATTTTTTGAAAAAAGAAGAGAAGAATAGGGGAAAAGGGCATTTTAGAGGAATCTAAATGATGAACTTAAGGAAATCCCAGCCTCAAAATAGAGGCTGGGATTTATGTCTAAAGAATATTATTTATTAATATTCAGGCATTGGAGGCATTCCTCCACCCATAGGTGGCATCTTAGAAGATTTTTCAGGAATATCCGTTACCAATGTTTCCGTTGTCAAAACAAGTCCTGCTATTGAGGCTGCATTTTCTAATGCTGTTCTTGTAACTTTTGCTGGATCCACAATACCGGATTTTACCATATCCACATACTCATTGTTATCGGCGTTGTATCCAAAAGCAGCATCTTTTGAGCTTTTTACTCTATCTACTATCACAGAAGCTTCAAGCCCTGCATTTTCAACTATCATTCTTATAGGTCCTTCTAGAGCCTTAAGAACAATTTCAATACCAGTCTTTTCATCTACATCATCTGATTTAATTTTTTCCAAAACAGATTGAGCCTTTAGAAGAGCCACCCCACCACCAGCTACGATACCTTCTTCTACGCCTGCTCTTGTTGCATTTAAAGCATCTTCAACTTTAAATTTCTTTGTTTTCATTTCAGCTTCAGTTGCAGCGCCAACATTTACTACAGCTACGCCGCCAACTAGTTTTGCAAGTCTTTCCTGAAGTTTTTCTTTATCATATTCGGACTTTGTATCTGCAATCTGCTTGCGAATTTGAGATATTCTTGACTCTATTTCTTTCTTATCGCCAAGACCTGAAACAATTGTTGTATTTTCTTTGTCAACAACAACTCTCTTTGCCTGACCAAGAAGATCTATTGTAGCACTGTCAAGCTTCAAACCTGTTTCTTCAGTAATAACAGTTCCACCGGTAAGAATTGCTATATCTTGAAGCATTTCTTTTCTTCTATCGCCAAATCCTGGTGCTTTTACAGCAATAACTTTGAGCGTTCCACGAATCTTGTTAAGCACCAAAGTTGCAAGAGCTTCACCTTCAATATCTTCTGCAATTATAACGAAAGGTCTTCCTGTTTGAACAACTTTTTCAAGCAGAGGAAGAATCTCTTGCATTGAAGACAGCTTCTTATCTGTAATTATTATGTAAGGATTTTCTAAAATTCCCTGCATTCTTTCTGTATCGGTTACAAAATAAGGAGAGTTATAGCCTCTGTCAAATTGCATTCCTTCAACGACATCAAGGGTAGTTTCGGAAGACTTACCTTCTTCAACTGTTATAACACCATCTTTACCTACTTTTTCCATAGCATCTGCTATCAAACTTCCTATTTCTTTATCACTTGCAGAAATTGAAGCAATCTGGGCAATTTCCTCTTTGCTTTTAACTTGCTTTGCTATTTTCTTAATCTCTTCTATAACTGCTGCAACTGCTTTGTCTATGCCTCTCTTTATATGATTAGCGTTAGCTCCTGCAGTAATATTTTTAAGACCTTCATTTATTAAAGATTGAGCCAAAACTGTAGCTGTTGTTGTTCCATCACCAGCGATATCATTGGTTTTAGAAGCAACTTCTTTAACAAGCTGAGCACCCATGTTTTCAAATGGATCTTCAAGTTCTATTTCTTTAGCTATTGTTACACCGTCATTTGTAACTGTTGGAGAACCAAACTTTTTATCCAAAACTACATATCTGCCTTTAGGTCCTAGAGTAACTTTAACTGCGTTTGCAAGTTTATCTACGCCAGCTTTCATAGCTTTGCGAGCATCATCATTATAAATCAACTGTTTTGCCATAGCACTTTTCTCCTTTCTTATTATCAGATTATTCTTTATTCTATTATTCCTAGAATATCGTCCTGAGGCATTATAATATAGTCTTTATCATCAACCTTTACTTCAGTCCCAGAATACTTTCCGTACAAGACTTTATCTCCTACTTTTACATCTAAAGCTATTATTTTTCCATCTTCAGTTTTTTTACCTGTTCCTACAGCTACAACTTCACCTTCTTGTGGCTTTTCTTTAGCGGTATCTGGAATAATGATTCCGCCTTTTTTTACTTCTTTCAGTTCTGCGGGTTTAACCAAAATCTTTTCGCCAAGTGGTCTAATCATTTTACTTCCTCCTTATATTTTTGCGCTTTCTACTTTTATTCTAGCGCTTTGACTTGGTGACTGCTATTATACAACTAAAACTATACATTGTCAATATCAATCAACAATCAATACTACTCCCCATCGCTTTCTACTGCTTCTATAGCACGTTTCAGATCAAAACCATCTGAATATAAAGCACTGCCTACAACTGCTCCATAAATACCGCATTGTTTAAGCTTAATAACTTGTTCTTCGTTTTTTATACCGCCAGAAGCTATAACTTTAATATTTTTTTCTAAAAGCCTTTTTATTCCATTATAGTCAGGACCATAAAACATTCCGTCTCTGGAAATATCTGTATACAAAATATTTCTAACACCTATTTCTTTAAGATTATCAACCAAACTTAATGCATCAATAGAGGTAATATCTTTCCAGCCTTTAATGGCAACTTTCCCATATTTTGCATCAACAGCTACAATAATTCTTTCATCACCGTACCTATTTACAGCTTCTTTTAAAATTTGAAGATTAGACACTGCAATACTACCTAAAACCACACTTGCTGCTCCCCAATTAAAAATTTCAGATATTTTATCTAAACTTCTTATACCTCCGCCAACTTGTATTGGAACATCTACACAAGAGCATATACGTTTGATAATTTCTTCATTTGTGCTTTCTTCACTAAAAGCTCCGTCTAAATCTACTATATGTATACGTTTTGCCCCTTTAGATTCCCATATTTTTGCAACATTTTCAGGGTCTGTAGAATAAATAGTTTCATATTTAATGTCCCCTTGTTTTAATCTTACGGAATTACCTTGTCTTATATCTATAGCAGGGATTAAAATCATTTCCTTACCTCTTTTTTATTTCCTTCAATAGTGTAGCGCTCTTGAAGTTTACTATTTATATCGCCTAAGCTTATATTTTTACTTTGCATTAAAACAAGAATGTGATAAGTTAAATCACAGATTTCGCCAACTAAATCATTTTTATTCCCATTTTTTGCAGCAATAATAACTTCGCAAGATTCTTCTCCTATTTTTTTACAAATTTTATCAAGCCCTTCGTTAAGCAAGTAATTTGTATAAGAATTTTTAACAGGATTTTTAGCTCTGCTTGAAATACGGCTATAAATAGCGTCAAATATATTTTTTTTTGTTTCGCAAGGAATTATTCCCTTAAAAAAACAAGAGAACTTACCAGTATGGCATGCAAATTCAACGTGTTCCACTAAAATTAATAGTGTATCGCTATCACAATCTAAATACATACCTTTTACTTTTTGGATACAACCTGAAGTTTCTCCTTTATGCCATAACTTTTTTCTGCTTCGCGAATAAAAATATGTCTCGCCTCTCTCAAGCGTAAGGGTATAACTTTCTTCATTCATATACGCTAACATCAAAACTTCTTTTGTTTTGTAATCTTGAACAATAGCCGGAATTAACGGCGTTTTATTAAAATTTATCATTGTGGTACCTTCTTACAGGAATGTTATTTTTAATCATTTCTTGTTTTATGTCATACACAGTTGCAGTTTTATAATGCAATAGGGACGCTACTAAAGCTGCACAACAATCTGTTCTGTTAAACATATCAATGATATCATTTACACTTCCACAGCCTCCGCTTACTATAACTGGTATGTTTACAATATCTACAACTTTATTTAATGTTTCAATGTCATAACCTCTTTTTGTTCCGTCACTGTTTATTGATGTAAGCAAGATTTCTCCTGCTCCCAAGCTTTCGCATTGTTTAACCCAGCCCACTAGATTAATCCTTGAGTTGACACGTCCGCCATTTATAAAAATATTTTCTCCATCAGTATCTATGGCAACAACAACACATTGTGTTCCAAACTCTTTTGCAGCTTGCAAAATAATACCAGGATTATTAACCGCTGCCGAGTTTATAGATACTTTATCTGCACCAAGTTTTAAAACATTACGGAAATCTTCAATGGAACGAATTCCTCCGCCAACTGTCAATGGTATCCTAAGTGCTTTAGCTGATCTTTCTATTATGTTGCTTGTTATAGCGCGATTTTCGCATGTGGCTGAAATATCTAAAAATACTATCTCGTCAGCTCCCTGTTTTTCGTATTCTTTTGCAAGAACAACAGGATCTCCAATATCAGTTAAGTTAAAAAAATTAATACCTTTTACAACTCTACCATCTTTTATATCCAAACATGAAATTATTCTTTTTTTAAGCATTTACTTTTTCCTCTATATCAAAATACCACTTCCTTAGAAGTTTTAGTCCATATTCTCCACTTTTTTCAGGATGGAATTGAAATCCTGTTACATTGCCATATTTGACTATAGCTGGTATTTGAACACCGCAATAGTCTGTATAAGAAACTATATTTTCCAAAGTCGTACTTGCCATATATGAGTGGACAAAATATACGTCTTCTCCTGTATCTAAATTGTTCCACCCCATATGAGGCAGTCTTGCATTAACAGGTATTTTTATAACCTCACCTTTTATAAAACCTAAACATTCTGTTTCTCCATCTTCATAGCTTTTTTCAAATAACATTTGCATTCCAAGACATATACCTAAAATTTGTTTATCAGTATTTTTTAAAACATCAAATAATCCTGTTCCTTTTAAATTTCCTATGGCTGTTTTAATCGCGCCAACTCCAGGAATAATAATTGCTTTATATGAATCCAGAGTTTTAGTGTTGTTTGTTAATTTTGCGTCAATGCCAATTTCTTTGCAAGCTGACAATAAACTCGAGATATTACTAGATTTATAATCAATAACTGCTATCACTTATATAACTCCTTTTGAAGAATTTATTTGAGTTCCAGTTTTTTCAATTGCTTGTCTTAATGACACACCAAACCCTTTGAAAATAGCTTCTATTATGTGATGAGTATTTTTGCCATACTCAAGATTTATGTGAAGCGTTATTCCTGCATTTACAACAACTGCTCTAAAAAATTCTTCAACTAATTCAGTTTCAAAATCCCATACTCTTTCAGATGTGAAACTTACGTTAAAAATTAAACAACCACGTCCAGAAATATCTAAGTTTACATTTACTAAAGCTTCGTCCATTGGTAGAAAACAACCTCCAAAACGAGCTACTCCTATCTTATCCTCTAAAGCATTTTTTAAAGCTATACCAAAAACTATGCCAATATCTTCAACAGTATGATGTGCACCTGTATTTAAGTCTCCTATGCAGTTAAGTTTAATATCAACTTTGGCATAGAAAGTTAGAATATTAAGCATATGGTCAAAAAACCCAATTCCACTATTCCCATCAAATTTTCCTGTAGCATCTAAATTTAATTTCATTTCTATTTTTGTTTCTTTAGTGTTGCGTTTAATTTCACTTGTTCTCATTTATAACACCTCCTTTACAAAACGAATATTTGCCGCATTTGCGTGAGCATCTAAACCTTCTAATAAAGCAAAAGACGAAATGTCATCTCTAAACTCTGATAGCACGTTTTTTGGATAATAACTGTAAGAAGTTCTTTTTACAAAATCATACACGCCTAAAGGCGAAGCAAACTTTGCAGTACCAGATGTTGGCAAGACGTGATTAGTACCGCTCATATAATCGCCAAGTACTTCTGGAGAATTTTCTCCTAAAAATACTGCCCCGGCATTTTTAACTTTAGCAAGCATTTCTAAAGGATTTTGTGTCATTATTTCTAAATGTTCAGGAGCGATGTTATCTGATATTTCAAAAGCTTCGTCAATAGATTTTGCTATGATACACATTCCATTTTTTTCTAATGCATTTTTTGCTATCTCTTTACGTTTTAGTTTTGGAAGCTGTAACTTTAACTCCTTTTCAACTTCTTTGTACAGATCTAAGTCAGTTGTAATCAAAATACTTTCTGACATTTCATCATGTTCAGCCTGACTTAGAAGATCTGCTGCGATATAGGCTGGTTTAGCATTAGAGTCTGCAATTATTAAAATCTCCGAAGGACCTGCTATCATATCTATATCTACTACTCCAAACAATAATTTTTTTGCACTAGCCACATAAGCATTTCCCGGACCTACTATTTTGTCTACTTTTGTAATATTGTTGGTCCCATATGCAGCTACTGCAACAGATTGTACGCCTCCTACTTTGTAAATCTCAGTTATGCCACATATTGCTGCAGCTGCTAAAATAAAATCCTTAATTTTTCCATCAGATTTTGCAGGTGTAAACATGACAATATCTTTAACACCTGCGAGTTTTGCTGGAACAGCATTCATCAATACAGTCGAAGGATATGCTGCTGTACCACCAGGCACATAAATAGCCACACGTTCTAGCGGTCTTATAACTTGTCCCATAATAACACCATTTTTCTTATATATAGAATATCCTTTCTGCACTTGCCTTTTGTGAAAACACTCAATCTGTGACTTTGCTTTTTTTAAAATACGCATTGCATTTTTATTAATTATCTTCAATGCATTTTCTATTTCTTCATTTGTCACCCTTATAGTTTTACTATTAAAACCATCAAACTTTTTTGCATAAGACAAAACCGCTTCGTCACCGAATTGCCGTACATCATCAATTATCTTTCTCACAGAAATTTCTACCTCAATATCCATCTCATTTTTTGGAACAAACCCTTTTGTATTATATTCGACAAGTTTTAACATAGCAGTCTCCCAAGCTTTTCTATAAAATTGTCTATTGCATTTAAGCCTATGCTCTTAGGATTAATTAGAAGCAATGTACTTATGTCACAAATCTTTTCTATTACTTCTAACCCGTTGGCTTTTAATGTATTGCCACTTTGAACAATATCAACTATTCCATCGGCTATTTTTAAAATAGGCGCAAGCTCTACTGAACCTTCTATTTTTACAATCTTTGGATACTTATTTTTCTTTGCAAAAAATTTCCTTGTGACATTCGGATATTTTGAAGCTATAACTTTGGCTTCTTTATAATTTGAAAATCCCGCTAAAGCAAAATGACACTTGCTTATCTTTAAATCCAACAATTCATTATAAATCTCAGTATCATTCTCAATAATTGCATCTTTACCAACAACTGCCAAATCTACAATATTTAGATCTATAAATTTCAAAGTATCATTAGATTTAGAAAATATAAACTCTATATTATCTTTTGATTTAACAAGCAAACTTCTTCCTTTGTTACAGATTGATGTGCTGTCAAACCCTGCTTTTCTAAGTAATCCAATAAATTCTTCTTCAATACGTCCTTTAGTAACTGCAACTCTAAGCATTATAATTATCTCCTGTAATTTTCAAAATAAAAAAACCGTGTAGTTTAAAACCCACACAGCTTATAAAACCTCTATAGCAATGTAGGCGCAAACAAACGACACTCACGCCTACATGAATTCCATGTTTTAGCGCAAATGTCGCCCATTATGATGATGTAATTTTGCAAACATTGCCATGTTAAACATCTAAATCTTTCCTTAAATAAAATAAAACTTACGCTGCACAAAAGTATAGTCATTATTTCAAAATTTGTCAAATAAAAAACTTCTATGGTCAATCAAAGGTAAAAAAAGAACGAAAAAAGGGTACTCTTATATGAAAAACATTATTCAACAGGCTCCTTAGATAGTTAAATGTTCCAAATGTAAGGCTTTTTATTCCACAACTAATTATATCTTTATTATCTTTCTCTTCTTAAGTGGGTTGATGTTGTGGTAGTCTAC